>JBATNV010000319.1:0-2096 GCA_049290495.1 Gammaproteobacteria bacterium | reverse complement strand
ATTCGTGCGCAAGGCAGCCAGATCCTCGCCGCCAATGCCCGCGATATGGCGGCGGCGCAGAAACGAAATCTTTCGGCCGCACTGCTTGACCGGCTGGCGCTTGACGTGCAACGCGTCGAGGCGATGGCGGCGGGCATCGAAGCGGTAGCGGAGCTGCCAGACCCGGTCGGTGCGATCATCGCCGAATGGCTGCGTCCGAACGGCCTGCGCATCCAGCGGGTCCGCGTACCGCTCGGCGTGATCGGCATCATTTATGAAAGCCGGCCGAACGTTACTGCCGATGCCGGCGCGCTGTGCCTGAAGTCCGGCAATGCCGTGATCCTGCGCGGCGGCTCAGAAAGCTTTCACTCCAGCCATGCGATCCACGCGGCGCTCGTCACCGGCCTGCGTGCTGGCGGCTTGCCGGAAACAGCGATACAGATGGTGCCGACCGCGAACCGCGATGCCGTCGGTTATCTGTTGGCAAACATGCAGGAGTTCATCGATGTCATCGTGCCCCGTGGTGGCAAGAGCCTGATCGCGCGCGTCCAGGCGGACGCACGTGTGCCGGTGATGGGTCATCTCGAGGGCTTGTGTCACGTTTATGTGCACCGCTTTGCTGATGTGGCGATGGCTGTCGATGTGGTGCTGAATGCGAAGATGCGCCGCACCGGCGTCTGCGGTGCCGCTGAGACCCTGCTGATCGACCGCGATTGCCTGGCGACCCACTGGCAGCCGATTGCCGACGCGCTGGTTGCGGCCGGTTGCGAACTGCGTGGCGATGCGGAGCTGTGCAAGCTCGATGCGCGTGTCAGGCCGGCCGATGAGGCCGACTGGAGCACCGAATATCTGGACGCAATCCTCGCCTGTCGCGTGGTCAGCGATATCGATGCCGCCATCGTGCACATCACGCGCTACGGCTCGGGGCATACCGAATCGATTGTCACGGACGATGTACAGGCGGCCGAGAAATTTCTCCACGATCTGGACAGTGCGATCCTGTTGCATAACGCTTCAACGCAGTTTGCCGATGGCGGTGAATTCGGTATGGGCGCAGAGGTCGGTATTGCGACTGGCCGCATCCATGCCCGTGGTCCGGTTGGCGCCGAGCAGCTCACCAGCTACAAGTACCTGGTTCATGGCACCGGCCAGACCCGCCCCACGTAGGAGCGCCTTCAGCCGCGATCCCCGGCCAGGGATGAAGATCGCGGCTGAAGCCGCTCCCACTGAAGCCGCTCCCACAAGCAGCAGCTGCCCCCACAAGCAATGCAATTTGACCTGATCGTTATCGGCGGCGGCATCAACGGTGCCGGTATCGCGCGCGATGCCGCACTGCGGGGCCTGCGCACCTGCCTGGTCGAGCAGGCCGATCTCTGCAGCAGCACCACGCGCTGGTCGAGCCGGCTGATCCACGGCGGGCTGCGGTACCTGGAGTTCGGTGAACTCGGACTCGTGCACGAGTCATTGCAGGAGCGCGCGAATCTGTTGCGCAACGCCGGCCACCTCGTCCAGCCCTTGCCGCTGCTGATCCCCGTCTATGCCCACAGCCGGCGTGGCATGAATACGATCGATTTCGGCCTGTGGATCTATGACCTGCTGTCGATCGGCGGTTTATTGCCCGGCCATCAGCGCCTGTCGCCTGATGCGGCGCTGGCAAAGGTGCCGGCGCTGAATGGCGAGGGGCTTGATGGCGGCATCCTCTATCACGATGCGCAGGTGACTTTTGTCGAGCGGCTGGTGGTCGAGAACGCGCTGTCTGCGCACGCGGCGGGAGCCGTGATCCGCACGTACACGACCGTCGAGCGCATCGTGCTTGAGGGTAACGCGGTACAGGGCGTCGTGGTACGCGACAGCCGCAGTGGCCAGCAGGAAAGTCTCACTGCGTCCGCCATCGTCAACGCCGCCGGTCCCTGGGTCGATCGCGTTCTGGCTGGTGCCGACTGTCCCATGCCGCGCTTCATGGGCCCGACCAAGGGCACGCACATCGTGGTGCAGCGTTTCGCTGGCATGTCGGATGTGGCCTGTTATGCCGAAGCGCGCAGCGATGGCCGGCCGTTTTTCATTCTGCCGTGGAACGGGCTGGTGCTGATCGGTACCACGGACACGCGCTGTGATGC
>JBATNV010000318.1:0-76504 GCA_049290495.1 Gammaproteobacteria bacterium | reverse complement strand
GGGCAACGCGGTACAGGGCGTCGTGGTACGCGACAGCCTTAGTGGCCAGCAGGAAAGTCTCACCGCGCCGGCTGTCGTCAACGCTGCCGGCCCCTGGGTAGATCGCGTGCTGGCCGGTGCTGACTGTCCGATGCCGCGCTTCATGGGCCCGACCAAGGGCACGCACATCGTGGTGCAGCGTTTCGCTGGCATGTCAGATGTGGCCTGTTATGCCGAAGCGCGCAGCGATGGACGGCCGTTTTTTATCCTGCCGTGGAACGGGCTGGTGCTGATCGGTACCACGGACACGCGCTGTGATGCCAACCCGGCCAGCGTGCATGCCGAGGAGGGCGAGATTGCTTATCTGCTCACCGAGGCGGCCAATGTGTTTCCGGGTGCCCGACTGAGTCGTGACAGTGTGCTGTATGCCTACAGCGGACTGCGGCCGCTGCCGCGTCAGGGCCTGCGCGAGACCGCGGCGATCACGCGTCGTCACCAGATTCGTCATCACGGGCGCACGGCGCGCGGTCTGTATTCCATCATCGGCGGGAAGATCACGACTTACCGGCACCTGGCTGAAGAGGCAGTCGATCAGGTGGTGCAGCGCCTTAGTATGAACACTGCTCCGTGTAGTACTGCCGAACGGGCACTGCCGGGCGGTGGCGGTGACCGTGAGGCGATTCTTGCTGAGCTCGCCCGCGTGCCAGGGCTGGACGCAGCCAGCCAGCTGCATCTGGTCGAGGTCTATGGTGCACGTGCACCTGCGGTGGCGGCGCTGGCAATTCGCGATCCGGACCTGGCTGCGATGATCTGCAGCTGCAGCGGGGCCATCGCGGCCGAAGTCGTATTCGCCGTCCAGCACGAGTTTGCGCTGGGTATGGCCGACATCCTCCTGCGTCGCTGCATGGCCGGCCTCGGTCCGGATCTCGGTCGCGGTGCTTTACAGGGCGCCGTGTCAGTGGCTGCGAAATATCTGCACTGGGATACCGCACGTCTCAAGGCGGAGAAGGCGGCTTACGAGTCTGAGATCTGCCTGCTGGAATCAAGACCGCCCCCGGGTCCAGTATCTGCCGCATAGTGCGATGTTGGTTCTGTATGCGGATTTTCGCGTACAGTTCAGGCGGTGTTATGTCATGTACCTGCGTCTGACAGGCGGCGTCTGCGTGCTTGGGCTGTCTTTAGTGATGGCCCAGCCATGCTTCGCTGTGGACGAAGAACCTGTGGCGGACGAAGACGTGGCAGCGGGACCTCCGGCACCGCCCCCCGAAGCGCCAGCTTCGCCATGCAACAAAGTCGATACTGAGGCTGATGAATGGATCGATGAGGTCCAGCGTGGTGTCTATTCCGGTGTGTGCGGCGCGACTGCCTGGTTCGATGGCCTGTTTGGCACCCCGCGCTTTGACCAGGATTCGAATGAGACCTATGGGCGGATCGGCGTGTACGAGACGCTGGACCGGCGCGACAAGCTTGATACGCGACTGAAATTCAGGGCGCGACTCGCGTTGCCAGTTCTTCAGAACCGGGCGCGAATCACCCTGGGCCGCGGTGATGAGCAGGAACTCGTAGAAGACCGTCCCGCAGACTCCGGAAACTCACGGCCAGCGATTCTCGGTCCGCAGACTGACGACGCCTGGCTGCTCGGTCTCGGTTATGCGAAGCAGGACGATCTCGAGAAAGGTTTCGACGTCGGTATCGGTGTGCGGCTCCGCTTTCCGGTCGACCCTTACGTCAAGGCAAGCTACCGGCGAAACTTCATCTTTAATGAAAATAACATGCTGCGCTTTCGCGAGACGCCCTTCTGGCGCGACAGCCGGGGTTTTGGTGAGACGACGCAGATTGCATTCGATCACCTGGTCAGTCCCCGTTTGCTGCTGCGCTGGAACAATATCGGTACGATTGCCGAGGATACCGAGGGCCTGGACTGGGGCACCAGCGTGACCGCCTACCAGAGCTTTGGGCAGCGTCGTGCCATCAGTTATTCGCTGCTGCTGAGTGGTGAAACAGGTGCCGATGTGCGCATTCAGAACTACGGCGCAGAAGTGCGCTATCGCCGGCAAGTATTCCGCAAGTGGCTGTTTCTCGAACTGTTGACATCATTGACCTGGCCGCGTGAGACACTGGACGAGAAGCGGGAGATCAATCCCGGCATTGGCGCAGGTTTTGAGATGTTTTTCGGTCCGACCCCAGACAATCAGCTGCGCTGATGCCTGATCAGGCTGCCCATATCCTCCGTAGCGTGTTCGGCTACGACGGTTTCCGCGCACCCCAGGATCAGGTGGTTGCCAGCCTGATCGCTGGCAAGGATGCCCTGGTCCTGATGCCGACCGGCGGCGGCAAATCGCTGTGTTACCAGATTCCTGCCCTGATCCGCTATGGCACTGGCATCGTCATTTCGCCGCTCATATCGCTGATGCAGGATCAGGTTGCCGCACTCCGCCAGGTGGGTGTGCGGGCAGCCTTTCTGAATTCGGCATTGCGTCCTGATGAGGCCCGCCGGGTTGAGCGTGAGCTGCGCGCCGGTGAACTCGATCTGCTCTATGTCGCGCCCGAACGACTGATGATGGAGCGCATGCTCGAGCTTCTCGATGCCGTTCCGGTCGCGCTGTTTGCCATCGATGAGGCGCACTGCGTGTCGCAGTGGGGGCACGACTTCCGGCCTGAATACCTGCAGCTCTCGGTGCTGCACGAGCGTTATCCGGAAGTGCCACGTATCGCGCTGACTGCCACTGCCGATGAGCGGACCCGGGAGGAGATCATCACCCGGCTCGGGCTGAATCAAGCGCAGATATTCATCAGCAGCTTCGACCGGCAAAATATCCGTTACCGCATCCACGAGGGGCAGGGTAATTCGCGTGAGCAACTGCTGCGCTTCATTCGCGAGGAGCACGCGGGCGAGGCGGGCATCGTTTACTGCCTGTCGCGGCAGAAGGTCGATGATCTGGCCGTGTGGCTTAACAGCAAGGGCGTGCCGGCGCTGCCCTATCACGCGGGCCTCGGCGCCGACGTGCGCAGCGCGAATCAGTCACGCTTCATCAGTGAAGAGGGGCTGGTGGTCGTGGCGACCATCGCTTTCGGCATGGGTATCGACAAGTCCAATGTGCGCTTTGTCGCGCATCTCAGCCTGCCGAAGAGCGTGGAGGCCTATTACCAGGAAACCGGGCGTGCCGGGCGTGATGGCCTGCCGGCCGATGCCTGGATGAGTTACGGCCTGCAGGACGTGATCATGCTGCGGCAGATGATGGCTGAGTCCGGTGCTGACGACGCGCACAAGCGCGTGGAGCGCCACAAGCTCGATGCGATGCTCGGTCTCTGTGAGCTGACCAGCTGTCGCCGCCAGGCGCTGCTGGCCTATCTCGGTGAGCAGTTGCGCGCGCCCTGCGGCAACTGCGACAACTGCCTTACAGCACCGGAAACCTGGGATGCGACGCTGGCCGCACAAAAGGCGTTGTCCTGTGTACACCGTACCGGGCAGCGCTTCGGCGTGATGTATCTGATCGATGTACTGCTGGGCAAGGAGGACGAGCGGATCCGTCGTTTCGGTCATGACCGGATTTCAACCTTCGGCATCGGCACGGAGTTCAGTGCCACCGCCTGGCGCGGCATTTATCGTCAGCTGATTGCGCGCGGCCTGCTCAGCGTTGATGTCGACGGACACGGCGGCCTGCAGCTCGCCGATGCCTGTCGGGCTGTGCTGCGGGGCGAGGAGCAGCTGTGGTTGCGTCGCGAGGCGCCGGCCGTCAAGAGCAGAACAAAGCGCAGCAGCAAACCCGGCAGCAGTGCTGCCGGAAGTTTTTCCTCTGTTGCAGACCGGGAACTCTGGGATGCGCTGCGCGAACTGCGCATGACACTCGCCAAAGCGCAGAACGTGCCGCCCTATGTGGTGTTTCACGATGCAACGCTGGCGGAAATGGTGCGCCTGCGGCCGCAGGACCCGCAGGCACTGGCCACGCTGTCCGGTATCGGCGAGCGCAAGCTGGCCGCCTATGGCGAGGACTTCCTGCAACTGATCAGGGCCGCCGGCAGTCCGATGCTGAGCTGAGCTGAGTTGAGTTGAGTTGAGTTGAGTTGAGGCGGGCTGGCTGCCGTCGCCTCTATGCAGCGGCATCAAACTCGAAGTGCAGCCAGTGCTTGCCGCTCGTGTCGTGCTCGAAGACCTTCCATTCCCGGGCCCTGTTCCAGCAGATGATCAGTGAGCGCAGCCGCGTGCCGTGCGGGCCGAGCAGCGTGCGCAGCGTTTTCGAGGTCCTGACATCTGTCCGCGAGGGCGAGGTGTGGCCGTCATGTGCCGGGTGGTTGTGATACTGGCGGATCTCGTCGCAGCCGAGTCGCTCGACGTGTTCCTTCCAGCGCGCCGGGTTGTCGGCGGCCGAGCAGCGCATCGGTGAACCGATCGAGGCGGTGACGCGTACCGCGATACCACGACGCATGAAGGCAGTGACGAACACCTCGCGCCGTTCGCGGAACATGCCGACCGAGAGGGCTTCTTCCAGCTCGCGGAGCGGTCGGCCGGCGAGTTCATAGGCCTTCTTGAAGTGTTCGCCCTGTCGCCGTTCCCGGTAGCCAGCGAAGATCGCGGTGATGCGTTTGTCCAGTCCGCGCAGTTCGCGCTGAATGGCAGCGCGGCGGTCTGCGTGCTGGCGATAGGCGGGAAAAAGTGTCCGCCAGAGGTAGTGGGTTGGTATGGGCAGCAGCAGGAGAGCGGCTAATGCCAGGGTCAGTCCACTGCGATAGTTGCTGGCGCTGAGGCCGAGAGCAACTGCGGCGACGACCGTCGGCAGCATGATCGCGACATGCTGCCTGCGGCTCAGCGGAGCCAGTTCCGCCTGCAGAACCTCGTATCGCGACATGCTGTAATTTCCACAGGAGCGCCTTCAGGCGCGATCCGCCTGACGGGTTATCGCGTGTAGGAGCGGCTTCAGGCGCGATCCCCCGACGGATAATCGCGTGTAGGAGCGCCTTCAGGCGCGATCCCCTGACCGGGACACCGATCATCGCGGCTGAAGCCGCTCCTACAGCCGCACTTACATGTTCCGGATCAGCGCGTCGCCGAATTCGGAGCACTTTACTTCGGTGGCGCCATCCATCAGTCGGGCGAAGTCGTAGGTCACGGTCTTGTCGCCGATGGTCTTGTCCATCGCGCTGATGATGCTGTCGGCAGCTTCCGTCCAGCCCATATAGCGCAGCATCATTTCGCCGGACAGGATCACCGAACCCGGGTTGACCTTGTCGAGGTTGGCATACTTCGGTGCGGTGCCGTGCGTGGCCTCGAATACGGCGTGACCAGTGATGTAGTTGACGTTGCCGCCCGGCGCGATACCGATGCCGCCGATCTGGGCGGCGAGGGCGTCGGACAGGTAGTCGCCATTCAGGTTCATCGTCGCGATCACATCGAACTCGGCGGGACGGGTCAGTACCTGCTGCAACGTGATGTCAGCGATAGCGTCCTTGATGAGTATTGCGCCTTTGGCCAGTGCCGCTTTCTGTTCTTCGTTGGCAGCCTTCTCGCCCTTGTCAGCCTTGGTCCGTTCCCACTGGTCCCAGGTGTAGACCTTGCTGCCGAATTCGCGTTCTGCAACCGCATAGCTCCAGTTGCGGAAGGCGCCTTCGGTGTACTTCATGATGTTGCCCTTGTGCACGATCGTGATGCTCTTGCTCTTGTTGGCAATCGCGTACTCGATCGTGGCGCGGAACAGTCGCTCGGTACCTTCCTGTGAAATGGCCTTGATGCCGATGCCCGAGGTATTCGGGAAGCGGATCTTGGCGTACTCCTTCGGGAAGTTGGCCTTGAACAGTTCGAGAAACTTCTTGTTCGCTTCGGTGCCGGCTTCAAACTCAATGCCGGCATAGATGTCTTCGGTGTTCTCGCGGAAGATCACCATGTCTACTTCTTCCGGCTTTTTCACCGGCGAGGGCACGCCTTTGAACCAGCGCACCGGGCGCAGGCAGACGTAGAGATCAAGCAACTGGCGGAGTGCGACGTTCAGCGAGCGGATGCCGCCGCCGATCGGCGTGGTCAGCGGACCCTTGATCGACACCAGATATTCGCGGCAGGCCTCGACGGTCGCGTCGGGCAGCCAGGTGTTGTAGTTGTCCCAGGCCTTCTGGCCGGCAAAGACTTCCATCCAGTGGATCTTGCGCTTGCCGCCGTAGGCCTTGGCGACTGCGGCATCCAGGACGCGGACTGAGGCGCGCCAGATGTCGGGGCCGGTGCCATCGCCTTCGATGAAGGGGATGATCGGATTGTTCGGGACCGTCAGCTTGCCGTTGCTGATGGTGATCTTGGCGCCGCCCGCAGGTGCGCTGAGCTTTGGTTCTGCCATCTTGGGATTCCTTGAGGAGTCAGCTTCGCGAAGCTTGCGATTATCGCAGTCCCGCGTCCCGCCCGTAAACGTCTGGCCGGAAATTGACCTCACCTGTAGGTGTAACCCACGATGTCAGGTAGACGATATAGACCGGAATCGGCCTCGGGAGCGCGACATTCCGGGTCCTGGTTCCATCCTTCGTGCCGGCTGGCAATGGCCTGCCCTCAAGCAGCAACCTGACCAGTTCTTCCGGTTGCTCCAGGCGGATACAACCTGAGCTGAGCGTTCGGCTGGCCAGATCGAAGAGTCGTCGCGACGGCGTGTCGTGCAGGTAAATATCGTAGCTATTGGTCATGGTCAGCTTGTAGTGGCCGAGACTGTTGAGCGGGCCGGGTTTCTGCAGAAGCCGGTAGGGGAAGCGCTGCGGGCTGACGCGCTGCCAGTCGATCTGCCGGGCATCGATTTCGCGGGCAGCCGGGCCGCTGCCGCGAACGACACGGATGCCGAGTCGGTCGAAGAAGTCCGGATCAGCCTGCTGGGCGGGCAGCAGGTCTTCAACGGCGATGGTATGTGGTACCGACCAGGACGGATTGAAGACGATTTGCCGCACCTCGTCCTTGAAGCTCGGCGTCGGCCGGCTTGGATGGCCGGCGATAATCCGCATGCGCAGTACGGTCTTTCGTCCGTCGATGTAATCGAGCGAACCCTCGGGCACGTTGATCCACAGGTAGCGCGGCCCCGGATCACGCGGCAGCCAGTTCCAGCGCGTGAGCGTGGCCTGCAGCTGCTGGATACGTGCAGCGACCGGTACGTTGAGTGCCGTGCGGGTGCGTTCGTCCAGTTGACCGGTGTCGGGCAGGGCGTGGCGGCGCTGGAAGGCCTGTAGCCCCTCCGCTGTGGGCTGGTCGAAGAACCACGCATCGGCGGTGGCCGGTATGCCGCTGAAATCACCGCTGAGGCGCAGGCGATCGCGCAGCAGCGCGACGCGCACATCACGCTGCCCGGCTTGCAGCACGGTACCTGCCGGAATTTCTGGCCAGCCGCCCGCAGCGGCAATCTCCTGGTAATGAGTGACCGCCTCGCGCAGGCGCACAGCCTCAGGCCGTTGTGACTCGCCGGCGGTATCGGGTGCAAGCGGGATGTGCCAGGCCGGATCCTGGGCTGGTACCTGGGGCGGTACCTCGGGTGGTGCGGCCCAAGCCGCCGTATTCAGCAGCAGCGCGAGGGCCAGTACACCGGCCCGCATGCCGACGACCTCTCAGCCAGTGCGGCGGAAGCGGCGCCGTGCGGCCAGTCCACCGAGCGCAGTGCCGAGCAGCCAGACGCTGGCCGGCAGCGGCACGGCGGTAATGTTCACCTGGGCATCGATGAATACCGGGGTGAATGCCTGCTTGTTGGGCAGATAGTTGGCGAAGCTGCTGGCTAAAATACTCGCATCTTGAAGATCGAGAACTGTCGGGCTACCGGCGGGGGTGACGCCAATTGCTGTGAAGCTGAATATACCGACCGTACCGGTATCAGCAGCCTTGTTGAAACCGAGCCGTACTGTCTGGGTATTGCCACTCGTGGTGACCGCCGGTGAGTAGATAAAGCCGAGACCACTCGCCAGGCTGAAGCCATCGTAGCGCAACAAGGTCTGGTCGAAGCTCACCTTGATTTCGCCACCGTGCTGTCCCGGGTGCGTGCCTTTTACTTCCGCGCCCGCAGCATTGAGCACCAGGTTCACGGTAAAGGCGCCGAACTGCTGCACCGTATCGGCAGAGGGCATGAGAGCGAGACTGGCAGCCTGCGCGGCAGTACCGGTAACGATCAGCAGCAGCGTGGCAGTCAGGCGTTGGATTTTTTGCATGGCGTTTCTCGCGTAAACAAGCCGGTTATGGGCTGATGACAGGTGTGGCGATCACTTCGCGGAGCAGGCCTATATCCTTGATGCGGCCCTGTCCTTCGAGTGTGACGTCAATGATGTGAGTTATGCCGCGTGGGGCACCCTGTTCGCCAACCAGTGCGCCCTGCACGAAGCTCTGGGCCGCGTTGACATTACTCGTGAACTGCCCTGGTTGTGAAATCAGATCTGCACCACTCACCGTGCCACCGGCACCGAAGCTGTAAGCGGGGTTGGTCCAGGTACCGGTCCAAGTCGGGTTGGTGCCGAAGGCGATGGTCATGGAGCCGACCGTGGTGGGATCCACCCCCATCGCCCCTGCAAAGTTCAGGCTGACATTGCCCGCGTTGAGCGTGTCGAGCCCGGGCTGGCTGGTGGCAATGCCCCATGCAAAACGACCTGACCGGGCATTTTCGAGCGTGCCGTGGGCCCACAGATCAGAGGCGATCAGTGCCTGTCCCTCGCCATCCTGTTCTATGCTGGCATTCAGATAGGAAAGGAGATCTCCCTCGCTGCCGTTGGCGCGGATATAACCCGGACCGTCGGGATAGGTGGTCATCCCTACCGACTCGATGTTTTCGCCGCCGCTTTCCGGTGCGATGCTGAAGCGGCTGCTGTCGGGCGCCATGTCAAAGCGTCCGAACGCCGTGTCCTCTGCGTCATCCGTGAAAGCGGTGCCGCTGACGACCGTAGCAAATCCACACGGCGTCCCAGGTGTGCAGCTCCCGAGTGGCAGCTCGGGTGGCGCTTCGGCGACCAGAGGCTGGCATTGCTCGGTACGTGCATTGCAGATATCGCGATCCGGTACGGATGCCTGTGAGATGTCGGGGGTGAAACCGGCGGCTGCTGGCGCAACGCTGGCCCACGGTCCCCAGCAGAGCACCGAGTCTGCCGCACCGGGTCCCGCGCAGGGATCGACGGCAGCCATCTGCACGGATGCTGCCGCGACTGGCAGCGCCGAAGCGCGAGCCAGCTGGTCCTTGCAGTCGTTGATAACCTGTTTCGGTGCAGCCTTGGGATCGGTCGCCCAGCGCTCGATCAGGGCGGCGCAGTCGGCATCAGATTGCGGTGCGCCGGCAGCAGTCGCTGCCAGCGGAGATGCGAACAAAAACAGAACGGCTAACAGGCTGAGAGTTTTCATGCTGATCTTCCCCGGGCGCCGCTGTAGCGCGGCTTGCCCTGTTTATATTTATCGTCCGTCCATCCATGGACGGTTGATATTCTTTCTACACCAGATTGTGTCGCAGGTCACCGATCGGTTGTCATTCATGTGATCTGCGTCACATTTTCCATAAGCTGTTGCTTCGGTTTTTCGTCTCAGAAATTGCGCGCCATACCGAGATTTACGACGTCGCGGTCATACTCATAGATTGCGACGTTCGAGTTGTTGTTGGTGTGCACCCAGCTGCCGAGCAGCACCCAGTTCTGCAACGCATCGCTGCGGAACTGATGCTGAAAGCCGACGGCGATACGGATTTCGTCCTCGTCGCGCACTGCCGGCGCAAAGGGTGCAGGCTCGGGCCCGTCGAACTCGTAATGCCGATAGTTGACCCGCGCGTAGACCGAGCCGCCCTGCCAGGCCTCGACGATCACGCCAAGCATCAGATCGGGTGCGTCATACCCAAAACGATCATCGTCCGCATTGAAGTTGGCATAGCCGATACCGGCCTGTATGCCGATAGTCCGGTTCCTGTAGTAATGGCTAAGGATTGCGTTCGCGCTCAGGTACACGCCTTCCCGCCCGTCCTCATCGTTGTCGTGATAGCGGCGATCGGTGGCGATGCCATCCAGCGACAGTTCGGTATTGTTGCCGAGTTCCCAGGTGATGTTCGGGTTCAGCGTCGTGAACCAGGCCAGGTTGTCGCCGCCAAGAAAAATCTGGTCGCCCTGCAGGCCGATGCCGGCGCGCCAGTGTCCCGGCACGATCCAGGCGGGACCGGTGCGCAAGGTCAGGATACCGAGGTTGTAATCGGTTTCATCGGCATAGGCGCGGTAGTAGGCGTTGGCCTGGCTCTGCCACAGGAAATATCCCTGCTGTTCGCCGGCGTCGAAGCGCTTGCCAGGATTCCAGGTGTGCGCGATACCGGGGCTGATCACCATCGCCCAGTCGTCCTTCTCCTGCGATTCGGGAAGTACGGTGGCGGGGGTGCCGTTGATGTCGATGATGTCGCGTGACGGGCCGACGTTGACGTTGGAGTCATACATCAGTCCGGCATAGATTGAAGGTGTCCAGTGATGTCGCCCCGTGCCATTCTTCTGGTCGGCATCTATCTGCGCGAGAAATGCGAGCACGGTGGCGCGTACCGATGGCGGTGTGTTCGGGTCATCGGCGACACGCTGTGCTTCCTCGCGCGCCTTGGGATAGTCCTCGGCAAGGTAGTACACCCGGGCAAGTTCGAGCCGCGCCCGGCTCAGGCTCGGGTTTGTAGCCAGCAGGCTGGTCAAACGTTCCCTCGCAGTGCGCAGCTTGTTCTGGTCGACAGCCTGCATGGCCTGGTCAAAGTCGTCCTGCAGCTGATCTGCGAGCAGCGGCGTGCAAACGAGCAGCAGGGCCAGGAAGGGGGCCGGTGATAATCGGCGTAAGAGCTTGCTTTCCATAATCCTTTTTGTTCTAGTCGCAAACACTTGTGCACCTTACTTGATGACGATCCATAGCTCAAATCAAGCATGTCGGCTTCTGTTAAAGCAACTCTACTGACGCTTGCGATCGGTCTGTACGGTGCTGGCCAGAATGTAGCCCAGGCCTTTCCTGCGGACCTGTTCGGCTATGCCGAGGAGCCGCAGCAGCGGCTGGCCGACTTTCCCCAATGGCTGCGGGTCCTCGAAAGACAGCTGACCGATAATCTGCAGGACGGTGACTGCAGCGCGCGGATGATCAATCGTTGTCATATGGCGGAGTGGCGGCGCTTTATCGACCAGACCCGCACGCTGCCGGTACGCGAGCAATTGAAGGCCGTAAACCTCTACGCCAACAGCCGCAATTACGTGCTCGATCTGCAGAACTACGGCGTTGAGGATTACTGGGCCATTCCCAGAGAGTTTTTGAGCAACGGCGGCGACTGTGAGGACT
Source organism: Gammaproteobacteria bacterium (assembly GCA_049290495.1). Lineage (GTDB taxonomy): Bacteria > Pseudomonadota > Gammaproteobacteria > Steroidobacterales > SHZI01. Next base: position 65,271 of record JBATNV010000318.1, on the reverse strand, counting down.
ACGCCATCACCAAGTTTTTCTCGCTGCGCTGGCTTGGCCTTGCGGACGACGACCTGCGCCTGGTGATCGTGCAGGACACCAATCTGCGCGTCCCGCATGCGGTGCTGGCAGTCGCGCGCGGCATGGACGTTTTTATTCTCGACAACCAGGTACAGGCGGTACTGTCGCAGCGTGATGTCGTCCACTACGCACCGGTATTTTCCATCAATGAAGCCCATTGGTGGATTCACGTTCCGCGCGCGCCATGACCGAGCAGCTGAATATCCGGCGGTCTGTGATGGCCGCTATTCTCGCCCTGGTGGTGCTGATCGGTATCGGCGGACTGCTGATCAACATATATATAGAGAACGAACGACAGCGCGATCTCCTGCAATGGGAGACACGCCTCGGCCTGGTGGCCGACAGCAAGGCCGATGCGCTGGCCCGGTCGCTGGCTGCCGATCAGCGCGATCTCCGCGAACTGGCCAACAATGCATCGCTGCAGCTCTACCTGTGGCAGCTGGTGCGTGCGCGCCAGCAGCAGACGCCGGATGGCGTACAGGTCGAGTCGGCACAGCAGGCCTATCTGCGCAACCTGATGCTCGCAGCGGCTGAGCGCGGCGGCTATATGCCCGATCCCGCAACCCGTGTGCCGGCCAACCTGCCGCGTTCGCTCAGCTACGGTCTGGCGCTGCTCGATGCCGAACTTCGGCCGGTGGTGGTCACGCCGGGTCTCGGCGAGCTTGCAGACAGCTATGGTGACGTGATGCGCCACGCACTCGCGAGTCCGGGCACGACGCTGGTCGATCTGCGGCTCGATCCCCAGGACCGCGCCGTCGTGGTGATCGCGGTATCGGTGGCTGCGGTGTCCGGCTCCCTGACCGGTGGCGGCCCACCCAATGGCGTGCTGATCGGTGTGCGCAGTGCCGAGCAGGAGCTCTATCCGCTGCTCAGTCGCGGGCCGGCCTTTGCCGAAGACAGTGAAACCCTGCTGGTGGCGCGCCACGACGACACCATCGTCTTTCTCTCGCCGACACCGGACGGCGGTGCGCCTTTGCGCCGCAGCCTGCCGATCGAGCGCTCCGATCTTGCTGAAGTTGCCGCTGTGCTGTCGCCGGGCGAATTCGTGAGCCTCGACAACTATCGCGGTGTACCGATGTTGCAGGTCAGCCGGCGGATCCGTGGTCTGGTATCCGCCGGCGAGCCGTGGGTGCTGATACAGGGCGTCAACGCGAAGGATGCCTTGAGCACAGCCGATGAGCGCCGGCGCTTCCTGCTCGCGACGCTGTCCCTGCTGCTGTTCAGTATCGCGACGCTTGCAGTAGCGGCGTGGCGCCACGGCAGCAGCGTGCGCGCGCGGCATCAGGCGGAAGAACTGCGCAGCAAGGCAGCCAAGCTGCAGAAACAGACCGATCTCCTGCATACGATTACCGACAATATCGATGTGCTGACCGTGCTCATGAACCGCGATCAGGAAGTGGTGTTTACCAACCAGGCCACGGCGAACGCGGTAAAGAACACGATAGCCGGCATGGTCGGCAGCCGGATCAGCGCGATATTCGGCACAAATATGGCGGCCGAGATCGCTGCGCTCAGCGACGAAGCGCGCCGGCAGCGTGTCCCGGTACAGCGCGTGATGCAGTTGCAGATCGATTCCACGCTGGGCAGTTACCAGGCCAGCTTCATACCTGTCGAGCGGATCGGCGAGCGAAGACAACTGGTCCTCTTGGTGTTGAACGATGTCACCGACCTGCGTCTGGCCGAGCAGCATCACGCCGACATGCTGCGCAGCCTGGTCGGCGCGCTTTCAGATGCCGTAGACCTCCACGATCCATACTCGGCGCATCACGCAAACCGCATGGCCGAGGTGGCGCAGGCTGTGGCGCGCGAACTTGAGCTGCCGGCGGACGAGCAGGCGACGCTGGGCCTGGCGGCGACCTTGGCCAACATCGGCAAGATCATGCTGCCCGGCGATTTGCTGTTGAAGACAGAGCCGCTCACATCAGCCGACCGCGAGCTGCTGCAAAAGCATGTCGCCTACAGCCTGGAGCTTCTCAAGGGCCTGGATTTTGATGGCCCGGTGCTGGATGTGATTGCGCAGAAGCAGGAACGTCTGGACGGCAGCGGCTATCCGCGCGGCCTGACTGAAGAACAGATGAGCCTGTCCGGGCGGATACTTTCAGTCGCCAACGCCTTCGTTGCGCTGGTCAGTGCGCGTGCGTACCGGCAGGGCATGTCGATGGACGATGCGCTGGCAGAACTCTTGCGCGGTGCCGGTACGCAGTTCGACCGCCGCGTCATCGCGGCGCTGTTTCACGTCGTTGAGAACCGCGGTGACTGGTCAGGCTGGGCCTGAACGCCGGCTTTATACGCAGTGCGAGTACAAGCTGCGTGCAGATTCAGATCCTTGAGTACCTTCAGCGCTGGTAGCTGAGTTCAAGAAACAGCTCCCGGTCGTGGCCGGGGAAGTAGCGATATTCGCCGAAGGCGTAGTCGGCGCGATCGGCGTAGAGGGTGTCGTTGAGATTGTTGATGCGCGCCGTGACGCGCCATTCCCGGTTGACCGACCAGGCGGCGCGCAGGTTGAAGAGATCGTGACCGCCGTAGCGCTGGTTTTCCTGCGCGGTCAGGTAATAGCTGCCCTGGTGTATCCATTCGATTTCCGCCAGCCACGGGTTGACTGACCAGCCGATATGCAGGCTGCCCAGCGTGCGCGGTGCTGTATCGATGTCATTGCCCGAGGTGATGGTTTCACCGCCGGCGATCTGCTGACTGAAGGCGTAGGTCTGTTTTATCCAGGTCGCGGCAATTCCGGCATAGAGTCCGTTGTCGCGCCGCGCTTCGGCGTCGAGTTCAGCGCCGACATGCCGGCTTTCGCCATCACTGACGTTATAGCGGTTGGAGTCCTGCAGGATGTAGTGGTCCTTGTGCATGGCAAATGTTGCAACGGACAGATCCAGATGCGCTGACTGGTGATGCCAGCCAAGTTCGAGGCTGTCGATGGTTTCGGAATGGAGGTCAGCGACATTCTGTCCGGCCTGCAGGCGATAGAGTTCCGCTGCCTGCGGTGCGCGAAAACCGCGCGTCAGCGTGAGGTAGGCCGAATTTTCCGCATCCAGCCGGAACAGCAGGCCAAGATTCGGTGCCAGATTTGTATAGTTCTCGCTGCTGTCAGCCGGGCGGCTGTAAAGGCAGGGCGGTGTACATGCAGTGCCATCCTCGCGCGTATTTCCATCCAGCATCCGGTTGTCGTAGTCATAGCGCAGCCATTCAAAGCGCAGGCCGCCGGTCAGCGCCCACCGTGCATTCAGCGGCAGCTCAGCCTGTGCATAAGGCGAGGCGAGATACTGCCAGACATCGTAATCGTAGTGCCGGCCCTGCGGCCGGTTGCCGGTGTCCGCGCTTTCCTGGGTTTCTTTCAGGTAGCCGTCGGCGATTTCGGTATCGAAGCCGGCAGTGATCCGTGCCGGACCGAGTGTCGTATAGCGCAGCAGGGTGGCGCCGCCGCTCCACTGTCCGTTTTTTTCCACCGGTTGGCCGGGCAGAAAATGTTGCAGGAAATCCATTTCGGAACGGCGCAGGAAGCCGATCAGTTTCCAGCCGTCATCGGCCCGGTTGCCATCCGGCTGCCAGCTGGCGTTGAAACGCTGGCTGTTTGCCCGGCGATAGGCATCCGGGTTGCTGTTGGTGTGGCGTCGCGATTCGTCCCGGTAGGCGTTCTCGCCGTATATGAATCCGGCCGTGTCCTGATCAAGCAGGGTGCCGCTGAAAGCAAGTTCGAGCTGACCGCCGCGCAGATCAGTCCCGTACTTCAGAAAACCCTTGGCCTGGCTGTAACCGGCCGAGTCGCGAAAGTCATCGCTGTGATCGTAGACCAGGCCGCCGATCAGGCCATCGCCGCTCCCGGTACCGTTGCCCCAGATCAGCTTGCCGCGCATGAAACTGTCCGGTCCAGCCTCGCCGCTGACATAAAGCGTGTCCGGCCCCGGCTCGGGCAACAGTACGTTCAGCGTGCCGTGCAGGGCATTCGAGCCATACAGCGCTGAAGCCGGCCCGCGGATCACCTCGATGGCGCTGGCGAGTTCCGACACCATCTCGAAGGTTTCGTTCACATTGCAGAAGCCGGTCGGCCGGATGGCGACGCCGTCTTCCAGAAACAGGAAGCTGCCGCAGGAACCTGGTCCCGTTAGGGCCGGTGAGCGGATTGCAGTGATGCTTTCCTGGCCGCTGCCGCGCGTGATCCAGGTGCCGGGAATCTCTGCCGTGATTTCATGGATATGACTGGCATTCAGCAGTTCAATGCGCTCTGTATCAAGGCGGGCGGTGTTACCGGCCAGATCGAGTGCTGCCACCGGATAGCGGGTGGCGGTGACGACGATTTCTTCGGGTAGGGTGCGGTCAGCGGCAGTTGCCGTAGCAGCGATGAAAAACGCTGCGAGGCCGCTGGCCAGTCCTTGTCGCAGACGAATCACCGTCGCGTCGGGTTAACGCTGGATAGCTTCCAGGCGGATGCTCGGCGTGTCGCCAATCCGGCTGAAAGGATGACGCCGTGCCATTTCGCGCAAGGCTGCATCGCGCGCAGCAGCGGTCGCAAACCAGTGCTCGCGCTGCCAGTCTGCACCGAGCACGTCGCTCAAGGGGTCAGCAGCGGGCAGACCGACGCGGACGCCGAACTTCATTGCGCTCTCCGGCAGGAGGGGTACGAGCAGATTGTGCTGATTGCTGATGTCCATGCTGGGGGTCCGGTCCGGGTGCCGGGCGCATGGTCGCTAAAGCGTGTTGCTTTGTCCAGAAACGGTGCCGATTTGCGGTGTGGCAACCGAAGTGACAAAGGTCCACGAGAAGCAGGCGGTGATCAGCGTTGCGAGGCCCGCGCAACAGAATCCGCGCAGACCGGCGGTCACGAGGCGTTGCTGTTTGAGAGTCATATGCACTCCGGGTCCTTTTATCTGGCGATCGGGCAGAGACACCCGGCCGGTCGCTTGTCCCCCGCTGGAGGACGGGTTCGGGCGGCAGCGCACCCCGACCGGCCAGGCAATTCTGGAAATACATGGTCTGCTCTGGCGGAGCGCTGAAATGCGTGGGGCACATTCCAAAATCCAGCCCGATCAGGCTTGCATAATTTCCTGGCTGCGGTCTAACGATGCCCCGGCGGGCGCTTTTGGTCTGTCCGGCACTTGACACATCGCCGCAAATAGTCGGAAAAGGGTGTCATGACCCTGACCGCTCGCAGCGTGTTGAAAGCCAATCTGCTCCTCGGCAGTCTGCCGGAGTCGGCCATCGACAAGCTGGCCGCGCTCGCGATCCGCCGTTCATACGGCCGCGGCAGCCGCATCTTTGCCCAGGGTGAGCCCGGTGATGCGCTGCTGGGCCTGATCTCCGGGCAGGTGCGGATCAGCGCCAGCACACCCGGCGGACAGGAGGTGTTCCTCAATATCCTCGAGTCCGGCGACAGCTTTGGCGAGATCGCTGCACTCGACGGCCATCCGCGCACCGCCACGGCCGATGCACTGAGCGACACGGAACTTTTCGTCATTCGCCGCGCTGACTTTCTGGCCCTGATCGAGAAAGAGCCCTGCCTCGCCACGCACCTCCTGCAACTACTGTGCAAGCGCCTGCGCTGGACCAGCGATCTGATCGAGGAGGCAGCGTTCCTGTCTGTTCCGGCGCGGCTGGCGCGACGGCTGATGAAGCTGGCAGAGGAACACGGCAGCACGGTCGATGGCCTCATGGTGCTGCAGATCTCGCAGGCGGACTTGGCCGGCTTCATGAGTGTCTCGCGCCAGATCGTCAATCAGCACTTGCAACAGTGGCGCAAGCGGGGATGGATCGACCTGGCCCGCGGCCGGGTGGTGATCCGCGATCCAGACAGCCTGCGTCGCGTCCGCGATGAGCGCGACTGAAGCCAGGCGGTGGACGCGATGATCCTCAGGGCGCCGCAGTTTGCCCTGTTTGGCCTGCTGGCAACGCTGTTTGGGATGCTCGCCGGTGCCGTACCCGCAGTGCTGCGAGTCGAAGAAGACTTCGGCCTCGGCACCCTGTTCCTCCTGCGCGGCCCGCGCGAGGCGCCCGCCGAAGTGGTGGTGATCGGTCTCGACAAATTCTCGAGCGATGCTTTCGGCCTGCCGAATATACCCGCTAAATGGCCGCGTACCCTGCATGCAGAACTCGTCGAACACCTGGCTGCAGAAGGCGCGGCAGTAGTCGGCTTCGATGTGTTGTTTGATGATCCAGCTGAGCCTTCCGGCGATGAGCGCCTGGGCGCAGCGCTGAACCAAGCGGGCAACGTGGTGCTGGCTGTCTTCCTGAAAAAGACCGCTGTGGGTGCGAGCCAGGATCGACAGATCGTGCTCACCGCCGAGAAGCTCATTCCGCCGGTGCCGTCGATCGCTGCCGGTGCGTTGGCGGTCGCGCCATTCACCTTGCCGGTCGTACCGGTACGAGTCAGTCAGTTCTGGACCTTCAAGGCCAGTGCCGGCAACCTCGCGACATTTCCGACCACTGTCTTCCAGGCTTGGATGCTGCGTCAGCCTGGTGAGTGGTTTGCCGATCTGCGCCGGGTCTGTCCGGAGTTGGCGCAATTGCTGCATGCCACGACCGCCGAGGTGGTCGCCGCACGTCAGATCGACAGCCTTTTGCAACAGGCGCGCAGCTGCCTGACGACTGACGGGGCAGCGCTGGCTACCCTGGATGCCGAGTGGCAACAGTTGCAGCAGCAGCCAGCTGCACTGCGCTCGCTGCTCGAACTCTACGCGGGCGCCGATACCCGCTACCTCAACTATTACGGGCCGGCGCGCACCGTGCGGACGCTACCTTATGTGCAGGCCTTGCGCGGAGACAGCGATGAACTGGCCGGCAAGATCGTGCTGGTCGGGTTTTCGGACGAGTTCCAACCTGAGCAGAAGGACGGCTTCTACTCCGTGTTCTCGGACCACACCGGTCTCGACATCAGCGGCGTGGAAGTCGCGGCGACTGCAATTGCCAACATGCTGGACGGCACCGCGATAAAGCCCTTGTCCTTTCCGGCCGAACTGTTCGTGATCGGTTTCTGGGGGCTGCTCGTGGGTGGCTTTTGCCGCGTGCTGACGCCACCGGCAACGATCGCCTTCAGCCTGTTCGCAGTGCCGCTGTATGGCGCCTGGGCCTGGTGGGTTTTCGATGCCATGAACATCTGGCTGCCGCTGTTCGTGCCGCTGTTCGTGCAGCTGCCGGTCGCGCTGCTGCTCGGCCTGCTCGCGCAGTACTTGCAGACGCGCAAGCAGCGCGAGCGCGTCATGCAGGCGCTGGGCACCTATCTGCCGAAACGGGCGCTCGACCAGTTGATGCAGAATCTCGGCGATCTGCAGCCCAATGCCGAACTTCTGCACGGCACCTGCATGGCGACTGATGCCGAGCAGTACACGCATCTCGCCGAGACCCTGGCGCTGGAAGAACTGGCGGCACTGATGAACGCCTACTACGCGGTGATGTTCGCCGAGGTCGAAGCGTGCGAGGGGGTCGTTACCGACGTCGTCGGCGATTCCATGATGGCCATATGGGCGGTGTCGAAACCCGACCACAGGATCCGCGAGTGTGCCTGCGCCGGCGCACTGGCCGTGGCTGCAGCGGTGGATCGCTTCAATGCCTTGCCGGGCCGGCCGCAACTGCCCACGCGCATCGGGCTGCATACCGGGCCCATCCGTCTGGGCAATATCGGCGGCGCCGGTCACATGGAATTTCGCGCGGTCGGCGACATCGTCAACACCGCCTCGCGCATCGAAGGCCTCAACAAGCAGCTCGGCACGCGGATTCTTGTCTCGGGCGAAACGCTCGCAGAAACCGGGGGCCTGTCGAGTCGTGACGTTGGCACCTTCCTGCTGGCCGGCAAGTCGAGGCCGCTGGTGATCCACGAACTGCTGGATGCGGATCGCGATGCAATCGTCGGCGAACGGCACGCGCGTTTTGCAGCGGCGTTAGCGGCGTTCAGGGCGATGCGCTGGCAGACGGCGGCGGATGTTTTCGGCAGTCTGCACCGCGAGCAAGCCGATGACGGGCCGGTGTGTTTCTACGTGGAACTCTGCGCCCGTTACCTCGCGAGCGGGCCCGACAGCTTTGAGAACGGTGCCATCCGTATGTCCGGAAAGTGAGGCGACCGGCTTAAGAAAGCATCGCTGCTTCCGTTGCGCGCTGCCGCAGAAGTCCATAGACTGAACGACGCCGGAACCCGACAGGGTCCGGTGTTAAACAATAAAAATCGGCGTCGTTCGTGGGGCCTGCGCCGTACCAGTTTTGCTCATGCCTGCCGTGGGGGGGGCTTTGTGATGGTACGTATCCGCTCGTCGCTCCTGGTTGTACTCGTTGTGAGTGCAATCGTTCTCTGCACCCCGCTCTACGCACAAATTGCGCCGTCCGGCACGCAGCAATGTGAGGCCTGGGTCGCCCGGCTGCTCTCCAGTCAGGGCACTGTCAGTCTGCGCCGCGCGGGTATTGCGCGCGTGTCACAGCCGGGTCTGCAACAGAACTTCTGCGTAGGCGACGTGCTTGAAGTTGGCGCCTTCAGTCGCGTAGCTCTCGAGCTGCCGGATCAGACCGTGGTCCGCATCGATCAGGGCACCGTCATCACTTTTGCCGCACCCACTGACGACAAGCGCACCTGGCTCGATATCCTGAAGGGCGCGATCCACGTCATCAGCCGCGACCCGCGTGCGCTGCGCGTCATCACGCCTTTCGCCAATGCCGGTATCGAAGGCACGGAGTTCTTCGTCGGCGTGAGCAGCGATGCCACCACCGTGATCGTTTACGAGGGCAGCGTGAAGGTCGAGAACAGCGCAGGTGCGGCAACGGCCGCTTCCGGCGAGAGCGTACTGGCTCGCGCCGGCAGCGCGCCGGTACTGCAGCAGATTGTGCGGCCCCGCGATGCCGTGGTGTGGACGCTGTATTACCCGCCGATCACTGCGGGTCCGTTGCCGGCCGCCGATGCCGAAGTGACGGCTGCGCAACAGACGGCGGCGCTTTTCCTCGGCCGCGCTGAGCAGCGCCTCCGCGTTGGCCAGGTGTCTGAAGCCGAGACTGATCTCGCCCGTGGGCTGAGTCTCGCTCCCGGCAGTGCCGAGGTGCTGGCCAGGCAGTCGGTGATTGCGCTCACGCGCGATGACACCGAAACCGCCCTGAAAACTGCCGATCAGGCCGTAACCGCTGCGCCGGATTCCGCCGCTGCCCGACTCGCGCGGTCCTATGCGCGGCAAGCGCGCTTCGACCTGCCGGGCGCCATCAGCGACCTCGAGGCAGGGGCAGCGGCGCAACCCGATAACGCGCTGCTGCGCGCACGACTCGCCGAGCTCTGGCTGGCCTCCGGTGAATTCGGGCGCAGCGAAGCGGAAGCGAAGGCGGCACTGGCGGCTGATCCGCAGCTCTCGCTGGCCCATTCGGTGCTTGGCTTTGTAGAACTAAGTCGCATCCAGCTGAGTGCCGCAAAGGACTCGTTTGTCGAGGCAATTCGCCTGGAGCCCAATGCACCGCTGCCGCGTCTTGGACTGGGACTTGCGAAAATTCGTGAAGGCGAGATGGAGGCAGGGCGGAAGGACATTGAAATTGCCGTGATTCTCGATCCGAACAACTCGCTGGTCAGGAGCTACATGGGCAAGGCTTACTTCGACGAGAAGCGCGACAAGCTTGCGGCTTCGCAGTTCGAGATGGCGAAAGGGCTTGATCCCAATGATCCAACGCCGTGGTTCTATGAAGCGTTCAGTAAGCAGGTGGCCAACCAACCAGTCGAGGCGCTGAATGAACTGCGCGAGTCTGTCGCGCTGAACGACAACCGCGCGGTCTACCGTTCACAGCTCCTGCTCGATGACGATGCCGCTGCACGAAACGCGGGAGTCTCCGCTGTCTACAACGAGCTGGGCTTCGAGGGTTTGGCAGTCCGCGAGGGTACCGAGGCCCTGGCTGAGAATTTCGGCAATTCCTCGGCGCACCGACTCCTCGCCAACGCATACGCCGCGTTGCCGAGGTACGATATCTCCCGCGTCAGCGAAGCGTTTCAGGCGCAGGTCAGACAGCCTCTCTCGACACCCCCGCTCAATTTGCTGACGAGTACTGACAATCTCGGCGTCCTCCAGGGAGCGGGGCCGAGCCGGATCGGTCTCAACGAGTTCAATTCCCTGTTTAACCGGAACCAGCTGCGTATCCGGGCCGATGGGATGACTGGATCACGTGGAACAGCCGGAGATCAATTCATCGTCAGTGGATTGGAGAAGAATGTCGGATTTGCAGTCAGTCAGTTGCACTATGAAACGGATGGCTTCAACGACAACAATGCGGCGAAAAAAGATGTCTATGACGGGTTCCTGCAGTTTGAGGTATCTCCCGCAACCTCACTGCAGCTTGATGTCAATCACTCCGAGTTTGAGCTTGGCTACACTTTCTTTGCTTTCGATGAATTGAATTCTTTTCCGGTCACGATCGATGAGAAAGCTGATGCTTTCAGGTTCAACGGACGGCATGCGACGAGTCCGGGTGGGGACTGGATATGGACCTTCGCTTATGAGGATCGTCGAAGGGATGTCATCTATCCGGTGGACGGTTCACTGGTTACCCGGACTGATGCGGATACCTATGCCGGTGAGCTGCAACGATTCGACCACGTTGCCAATACCCAGCTGGTCTCTGGCGTGGCCTATATCAAGGTCAATGAAGACTTTCCGCTCGAACAGGGCACTATCGAGACCTACGATGCGAATGCCTACGTCTATGGCCAGTGGCAGGTAGCGGATCTGGATCTGAGCTTGACCGGTGGTCTGGCCCTGGATCTGTTCAAGCTGAGGTACAGCTTTGGCTTGCCGGCTATCGATCGAAAGCAACTCAGTCCAAAGCTTGGCATGGTCTGGTCGCCGACTGATGGCACCACAGTGCGTGCTGCGGCTTTCACATCCCTGCGGCGCCCGTTCATCGGTGGACAGACCCTGGAGCCCACGCAAGTGGCGAGCTTCAATCAGTTTTTTACCGGTCTTGAACAGTTCTATGGCGATCCTGAAGGTACGGTTTCCAGGCGGGTGGGGATGGCAATCGACCAGACCCTGTCCCCGTCTGCTTTTGCCGGTCTCGAAGCTGCCTTGCGGAAGCTTGAGGTCCCATCGGCAATTCTCGATGCGGATACCACCTGGCGGGAAAAGTCGGCCCGGATCTATTTGTACAAGACCTTCGTGTCCGGGCGCAGCAGCGGCTTTGGCGCTGGCCTGAATACAGCGCTCTCTGTGGCTGGCGAATACGAACACCTGAACCGGCCTCAGGTGCACAACGGGCCTGAAGGAATCAATATGCTCGAAACGATCCGGGTGCCGTTTGGTGTGTCCCTGTTTGGATCGCGCGGACTCTCGCTGCGCCTGGTGACGAGTTACGTAAGGCAGGAAGGCGACTTCGCAATCGACTCGGTTTTTCCCGTTGTACCGAAGACAGACGACGGCTGGATTACGGATGTGCTGCTGGAATATCGGCTGCCCAGGCGGTTTGGCTCCATCAGCTTCGGTGCGCGGAATGTATTTGACGAAGAGGTTGATGTCATCGAGATCGACCCGCTCAGTCCCCGCGTGGCGACGCGGCGTCTGGTTTCCGGGAGCATAAGTATCGAGTTCTAGCCGTCTGATTGATCGTCCAGCATGTGGTTCACAAACGTGAGGGTATGGTGATGTCATTGATATTGAAGTCGCGTTCCGCCGTTCTGCTTGCACTGATGTTGGCCGTTAGTGCGTCCGCCGTTCATGCCGACGAGCTCCTTTACAACTTTGAGGTCGCGGGTGGTGAAAAGACAGCTGGGGTAGAGGGTTGGCAGCGACTGCTGGCCTTCCAGACCCGGCTGCGGGAGTTGTTGGGTGTGCCAGAGGGTGCAGATCTGCAGCTCGCGGATGTCGGTTGTGTACTTTGCGGCGATTTCGAACCGGTCAAGGCACAGAAGCAAGGGCAGGATGTATTGCTTGCGCCCGGAAATCCACCAGGTACGGTGACCTATGTATTCTTTGGTAAGGATCGGGACAGGATTGCGCCTGTTTTTGCAGAAGCCTACAACGCCGTCCAAAGCGACAAGGACTTGCAGTCCACTTCATTCCGGATGACGGTTATGGGCGCTAAAGCATCGGCACCACTGTGCAGTGACTATCAACCACCCTGCGTAAGACGACCGGTCTGCACCATGTATGGCGGGTGCAGCAGAAGCTCAACGTCCTGCGTTCAATGCATCCCCTGAGTCAGAAATTGTGCGTGTTTTGGCCACGGCGGCGCTTGCCTTGTTTGTTCTTCGGTGCTGGGCAGGCCCGCCAACGCTGTGGACTGCTCTGGATGTGAGTTGTCCTGCCGACGCTATGTCCCCGGAGACGGATGCGTGTCGGCTGCTGCAGGTGAATGGAGACGTCCTTCGGTCAGGCGGTCTGGACAGACTTGCGGTACCGCTTCCGCTTCGAGATCGCGTCGCGACCAGAACCCTGCCAGTCCTGCGTACCCTGTATTTGCGCCAGACAGCCTCAACGAATGATGAGGCTGTCTGGATTGGCAAAGTGGACGGTGACAGCTTCAGCAATGTGACCCTGGCGCCAACTCCGACCGGGGTTGTCGGTCTGATCAGCACTTCGGCCGGACCTGTCTATCGCATTCGGCAGATTTTGGCAGGCAAAACGATAGTGGAGCTGGTGAGCAGAGCGGAGTTTGTTGACGACACGCATGAAAATCAGTTTGTAGCCTCGGCTACCCCGATGTCGCTGAAAGCCGGCTGTGCCGTTCCGCAGCCAGTCGAGATTGACGTGCTGCCCGTATATACCGGTAAGGCGAAGGAATGGGCGCAAGGTGAGGCGCAGATCGCGGCATGGATGACGGTTGCACAGCGTCTTGCTAATCAATCATTTGCCGGGAGTGGCGTGCAGCAGCGGATTCGCGTGGCCCCTGCCCGCCAGGTTTCATATGAGGAAAGCGGGAATAATGAAAAGGATCTCGCCAGATTGAGGCTGGGGGAGGCGAAGTGGGCGCAAGACATTCGTCGATGGCGGAAAGAAGTTGATGTGGACCTGGTGATCCTTGTCACGTCGAATGTCGAACGTGGCGGTCATGCGGAAGCGCTCAACAGTGCCAACCTGGAAAACATAAGGCCCTTCGCCGAGATCGCATTTGCCGTTGTCCCCATACAGTCGCTGACAAGTTCCTACGCTTTTGTACACGAACTTGGTCATCTCATGGGCGCTGGGCACACAGATGATCCTCAGACCTCAGGCTACAGCGTGGCATACCGGCAATCAGAGCCAGAAGGCCCGTGTGGGCCATGGACAACCATCATGGACGGTGATGCGCTGAGTTCTGCCTACGCACGGCTGCTTTACTGGTCAAATACCGCGAAGGAGCTTCGGGTCTGTGGTCGGCCGATGGGGAGGCAAGATCGGGCAGATAATGCGCGCACTCTGAATGAGACGGCTGCAAGAGTCGCAAGTTTTAGCTGCTGGATGCGAGATCAGTAATTCGGGCATGCTCATGCATGCCCGCCGCCGTTGGTCGCGACGGTTGCCAGCGCCTTGCGATTCGTCACGATCACGCGGCAGCGCGAGGTGGATACCCAGCCCCGGCTTTGCCATTCGCCGAGATACTGGTTGACGACCTGGCGTGAGACGAAGACGTACTTGGCGAGGCCGGCCTGGGTGATCTCTACGGCGTGGTCGGCAGAACCCTGATCGCTGTTGTACGGCCCGGCCAGTTCCAGAACGCGGTGCGCGAGGCGCGCTGGCACACTTCTCAGGGCGTATTCATCGGTGATCATCCGGGTGGCGATCCGTTCATGCCGGCAGAACACATTGAGCAGGCTCAGGGCCAGCAGGGAATCGCTCGCCAGCAGGCGCAGGAACTTGTCGCGACAGATGGTAAATACTTCGGCTTTGGGTGCAGCTCGTGCGGTTACGCATCGAGGCAGGCCGTCGATGACAGAAACCAGGCCAAAAATCCGGCCAGAGCTGTAGTTGCCCAGAAAGACTTCATCGAGGCCCGAGGTTCTTGAGCTGATCTGCACCTGGCCGGCGATAACGCCGTAGATCGCATCGGGCGGATCGCCGTGTGCGTAGATCGTTGTGTTCCCGCAATAGCTCCGTCGTGTAGCCACCTGTGCTACCCGCTCCAGGCCGCTGCTGTCCAGATATCGCAGCAGTTCGTTGTTCTGAAAAATTGCCCGTGCCGTGTTCATTGGCCTTGCCCTCGCGTCGTGTGAATCCCCACGTCCGCCCGTACAGCAGTGTTGTTCGGGCCAGTCACCTGGTCTGTCACCCGCTTGACATAATTCTGACAAGCGGCCTCCCTGCGTGTGTCGGCGCGCTGACGTTCGGCGTGAAAAAGATCCTGTGCATGGGCTCTCGCCGACTCTCTTTGGCTGTTTTGTCCACGTCGCGACACACAGCCTTGTGATGCTGGCGCAACCTCTGCGCTCAAGTCGGGGTGGAGGGCCGGCGGTGACAGACGCTCAGAAAACCTCAGGGAGTTAAAGCCATGCACAAGAACAGCATCAAGCTCATTGCCGTGATTGGCGCCGGACTGCTTACGGGTTTACCGGCGGCCCAGGCAGACAGCAACGACGGACTGCTTGCAAACTACCGTATGTTCCAGCTTGAAAACAATGACGTGCAGACCGTGATCCGCAGCCAGAAGACCAAGGCCTACCGGGTCTGTGTTGAGGACAAGCCTGGCTCGGTGCCGCTCCGGGTGAGCCACAGCGAAGGGGAGACCATCGTGGAGCCGGGCGAATGCCAGTTGATCGAAACCAGCAAGATCAAGATGGCAGCGGTCGGCAACATGCCCCTGGGCATGACGATGATCGGCCACTTCACTGGCAATCGCAGCGACGCAAAGAAATACAGCACAACCATCACCGTCGCGAAGGCAGATCGCGACTAGGAAGCCTTGTGTCGCAGGGGCGCTCCTGGGCAGAAGTCGTAATCAGAACTTCGTTTCAGGTGCGGCGTCTTCGACCGGAAAAGTCTTGCTGCCAGTCGCCGGATCCGCTGCAGGTTCGGCGGCTGGCGCTGCAGATGCGTCATCCGACGCGTCGCGCCACTTCAGCTGTGGTGCCATGGTCGTCAGTATGGCCAGCAGCGGCTTCGCGGCTTCGGGAGTGGGCAGGCTGGTATCGCTGAAAATCCGGCTGCTGGCACCGTTGGCTTCGCTGCCGTACCACTCGGCATTGTCTTTCCGGTCGATGGTGATCGCGCCGCCGTCGATCGCGACACCGAGGAACAGGCCGCGACTGCGGGCGTAACTGTAAATTTCTGCCTTGAACTCGCCGTCGGTCATGGCACTTGCCGTGCGCCCGACCGGGCCGGCCGAGGCCGAACTGCTGCCGCCGAGCGTGAACTTGCCGCTCGCGATGTTATCCACACCGCGGCGGTTTTTGAAAACCAGTACCAGGTCGGCGCCCTGTGCCCCCCACTGAAAGCCGATGCCGATATCGCCCATTTTGATCAGCGCCGGATTGCTCCAGCTGCCGTCCTCGTGCCTGACCATCAGCACGCCGCGGCCGTAACTGCCGCTGATAAAGAACGCGCCCTTGACGAGGTTGGGAATCACCGCAACGGCGTAGGCGCTATTGAGCAGATTTGGTGGAATCGCCTGTTCGGGAATGCGCTGCAGGTCGGTCAGGATATCGGTGGCAGCTTGCACACGGTGATCGATATCAGCGATATCGGCGAGCGCCGTACCGGCAACGAGTGTGCTGAGCAATAAGGTGGCGATAATTCTGGCTGACTTGATCATGGTTCGTCCTGCAGGTGGTTATGGCTAATCTAACGCCGATAGCTGCATCAAGTACACTCTTTTGCTGAACGCAGGCCGAACGATTGGCGTGAAGGAGTGTCCGGGTGCAGTTACCACCATTTGAATATCACCGGCCAAACAGCCTCGATGAGGCGCTGCTTACACTGAGTAATGCCGGTGAGAGTGCGGCGGTGCTGGGCGGCGGCACTGATCTGCTCATCAACCTGAAGCTGCGCCTGGAAACGCCGGCTGCCCTCGTCAGTGTGCGCGATCTGCCGGAGCTCGCGGGTGTGAGCGTGGATAGTTCCGGCACGCTGCGCATCGGCGCCGGTGAGCGGCTGACAGATCTCGCCACAAATTCGCTGATTGTCGCGCGCTATCCGGGCCTCGCACAGGCGATCCGCGCCGTAGGTTCGCAGCATGTGCGCAATATGGCCACGCTCGGCGGCAACCTGTGCCTGCCGACGCGCTGCTGGTACACCAACCAGAGTGAAAACTGGCGCGGTTCACAGCAGCCCTGCTGGAAGACCGACGGCGCCGTCTGCCATGTGATCAAGACCGCGCCGAACTGTCGTGCGATACACAGCGCTGACTCGGTGCCGGCGCTGATCGCGCTCAGTGCTCGCGTATTGCTGCGCAGTACCCAGGGTGAGCGCGAACTGCCGCTCGCTGATTTCTATCGCGACGACGGCATCGACAACAACGCTCTGGCTGCCGGTGAGCTGATTACCGCCGTGCTCGTACCGCCGGCCGATCTGCGTTCTGTGTTCGTCAAGGCAGCGGCGCGTACCGGGCTGGACTATGGCTACGCGACGCTGGCCGGTACGCTCGGCGGCAGTAACCGGGCGCCGAAGTCGCTGCTGCTGGTAGCCGGTTCGGTTGGCACCGTGCCGCTGGTGCTGCGTAAATCAGTGGCGATCATCCTGGCTGAAGGACTCACCGAAGCGAGCATCGAGGCGGCGGCAGATGCGGCCCGCGACGATCTGGGTGAAGTCACCAACCTCTATACGCCGCCGGGCTACAAGAAGCGCCTGGTGCGCGGGCTGGTGCGGCGTGTACTTAATGAACTGCGCCGGCAGAAGCTGCCGGTTGAGGGCTAAAGCCGATGAGCAGACAACTGATCACCCTCGTCGTCAATGGCGACCGTTACGACATTTTCGTGGCGCCACACGAAACGCTGCTCGATGTGATTCGCGACCGGGTTGCACTGACTGGCACCAAGCGTGGCTGCACCAGCGGTGCCTGCGGTGTCTGCACCGTGCAGGGCGACGATGGCCGGGCCGTGCTGTCCTGTCTCGCACTGGCCATCGAGTGGGATAACCGACCGGTGACGACCATCGAGGGCGTCGCCGGTGGTGA
The DNA here is from genome assembly GCA_049290495.1 of Gammaproteobacteria bacterium. Lineage (GTDB taxonomy): Bacteria > Pseudomonadota > Gammaproteobacteria > Steroidobacterales > SHZI01. The sequence continues at coordinate 48,189 of JBATNV010000318.1, read as the reverse complement.
TGAGTTGCATCCGGTGCAGAAGGCGTTCCTGGAATACGGCGCCGTGCAGTGCGGTGCCTGCACGCCGGGCCTGATCATGACGGCGAAGGCACTGCTTGACGAGAATCCTGCTCCGGACGAGGAGGCGATCAACGAGGCGCTCGCTGGTGCGATTTGCCGCTGTACCGGACACATCAAGGTGAAGATCGCAGTGCGTGAGGCCATCAAGGCCATGGCGGCCGATGCGGCAGCGGAGGGCGGTCATGGCCTCTAAAAAAGCGAACTTTGCTGTCGTCGGGCACGATCAGCCCCGGCTGGATGGCGCGCACAAGCTCACCGGCCGCTCGCTGTTTACCGATGACGTGGTGCTGCCGGGGATGCTGCACGGAAAGATCGTGCGCAGCCCATTCCCCCGGGCGCGGATCCTGAGCATCGATACCTCCGCGGCCCTGGCACTGCCGGGCGTCAAGGCGGTGATCACCCACGCCGACGCGCCGAAACTCTATGTGGGTATCGAGCAGCCGCTGTTTCGCCAGGAGATCGTCAACTATATCGGTGACGAAGTGGCGGCGGTCGCCGCCCTGGATGAAGCGACAGCCGCCGAGGCCGCTGCGCTCATCAAGGTGGAATATGAACCGCTGCCGGCGCTGTTCACGATCCAGGCTGCACTCAAACCCGAGGCCTTCCTGATCCACGCGAAGGCGCAGGGCAATATCGCCTGGCAGCAGGCGCAGGATCTCGGCGATGTCGAACAGGGCTTTGCAAAATCTGCGCATGTGCGCACCGACCATTACACGACCCACGCTTCGCACAACTGCTATGCCGAGTTCCATGTGGCGATCGCCGACTGGTCGCTGCCCGACAAGCTGTCGATGTACACGCCGACCCAGACCGCGATCCTGTTCCAGAAGAGCCTGGCCGGTGCACTGCGCCTGAGCGATGGCCAGGTGCGCATCATGAGTCTCAACACTGGCGGCGGCTTTACCGGCCGTACCTCGGTGCGCCCGCATCACTATGTCGCTGCGGTGCTGTCGCGAAAGACTGGCAGGCCGGTGAAGGTGCGCGCCACGGCTGACGAGGAGTTCATCGCCTGTCGTGCCGGCGGCGAAGTGAAATACACCTTTCGCACGGGCGTAGCAGAGACCGGGCAGATCAAGGCCTTTGAAGTCGATATCAGTTTCGATACCGGCGCCTACGTCGAATCGCAGATGATCGTGCTGACGCTGACCAGTTCATACATGCACTCGTTGTACAAGATCGAAGCGTCCCGCTACAGCGGTCGACTGGTGCATACCAACAATATCCCTTACTACTTCCATCATGGTGGTGGTCTGGCACAGATGGCCTTTGGTCTCGGCCAGCACATGGATGCGCTGGCACGCGAGCTGGGCATGGATCCGATCGATTTCCATCTGCTGAATGGCGTGACCAAGGGTCACACCAGCATGACCGGCACCTTCTTCGGCAGCTGTGGTCTCGCTGAGTGCATCACGAAGACCGCGAAGCAGGCTGGCTGGAAGCGCAAGTACGGCAAGCTGCCACCGCTGAAAGGCATCGGTATCGGCGTCGGCGCGATGGCTTCCGGCGCCAAGGGCGTGTTCAAGCACGACACCTCGGCGGCCTTCATCAAGATCGTCGACGATGGCACGATGTCGCTGTTCGTTGGTCTGCCGGACATGGGCCAGAGTTCGCACACTGCGATGGCGATGATTGCGGCCGAAGTGCTCGGCGCGCAGACCACCGACATCACCGTGATTTCCGGCGACACCGATATCGTGCCGCTGGATGTGGGTGCCTTCATACAGCGCGGAACTTTCAATACCGGTAATGCGGTGAAAGCTGCCGCGCTCGATGCGCGCAAGCAGCTCGAAGTGCTGGCCGCCGCGCGCCTGGGCGTGAAGGCCTCGCAACTGGTGTTCCGTGACCGGCAGGTCTATCCGAAGGGCGAGCCGGAGAAAGCGATTCCGCTGAAGAAGATTGTCTACGACACCCTGCATAGTCGCGAAGGCCGCGCCGTGATGGGCCGTGGCTTTTACAACTCGCCAAAAGAAAGCGGCACGATGGCCTATTCATTCGGTGCGCAGATCGCCGAGGTGACCATCGACCCGGATACCGGTTTTGTCACCGTGGATCGAATCGTCGCCTCGCACGACGTGGGCCGGGCGATCAATCCGCGCATCGTCGAAGGCCAGATCGACGGCCAGATCTTCAGTGGCATGTCGCAGGTGTTGTATGAGGAAACCCTGCTGGAAAACGGGCAGGTCATGAACCCCTCGCGGCTCGACTACCGCCTGCCACGCTCATACGAGATGCCCAAGGTCGAGCACATCATTGTGGAGAGCATCGATCCCTTCGGTCCGTTTGGGGCGAAGGAGGTGGGCGAGGGCCCGATCGTCTGCACCCTGCCGGCGGTGGCCAATGCGGTGGCCAATGCGCTCGGAGAACCGGTCAACGAAATGCCGATCACGCCTTGGAAGATCCTGCAGATACTTGGTCGACGGACGAAAGCGAAAGCCTGAGTCGCGAAGGCGGCACTGCAAGCATAAAGGGCGATCGATGGCAGCACATGACTTGCGGGAATTCCTCGCGCTGGCTGAAGCGCGTGGCCTGTTGAAGCGCGTGGCGCGATCGGTGGATTGCAGCTGGGAGCCCGGCTGCATGGTGAAGTGGATGTATCACGGTCTGCCGATGGCAGAGCGCTTTGGCTTGCGCTTCGATCAGGTCAGCGGATCAGACTTTCCGCTGGTCACCGCAGCACTCGGAGCCTCGGTGGACAGCTACGCGCTCGCCCTCGGCGTTGCACCCGAAGACATCAACGAGCACTGGGTCCGCGCCCTGCTGGCGCCGCGCGCACCCGTCCGGGTGGCGACTGCTCGCTGCCAGGAAGTGATCCTGACTGACGCACGTGCAGCGCTCGATATATTGCCGATACCGGTATGGACGCCAGGCCGTGACCGCGCGCCCTATATCACTACCTGCGTGGTGAACCGGCACGCGGTTACCGGGGTGCAGAACATGGGCGTCTACCGAACCATGGTGCGTGATCCTCACAGCGTCGTGGTAAATCTCAGCCCTGGCCGGCAGGGTCACATGCTGGCAAGTACGGATCTGGATGTGGGGCGCCCGGCACCGATCGCCTGGGTGATCGGTGCAGAGCCGGCGGTGTACTTCGCCGCTGTCGCTAATCTGGCACCGGGCGTCGACGAAGTCTCGGTGGCGGGCGGCCTCAAGGGCGCGCCCGTGGAACTCGTGCGGGCCCGCACCTCGGACCTGCTGGTGCCGGCCAATGCCGAGATCATCATCGAGGGCGAGGTGCTTCCGGGCGAAATGGCCGATGAGGGCCCGTTTGGAGAATCAGCGGGCTACATGAGCGACGTGGCGCCGAAGCCTGTCGCGCGGATCACGGCGATAACCCATCGGCGCGACGCCATATTCTATGGTCTGGCCAGTCAAATGCCTCCGTCGGAAAGCACCACCCTGCAGAGCCTGTCCAATGCCGGACTTATCCTCAAGACACTACGCCATGATCACGGCGAGAGCACGGTGCGCGACTGCTGGATAGACCTGATGTTCGGGGGTGGGGCAGCACATCTGGTGGTAGCCATGCGGCCAATCCGGTCGGGCCACGCGCAGGACGTTGGCCGGCTACTGGCGCAGACGACGTCGCTCAAGCGCATCACTATCGTTGATGAAGACATCGATATCCGTAACCAGACCGAGCTGGACTGGGTGATGAGCTCGCATGTCGACCCGGCGCGCGATGTGCAGATTCTCGGTGGCTTCCCTGCCGCGATGGACCATGCCGTCACGCCCGATGCACAGGGCCGCAAGCTCGGCAGCAAGCTGGTCATCGATGCGACGCGGAGCCTGGCCACCGGGCCGATCTCACTGCCTTCAGCCGCGCTTATGGCGCGCGCTCGTGGTACCTGGGAGTCTGCGGGCCTGCCGGAGATTGAGCTGTCGCAGCGCTTGCGGAACTGCCTGTCGGGTGACTGATGGCAGACGCGGGCGGACGTATATCGGGTAGCAATACTGCAAGCAGGCCGAGCAGCGGCAGAAAGGCGCACAACTGGTATACAAACACGATACCGAAGTGATCTGCCACGACGCCGAGTACCGCCGCGCCCAAACCGGCGAGACCAAACGAAACACCGTAGAACATGCCCGACACCATGCCGATACGATGCGGCATCATGTCTTGCGCATAAACGATGATCGCCGGAAATGCCGATGCCAGCACCACGCCGATTACCACGCTTAGGCCAACGGTCCACGCAAGATCGACATGTGGCAGCAGCAGGGTGAATGGTGCGATGCCGAGAATTGACAGCCAGATCACCCGCTTGCGGCCGATACGATCACCGATTGGACCGCCGATCAGGGTGCCGACGGCGACGGCGAGCAGGAATACAGCCAGCAAATGCGTGGCGGTCGTCATCGACACGCCGAAATGATGTATCAGGTAGAACTCGTAGTAACTGCTGATGCTGGCCAGATAAAAAAACTTCGAGAACATCAATACCATCAATACGCCGACCGTGCGACGCACCACGGGTGCCGGATATTGCGGCCGCTCTGCTGGCAGGTTTTTCCGGATGCGTTCGTTGAGGTGCTGACGGTACCAGCGGCTGACCTGCAGCAGGATGACGATTCCCAGCAGTGCTGCCAGGCTGAACCAGCCGACATGCGCACGCCCGAAGCTCAGCACGATTCCGGCGGCAAGCAGCGGGCCCATGGCCTGGCCGAGGTTGCCACCGATCTGGAACACGGACTGCGCCAGCCCGTATCTTCCGCCCGAAGCCATCCGCGCGACACGCGAGGATTCCGGATGAAACACCGAGGAGCCACAACCGATCAGCGCGACAGCCAGCAACAGGCCTGAATAGGTCGCAGCCACCGACAACAGCAGCACGCCCATCAGCGTGAAGCACATGCCGATCGGCAGGGAGTACGGTAGCGGATGCTTGTCCGTGACCATCCCGACCACCGGTTGCAACAGCGAGGCGGTCAGCTGGAAGGTCAGGGTGATTATGCCGATCTGGAAAAAGCTCAGATCAAACTCGCCCTTGAGCAGTGGATAGATAGCCACGATTATCGACTGCATCATGTCGTTGAGGAGATGTACAAAACTGACCGCGCCGAGCGGGCCGTAACGTACCGGCGATTGCTTCCTCATGGCGCTCTTCAGCCGGTGGCGCGGCGCTGCATCTCCTGGACTTCCTTGCTGCTGGACGCCGACAGGTCGAGATCGATGAGCAGTCCGTCGGTGATGTTGTAGATCCAGCCGTGTACGGTGACTTGCTGGCCGCTGGCCCAGGCGTCGCGCAGCACATTGGTGCGGCACACATTGGCGACCTGCTCGATGACGTTGAGTTCGCTCAGGCGGTCGAGGCGCGCTTCATCATCGCTGAACTCGTCAAGCGCAGCACGATGCTTGATGGCCACGTCCTGCACGTGCCGCAGCCAGTTGTCGATGAGGCCGAGACGCTGATCGTCGTAAGCGGCGCGTATGCCACCACAGCCATAGTGCCCGCAGACGATGATGTGCCTGATCTTGAGTATTTCCACGGCAAACTGGATCACCGACAGGCAGTTGAGGTCGGCATGTGCGACCACATTGGCAACGTTGCGGTGGACGAAGACCTCGCCGGGCATCAGGCCGGTGACCTGGTTGGCAGGGACGCGGCTGTCTGAACAGCCGATCCACAGGTATTCGGGGTTCTGCTGTTCGGCCAGCTGGGCAAAAAACTGCGGATCTTCCCGGCGGACTGCCGCGACCCAGTCGCGGTTCTGTTTAAACAGCTTGTCGAGAGTGCGCATGGCTGGTCTGCAGATTGAGATCCCGTGGCAAGGTTGCCTGATCGATCGATCCATTGCCAGCCTGCGGAAGTTCAGTGCGGGTTCAGCGCAACAGTCCATTCTGTTGCCATTGCCATTGCCATTGCCATTGCCATTGCCATTGCCAGTATCCGGATCAGCCTCGACAATGCCCGATATGCTATTTCTGGTCCGGAAAAATCTGCTGGTCATCCTGGTGACTGGCTTGCTGGCTGCCAGCCCGGCCGTGGCCGGGAAGCCGAAGTCTTCCGACGCTGGTCATGCGGTCGCTGAAAAGGCGCCGGCTGCACCGCAGGTAGCGATCAGCAAGGACGCTGCCGTGGCGATGGTCAGGGAACGAACTGGCGGCAAGGTGGTGCGCGCTGACCGTCGTGAAAAGGACGGACAAGTAACGTACCGGATCCGCGTAGTGACTGCCGACGGCCGGGTACGCGAATACCGGGTTGATGCGATAACCGGTGAAATGTACTGAGGGCTTAAAGATGCGCCTGCTGATCGTTGAAGATGATGCGGCGCTGCGCCAGTCACTGGCAGCGATGCTGCGCGCGGCTGATTTCACTGTTGATGAGGCCGGAACGGCGAGCGAAGCCGAGTACTTCGCGGCTGAATTTGCCGTCCAGCTTGCCATCATCGATCTGGGTTTGCCGGATCGTTCCGGCGTGGAACTGATCAAGCGCCTGCGTGCCGCGCAGCATTCCTTTCCGGTTGTGATCCTTACCGCACGCGAGCACTGGCAGGACAAGGTCAATGGCCTGAATGCCGGTGCTGACGATTACGTCGTCAAGCCCTTCAACATCGATGAGCTCAAGGCGCGCATCAATGCCTTGCTGCGCCGGGCCGCCGGTCACGCGCAACCGGTGCTGCGCGCCGGTCCGATTGCCATGAACACGCAGGCCCGCGAAGTGCGCGTCGATGAGCAGGTGGTAACGCTCACGGCTTTCGAATACCGGCTGCTTGAAATCATGGTCATGCGTGCCGGCCAGGTGGTAAGCAAGGCGCAGCTGGCTGATCAACTCTATGACCACGATGAGGGGCGCGACAGCAATGTGGTCGAAGTGCTGCTGACCCGCCTGCGCAACAAGCTCGATCCGGAGCGCAAGCTTGGCCTGATCGAAACCATCCGCGGGCAGGGCTACCGGATGCCGCGCGCGCCGGAAGCGGGCTGAGGCAGGTCACGCGTGTCGCGCCGCCGTGCTTCGCTGAGTCGCAAGCTGCTGTTGATTACCGCGGTGATGCTCATCGCAGCATTCGCTATCACCATTGTCGTGCTCGACGTAGTCTTCAGACGCAGCGCCGAAGCCGCGCTGACTGAACAGCTTGAGCTACAGGTGCTGGCACTGATCGGTGCGGCCGAAGCTGACGATACTGGCGACTTGACTGTGCCGAGGCGTCTGCTCGAGCCGCGGCTGCGCAATCCGGGTTCCGGGCTCTATGCCGAGATTCTCGACGCCTCCGGTCTGCCGCTGTGGCGTTCGCCATCAGCCGTTGGCCTGGAGCTTGCGCCGGGCGCGACGCTGAAAGCCGGCCAGCGTGCAGTCAAGCGACGCCAGTTGCCGGATGGCAGTGAGGTGCTGCTGTTCGGGCTCGGCATCAACTGGGAACTCGGACCCGATGCGACACCGGCGTTCCAGGTGTTTGCGGCTGCCGATCTGGCTGGCTACGAAGCGCAGCTCGATCGTTTCAGGCAACAGCTGCTCGCCTGGTTCTCCGGCGTCATGTTTGTATTGCTCGCAGCGCTGTGGCTGACCATCCGCTTTGCACTTCGGCCGCTGCGGCGCATGTCGGAGGAAATATCCGCAATCGAAGCGGGTCGGCAGGAAGCCTTCGGCGCCGACTATCCACGGGAGCTGGAAGGCGTGACGCGCCGGCTCAACACGCTGCTCGGTTCCGAACGACAGCGCATGGATCGCTATCGCACCACCATGGACGACCTGGCTCACAGCCTGAAAACGCCGCTGGCCGTCGTGCGTACGGAACTCGCCGGCCGCCAGCCCGATGCCAACACACTGCGTGCACAGATCGATCGCATGCAGGGCGTGGTCGATTACCAGCTGCGGCGCGCTGCCGCGTCCGGCCCACGCAGCCTCGCCGCCCGCGCCGTGCTACTCGCGCCGCTGCTCGACGAGATCGTCAGCAGTCTGCGCAAGATCCATCGTGACAAAACCGTTGATTGCGAACTGCAGCTTCCGGATGGGGTGAGCTATCCCGCTGAGTCGGGCGATCTCTACGAGATCTTCGGTAACCTGCTCGACAACGCCTGGAAGTGGTGTGCCGGCCGCGTCGTGGTGACGGTTGGCATGGGTGGAAGCGACGCATTGCTGATCACCGTGGCCGACGACGGGCCGGGCATTCCCGATGATCAGGCCAGCTCGGTTCTCGGCCGCGGTATCCGCGCTGATCAGCGTGGCGATGTCCCCGGCCAGGGCATCGGCCTCGCCGTGGTACGCGAAATCGTCGGCCTCTATCACGGCAGCGTCGAGATCAGGCGCTCGGGACTCGGCGGTGCCGAAGTGCAACTGCGTTTGCCGTTGATGGCCAGCGCAGCGGATTAACGTCGGGTGAAGTCAAAGCCCGGGCGGGCGCTGGCTATCCTCGTGCATCTTGATCAGGAAGTTGCGTACCGCGGGCTCGGCTTCTTCGCGGCTCATCAGGCGCTGATCGACGAGCAGCTTTGCCATGTCACGGATCGAACGGCGGCCGTCGATCATGCCCATGATGAATGAGTAGATGCGGGTGGTCATGGCCTGCAGTTCGAAAGCGGGCAGCAGTGGTACCGGTTGCGTGCCGTTGACCAGCCAGTCGGGCAGGGCGCGGTGACGGGGTGGCAGCGCCACGCTGCGTTCCTTGTCGGCGACGATGGTCACGACAGTCTCCAGTCGACCATGCCGGCTGGCCGGAGAGCACATATAAGGAATGTCGTCCTCGCGCACATCCGGTTCGGCAAAGCCGCTGTCCATCACGATGGCGAGTGCTTCTTCGAGGCTGTAGCGCTGGCTGGCCAGCGGTTGGCCAAAGCTGAGTGAGCCAAAACAGATCCAGCGACCGCCGGTTTTCAGCAGGCTGTTGATTCGCGCGGCGAGCACACGGAAGTCTTCCGGCAGGATGTCGACCACCCATGGCGTGACGATCACGTCGAAGCTCGCGGCAGTCAGCGGCGGTCGCAGCGCATCGCCAAGCAGCAGCTGAAAACCTGCACGTACCGGTTCCGGTGCAACCAGCTCGCGCAGGATGGCGTGTTCTGCCAGCGTGCGTGGCGCCAGCGGAAATTCCCAGAGTTCGGTGGCTTCACCAGCGGTGGCGCGCCGTGCCAGCAGTGTGAGCAGTGGATTAAAATCGAGCGCCAGCGTGACACCGATCGCGTATTCCTGATGCAGGTCGTAGGCGAGACGTCCCGCACCAGAACCCAGCACCAGCAGGCTGTCGATGGTTTCCCGGCCCGGCAGTGCGCCGCCAACCAGCCGAAGCGTCGCCTCGTTCTCGGCCTCGCCCCAGGCCCAGTCGCGATGAATATTCGGGTAGTAGGTGGTCAGCCCCTGGTCGCCTGGCAGCCGCGTCTGCAAGGCGAGATGTGTCGCGAGTGCCGCCTGTGCCTGGTGGATCGCCAGCGGTGAAAGCAGCTCGCGCAGCCGTTTCAGCTGATCGAGAGTTGCGCGGTTGAGCAGGCTCAAGCGATCACGGGTCAGTGGACGCAGTCGAGGGTTTTGCAGTTCGGTCTGCAGCTCAACGGCCTCATGGCCCAGCTTTTCGAGGGTGAACTGCAGTCGCCCGCGCCATTCGGCCAAGGTGGCCGCAGGCTCGGCAAACAGGCAGGGCACATCGAGCAGCGAGGGAAAGTTGAGGCCACAGGCACCGCAGCCCCAGCTGCGGTCCGGGTATTGCCGGAGTGACTGCTCGCAGCGGGGACAGGCGAGATGAGCTGCGAGTGCGGGAGCTGACATGCAGCGATTATGGCATCGGAAACGCCCTTAAAGGATTGAACCGTTCACGATTGGCGCAAAGGCGGTCAGCGAATCGCGCAGACTGCTGTTGCCGAGACCGTGACCGGGAAACAGGCCTGCGAAGTTACCCTGCTGTCCGTGCAGCGCCATGTAATTGAGCAGCACGGTTTCGACCAGCAGATTGACGTTGTTCGCGGCCGGCGTCGCTGCGGTTTCCACCGAAGCGTCGCTGCGGAAGTAGCCGATTTGCTGGTGTCTCGCCTGCTGCTCCGGCGTGCTGCCGAGTAGCGTCGCGCGGCCACCGGGGTTGTAGACCAGGAAGAATGATGCGGCCGTAGTCTGGTTGTCGCTGGTCCACTCGCCCTTGCCGCGGCCATTCACTGTATTGTCGATGCTGCCGTTGCTTGAGAGTGAACCATCGCTGTACACGTAGAGCATCAGTGGCATACCGATGCGTGCTGCGTATTCCAGGCAGGCACCCATGCAGCGACCGGCGCGAAAGTCCTTCACTTCGCCTTCGGCACGGCGGCCGCCGTGATAGTCATAGCCGCCCATCGTGACGCAGCCGGCACCGGCAAAGCCATTGACCACCAGCTTCATCACCGCGGCCGTCTTTCTGAATTCATCGTCGCTGTCGTATTCGCTCTGCGTGAAGATGCCGCTGCCGCCGACGATAAAGGGATCGATGGAGGGATTGAGGCTGGCAGGATTACCGAAGCGGTCGGCGATATCGGCTGATTTCACATAGCCGCAACTCACCAGGTCCTTGATGACTTCATCGCGCGTGACTGCCGGGTTAAGTGGATCAGGCATGCTGAGTCCGGTACTGACCCGCTGCAGTTTCATCGCACTGATGCGCTGGATCGACTCGAGTACCGCTACCGCATCGGCCTGGCCGAGCAGACCGACGAGCTGTCCGGTATCGACGAGACCGGTGACGTCGCTGGGCCGGTCGATCTTGGTCGGGCGATCGGCGGCGTTGACCATGGCCATGGGCGATACCGAGTTGCCGCCGGAATCACTGTTGCGTGAACCGACCAGCTTCAGCAGCGAACCGTCCGCACCGGCGCGCGCGATGCCGTACAGCGGGTTATGTGGATTGTTGCCGGTGTCGTTTTCAGAACGCGCGGGAATCACTGCACCGTTGATGTTTGCCGCAGTGCCGGCGCTCATGCTGCCCTGCATGCCACGCAGAAAGGCACTGTCGCTGTGGAAGGCGAGGCCCATGCTGTCGTCAACATGGTCCTGCTGCGTGACTGCGCTGATCACCGGCGGAATCATGTCGCCGGGCAGGCCGAGCTTGCTGTAGCCGGCGCTGGAGAGAAAGTCGAGCTGTCCGCCCGCACCACCGACCAGCACATTCGAGCCAGCCATACTAGCGCCGCCGGCCAGGTCGAAGCAGATGAAAGGAATCTTTCCGGCACCCTGCACTGCTATACCGCAGGAGGCCTTGAGTGCTTCCAGGTCCGGTGCCAGGGCTGCATAGGCAGCGCGTGGATTGGCAAACAGGCTCAGTATGCCGCCGCCAAGTACCGTCGCCGTGCCCGCCATGAAGCCCTGCGATATCAGCTGGCGCCGCGTGATGGGCCGCGGGTGCTCCGGATGGCGCTGGGGTTCGAAGTAATTCCTGCTTCTGCGTGACATATTTCTTTGCCTCGGTCGGCTCTGCTTCGGTGCGACTACTGCACCAGGGTTGCGGCACTGCCGATGGTTGCAGCACAGGCTGACTTGACCACGGTAGCGGTACGGTCGGCAGCGCAGCTGCCGCCGCAACTGGTGAGTGTGGTGGCCAGGTTGTCGAGTTCCAGGCGCACGTTCGCTTCGTCCGGCTGGCTGAGTAGCCCGGTGCCCATCGAGCGGCGCAACAGCGGGCCGAAGATCAGATCGCGTTCGCCGGATGTGTCGAAAGCCTGGTTGGCCGGCGCACTGAAGTTGAAGCCGGGGAATACCGAGCTGCGCAGACCTGTGTCATTGACCAGCGCGTTGCAGTACTCGATAGCCAGCTGGGCGATGCCCACCTGGTGCGAGGCGAGCACTGCCGACACGTCGTCGATCGACGGCAATTGCTGGCGAACGAGCGCAAAGGTCGCCTTGACGGCCGGCGTGGTCGCTGCGACGCCGGTGATCGTCGCCATGGTGGCGTTGATCTCGTCAAAGGTTTTTACGCCGATGTCGGGTTGCGGCTCACCATCTGCCGGTGGTGGTGGCGTGAGCGGGGCCGGTTCGACACGCACATTGGTGCTGCCGCCGAGTACGGCAAAGCTCAGGAAGAACTCATCCGCATCCGGCCCTTTCTCCAGCGGCACTACCGTACCGAGGCTGGACAGGACCTGGCCGGTTTCAGGTGAGTAGCCCTTGTCGGTGCTGACGACCTCGTTCAGGTTTCCCCACGCCTGGCTGACTGGCACTTCGGTACCGTTGGCGCCGATGAGCAGACCGCGAACGGGAATGTTGCCGGATGGCTGCCAGTCCGGATTGAGGTTGATAAAGGTGGGCCGGTAGAAAAGGTAGCTGTAGCTGTCGAACTGGCTGACTTCGAACATGATGTAGCTGTCGGGCGCGCCGACCTGTGCGCTGACATTGAAGAGCAGGTAAAAACGCTCGCCCACGCCGGCATCGAAGTTCTCCTGCACTTGCGTGGCGGTGAGCGCACGGTTGTGAATCGCTGCGAGACGCAGCACGCCGCGCCACTGCCTGTCACCCGAAGGCTCATTACCGAGTACCAGGGCGAAGGTGTTGTCCCAGTCGCCGAGCGTGCCGCCGGCAACCGGGTCTGCGTCCTGCGTATCCACGCCGTTCACATACACGTGTCGCCCGTTGACCGGATCGAAGGTCAGTACCACGTGCTGCAGGGTCGCCTGCGCATCTTCATCCGCAGCTGCGGTATTCAGTGCCGGTCCACCGTTTGCATCGGTGCTGCTGCTGCGATGGTAGAAGTCGTAACTGTAGAGCGTCTGCCCGAGCGTGAAGTTGCGCAGCGTCGGACCTGCGGAGTAGCTGATGATCCGCGTGTCTTCCTGGTTGACGTTGGCAGGTGCTACCCAGGCTTCAACGCTGTATTGCCCGGTCGCGGTGATCATGTCGCGGAGCTTGCGGCTGGCGGTCGTCGAACCCTGTGCCTTGCCGCTGCGGATATCGATGCCCCAGCCGCCGACCCACTGGATGTCGCCGGACAAACTGAGATTGATCGCCGGCTGTACGCCACTGGTGTCGTATGCCGTACTGCCGCTGGCTTCCTTGAATTCCCACAGCGCGATCTGGCTGGCTTCATTGCGGCTGCCGCCGCTGGCGACGGTCCCCTGGTACATGGTCAGCGCCTTGCTGATCACCAGTTGCGGATCAACTGCGGTTAGCGGAATCTGCTGCGCCCAGGCGCGGATCGCGTTCTCCATGGTCGTTGCATTCGCGGCACAGTCGCTCCAGCAGTTGTGAAACTCGTCGCGCAGACGCAGTACCAGCCGCGACTGGTCCGGATCATCGAGATCGATCTTGGTCTTTACGGCGAGATAGGCGCTCTGCACGTCGTCATCAGCGAAGTAGGGTGACTGGCGGGTGGCTGCCGAAGAGTTATGGCAGCCAGCGCAGTACTGGCGCACCAGTGGCCAGACATTGGCGGCGTAGCCAGCCGAGTCGACCGGAAAATTGCGGCTCTGGCCGACCTCATGATCGGGCGGCGCGACCAGTTGTATCTGTCGCGTGCCACCGGTGCCGCTGCCATCCAGCCAGGCTTCTACCCAGGCCTGCATGGTCGTGGCGCAGGCCTGCACCGCAGCCTGATTGGTTCCCAGCCAGCAGTTATGGCCGCCGGCCATCTTCTGCACGATCGGCGAGTTGGCCGGATCGTTGCGGTTGATGAGCGGATCAGCGGCTTGCCAGGCGAGATTGACGTCGTCATCGCGGGCAAAGGTCGGGTCTTGCGTGGCGCCGTGGCAGCCGGCGCAGCGGGCCACGCCGCCATTGCGGACGTTTACCCACAGCGAGTTCTGGAAATGCAGGATTTCCTCGTTCTGTGCTGGCGGCCCGGAGTAGGTGGCCGGTGGCGGCAGGCTACTCGGTGCCTTCGCCGTTGTGCTCGAACCGCCGCCGCAACCGGCCAGCAGTGCAGCGAGGAGGGCAGCGAGAATCAGTTTCATGTTCACCCGGTTATCCCCGCTCAATTGCCCATGCAGTAGCTGGCGGATTCGGCGAACACCTGCTTCAGGTGATAGCCACCCGTGCGGAAATCGCCGACCATCGAATCGATCTGTGCGCGGTCAGCACCATCCACCGGCGATCGGAGGCAGACGTTGCGGAAGACCTTCTCCACCTGACACTGCGCAAAGGCGGTGCTGTTGGCGAGTTCCTCGCCCATGGTCTTCGCGCCTGCACCGCTGCCGCTGCGGCTGGGGTCCCAGCCGAGTATCCGGTTCTGGCCATGGCGCCAGTAGTTCGTCCAATTGTCGTTCGGCGTCCGGTAGCCGTACTGGAAGGTCGTGTCGTTGTTGAAGTACTTCGCCTGCACCTGTCCGTCCGTATAGACCAGCCGGCCCTGTGCTGCGTCGAAGTTGTAGTAAGCGAAGGCCTGGGTCATCGGATCCATGCCAATGTGGCAGCCGATGCAGTTGTTAAGAAAGATCCGGCTGTCGCCGCCGGGGCTGCGTGACACGTCCTGGCGGATCCGGTCGGGGATGCCGCTGGTGTCGAGTACCTGCTCCATGTCGCGGCACATGTGATTGATCATCGTGAAGCGGAACATGGCGCGGTTGGTGCCGGCTTCAAAGAAGGCGGCGGCAGCGGCGCGCGTGGTCAGGACGCCGGCAGTGGCGCTTGATGGCATGCCGCTCACGGCCGTCTGCGTACTGGCGACCAGGCGCTGTTTCAGATCAACGTTCTGGTCTTCAAGTGCCTGGTAATGGTCATTATTCGATGGCGAATAGGCAGGAATGCCCGACCCTGAGCCGATGTAAACGAGATTTGCCGAGAGCAGCGTGTTGAAGGGCACATCGTCGCGCACCATGCCGATCACGGTGGCGGTGTAGTCGTTCAGCGGTACGAAAACGCTCTGCTCCTCATTGGTCCACGGCGCAACAAAGTTCTTCAGCGTTACGTTGTAAAAGGCACTGTTTTCCATGGCGATCTGTGCGGCCGCGACCGCATTGCCACCGGCGATATCAGCGCGCATGTTTTCAAGTACGATGGAATCAGGCGGTATGCCCGTGAGTCTTTCGTGCATGCGCCAGGCCTGCTCGCGTGGCCCCGCGATGCCCGTCTGGCTGAGTAGTGTCAGTGCCGCAATTGCAGTCAACTGCCTTAACAGCCGCACAGACCCAAGCTTCGAAGTGACGGCTCTGTGCCGTCCTCGTTGCGTAACAATCACCTTGTGCCCATCCCGGTAACGCGGCGCATTGCACGCCGTTGAGCATTTATCGTTATCAGCGGCCCGGGGTTCTGTGACCGCCTTAACAGTTCGTTCAAATCGCTATGCATTAGGTTAGCTGGCAGGCGATTGGGCGCCGCGCATCAGGTCAGATGCACACACAGTCTTGGGCAGGCTGTGACAGGGATGGTGATGGTTTTAGTGACGCGAAATATTCAATTACGCGGGCGGAGAATTTCCGTCTGCAGTCTATTGCTGTGGACTGCAGTCGCCTTCGGGCTCTCTGCCTGCGGCGGCGGTGGCGTCGGTGGCGAGCAGAACCCGGATCCGGTCGTGGTCGATGTGCCGATCGCGTACGTCAAGCGGCCGCTGCCGGTTGATGCGCAGGGCGCATTGCAGGCTTCTGATCTGCGCGAACTGCGCCGCTTCGATATCGGCGCCGATCTCTATGTGCGCGAGCGCGCGGCAGTTACCGCCGTTGAGCGCAACATTACTGAACGCATAACGCAGGCCAGCGGTCTCTACGATATCCGCGATCCGGAAGTGTCCTGGGACGGTGCCACGCTCATTTTCGCGATGCGCGGTCCATTCGTGGCCGGTGCCGACGAAGAAGACCAGCCCACCTGGAACATCTGGGAGTACAACTTCGCGGGTGACACCTTGCGCCGGGTGATCAGCTCCGATCTGAATGCCGAAACCGGGCAGGACATCGCGCCGGCGTATCTGCCGGATGGCCGCATCGTCTTTTCTTCGACCCGGCAGCGGCAATCAAAGGCCGTGCTGATCGACGAAGGCAAGCAACAGTTCGATGCGCAGGATGAGGACCGCAATGAGCCGGCATTTGTGCTGCATGTCATGAATGCCGATGGCAGCGACATACACCAGATTTCTTTCAACCAGAGCCACGACCTTGATGCCTCGGTGCTGGCCAACGGACAGATTCTGTTCAGTCGCTGGGACAACGCGGCCGGCAACAGCGAGATGAACCTTTACCGGATGAACCCGGATGGAACGGGTCTTGAGCTCTACTACGGCTCGCGCAGTCACGATACCGGTACCGATGGTGCAACCATCCAGTTCTCGCAACCACGCGAGCTGCCGGACGGACGCATCCTTAGCGTGATCCGGCCCTTTGAGGTGGATGACGGTGGTGGCGACCTGGTCAGCATCGATGCCGAGCACTTTGTAGAAAACCTGCAGCCGACCGCCGCCAATGCCGGTCTGGTCGGACCGGCGCAGGTTCGCACTGTGGTCAATGATGTGCGCACCGATGATGGCATCTCACCCGGTGGCACATTCGGCGCTGCGTTCCCGCTCTGGGATGGTACCGGCCGGATGTTCACGGTCTGGAGCCCCTGCCGCTTGCTGGACGTCGATGACAAGATCGTGCCTTGCACGGCGGCAGCACTGGCAGCGCCCGACGCGCGGCCGGCTTTTCCGCTCTATGGCGTGTGGATCTTCGATCCGGTGGCCGGAACGCAGTTGCCGGTGTTCTCGCCTACCGAGAATGTACTGGTCAGCGACCTCGTGGCGGCACAGCCGCGAACGCTGCCGCCGGTAATCTTTGACCAGGCCTCGACCGGTCAGCTCGATCCGGAACTCGTGATGAATGAGCAGGGCCTGATCGATATCCGCAGTGTCTATGACTTTGATGGCAGGGCTTCGCTAAACATCAGCGCAGTGGCCGATCCGGCGCAGACCACAGCCGCCCAGCGTCAGGCGCGCTTTCTGCGCATCGAAAAAGCTGTGGCCTTGCCAGACCGGGATGTGCGTGACTTCGACAACAGCGCGTTTGGTGTCAGCGCGGGGCAGGGCATGCGCGAGATTCTCGGTTATGCGCCAGTCGAGCCGGATGGTTCGGTCGTGGTGCGGGTGCCTGCCAACGTGCCGATCGCGCTGTCGGTACTGGATGCAGACGGGCGACGCATCACTGCGCGCCATCAGAACTGGCTGCAGCTGCGTCCCGGTGAGGTGCTGGCCTGCAACGGCTGCCACTCGACACAGAACCAGGTGTCGCACGGGCGGCAGGCTGCTTTCACGAGCGCATGGAGCGGTGCTACGGCTGACGGTCAGCCGTTCCCGAACACCAACACTGCGTTCTTTGCGGATTTCGGCGAGACCATGGCGCAGGTCAAGAAGCGCATCAGCTGCGCAACCGACTGTCAGCTGATCGCTCTGGACGAGGATGTCGTCTACGACGATATCTGGACCGATCCCGTTGCGGCTGGCCGGCCTGCAGATTCGAGCTTTGCCTGGCGTTATACAGATCTCAGCACGCCGATACCGACCAGCGCTGACTGCCTCGACAGCTGGGCGCCGCACTGCCGGATCACGATCAACTACGAGGCACACATACACCCGCTGTGGAGCAAACCCCGCCAGACGCTGGCCGGTGACGGCGTTACGGTACTCAGCGATGACACCTGTACGAGCTGCCATGCGCCTGTCAGCGTGCTGGGTACCGTGCAGCTGCCGGCCGGCCAGCTCGATCTGTCAGACGGTGCCTCTGATATCAACGGCGATCATTTCAAGGCCTACCGCGAGTTGCTCTCCACGGATAATGAGCAGGAACTCGTCGAAGGCGCGCTTGCCGACCGCCTGGTGCAGACCGGCGTCGATCCGGTAACCGGCGATCCGGTCTTCAGTCCTGTATCGGTCAGTGCGTCGCTGTCGACTGCCGGAGCGCGTAACTCGACGCGCTTTTTCAGCCGCTTTGCAGCCGGGGGTACGCACGCAGGCCGCCTGTCGCCGGCAGAACTGCGCCTGATTTCCGAGTGGGTGGATATCGGTGCGCAGTACTACAACGATCCGTTTCAGGCGCCCCTGAACTAGGTCTGCAGGAAACACCGATGCGTACAGTCGTCGTCATGCTGATGCTGGTTTCCTTGGCCCTCGTCACACCCGCTTATGCAAAAACCGCCCACTATGAAGCGGTGGTTGCCGAGCCCTTTCTCGAGCTCCACACCGGTCCAGGGCGGGGCTTTCCGGTGTTTCATGTCGTAGATCGTGGTCAGCACATTGAAGTCCTGAAGCGACGTACGGACTGGTTCCAGGTGCGGACCGACCGCGGTACCAAGGGCTGGGTGAAGCTCGAGGAGATGAGCGCCACGCTCGACGTCAGTGGCTCCGCAACGAAGATCAAGGACCCGGATGTCGATGACTACAAGGCCCGCCGCTGGGAAGCCGGCGTCGGACTCGGCGATCTGGATGGTGCGAGCGTGATATCCGTGTACGCGGGCTACCACCTGACCCGCAACCTGTCGGTGGAGGCCAGGGTGGGTGATGTGAGCGGGGACTATTCCGATGGCTTGCTGGCGACCGTGGATATCGTGCATCAGCCGTTTCCGGCCTGGCGCATTTCACCCTTCGCCCTGCTGGGCACGGGGATTATCCAGATCAATCCAAAAGCAACCCTGGTGAGTACCGAAGACCGGAGCGACCAGGTGGGACACGTAGGGCTCGGTGCGCGTATCTACGTGACGAAGCGCTTCATGTTCCGTGCCGAGTATTCAAGCTACCTGGTCTTCACCAGTAATGACGACAACGAGGAACTGGACGAATGGAAAGCCGGATTCACTTTCTTCTTCTGAGGGCAGCGGCCATGGCCCTGCTGCTGGCTGCTACGGCT
Organism: Gammaproteobacteria bacterium; assembly: GCA_049290495.1. Classification (GTDB taxonomy): domain Bacteria; phylum Pseudomonadota; class Gammaproteobacteria; order Steroidobacterales; genus SHZI01. The sequence goes on along the minus strand of JBATNV010000318.1, from coordinate 29,450 downwards.
GGCTGCTCACTGCTGGGCCGGTCGCGCGAGCCTGCGGAAGATGCAAACGCATCCTCGCCGGTCATCGATCCGCGCATCGAACGTCGCGACGTGGCGCCGCCGAAGATCGACAGCGAGGACTTCGAGGTCACCGGCTACTACGGCATGATGAGCGTTGAGGACTTCGGTACCAACTCAGTGGTCGGCGCGCGTCTTGCCTACCATGTAACGGAAGGCCTGTTCGCCGAAGCGACTTATGCGCAGACCGGCGAGGTCGACAAGTCGAGTGCCGAGATCCTCGGTAACTATGACCTGTCCTTCGGCAGTGACCGAAAATACAAGTATTACGACCTCTCGCTGGGCTACAACCTGCTGCCCGGCGAAGTGTTCATCGGCAAGAACCACGCCTTCAATTCGGCGTTCTATGTGGTGGCCGGCGCCGGCAACACCACCTTCCACGACGAAGACATGTTCACCCTGAGCTTTGGCGGCGGCTACCGGCTGCTGCTCACAGATGCCATCGGCCTGCACTTCGATGTGCGCGACCACCTGTTCGATGACGACATCAGTGGTGAAGACAAGACCACCAACAACATCGAGTTCACGCTCGGCCTGAGCTGGTTCTTCTGAGGTGAATATGCGCAGAAAACTGCTCCGGTTTGTGCGGGTTGCGTGCCTGTCGGGTCTGCTGATGTCCTTGCCGGTCGCGGCGGGTGAGGCAACAGGTCCAGCAGCTGACTTCAGTCTGCCATCCCGCAACGGCCAGGCCGTATCCCTCACTTCGTTGCGTGGGCAGGTTGTGCTGATCAATTTCTGGGCGACCTGGTGCGGTCCGTGCCGCAAGGAAATGCCATTGCTCGAGCAGATCCAGAAAAAGTATGCACCGCTCGGCTTCACCATGCTCGGTGTCAATGTCGAAGAGGACACCACGCAGATGGAAGCCTTTCTTGGCGATGTGCCGGTGACCTTCCCGGTGCTCCTGGATCCGGCCAACCGGGTCAGCAAGCTCTACGATGTGGCCGCGATGCCGAGTACGGTGATCGTCGATCGCAAGGGCAATATCCGCTTCATCCACCAGGGTTACCAGGCGGGTGACGAAAGCGTTTACCAGGACGTCATCCGCCAGCTGATACGGGAGCGCACATGAAAGCGGCGCTGGCTGTATTCCTCGGTGCCGTCATGCTGCTGGCCGGGTGCAGCAATGTCGAGCCGTGGGTAAAGCCCTATGAGCGCGACCGGCTGGCCGACCCGATCATGAGTTTTGACCGCAATCCTGTCTCCAGTACCTATCTCGATCACGTCCATGAAGCGCGCGAGGCATCGCGTGGCGCCACCGGCAGTGCCGGCGGCGGCTGCGGGTGTAACTAGATGATGTGGCGCACCGGCACACTGCTGATCCTGTCTGTGAGTGCGGCGATTGCCGGTGTGCTGCCCGAGGAGCGTGCCGATGCCCTCTATCATTATTACGATGGCGGCGGCGTGCAGATTGACGGGCCGTCATTGCTGGTACGCAAGTCGGTCAACGAGAAAGTTTCACTCTCCGCCAGCTATTACGTGGACAGCATCAGCAGTGCGTCGATTGACGTCATCACCACGGCCAGCAAATACTCTGAAGAGCGCAAACAGTGGGGTGTCGGCGCCGATTACCTGCATGAGGACACCACGCTGAGCTTTGGCTTCAGTAGCAGCGATGAGAACGACTACAACGCAGAGACCGTGAATTTCGGCATCAGCCAGGACATCTTCAACGGCCTGACCACCATTACCCTCGGTTATGGCAGTGGCTCCGATGATGTCAGCAAGCGCGGCGATTCAGCATTCTCTGGCCAGATCAAGCGGCATGCCTACCGCCTGGGCATCACGCAGATTCTGACCAGGAACCTGTTGGCAAGCTTCAACTATGAGGCGATCGCCGATGAGGGCTATCTGAACAATCCCTATCGCCAGGTGCGGTATGTGGATGCAGGCCAGGCCGCCGGATATGGCTGGCAGGGCGAGGTTTATCCAGATACCCGCGCCAGCAATGCCGCTGCAATCAGCATCCGCTATCACTTGCCATATCGGGCAGCAGTTTCGGGCGGATACCGCTTCTTCACTGATGACTGGGGTGTAGACGCGCAGACGTTTGACATCGGTTATGTGCAGCCCTGGCGTGACCGGTGGATGGTGGATGTTCGCTATCGCTACTACAGTCAGAACGCTGCGGACTTCTATTCCGACCTGTTCCCTTATGCCGACGCGCAGAACTACATGGGCCGTGACAAGGAGCTGAGCAAGTTCCAGAGCTACGGCCCGCATGTCGCGGTGAGCTATACCTGGCTCGACAGGGCAGGTGACCGCCCCCTGCGCAGTACGGTGAATCTGGTTCTCGATCACTACACCTACAGCTATGATGATTTCCGCGATGTTAACGGCGGTGGCGCCGTTGGTGCGGAGCCCCTTTATGAATTCGATGCCAACGTGCTGCAGTTCTTCGTTTCACTCTGGTTCTGACGCGCTCCGCATTCGCTGGGTCGCCAGCCTGCTTGCTGTCTTTCTCCCGCTGTCCGCCAGTGCTGCCTGGTTCGGAGAGCAGCAGGACAAGATGGGTACGCGCGTCGAAATCCAGCTCTGGATGGATGATGAGTCGCAGGCCAGGCAGCTGATCGCCGCCGGCATGGCCGAGTTCGATCGCATCGAAGTCGAGATGAGCACCTACCGTGCGAGTTCCGAGATCTCCGTGGTTAACCGGGATGCCGCTACTGTGCCGGTGGTTGTGTCGGCCGAACTCTTCGCGCTGGTGCGCCGTTCGCTGGCACTGTCTGTGCAGACCGGTGGGGCCTTCGACATCACCTACGACAGCGTGGGCTACCTCTATGACTTCCGTGCTCATGAGCGGCCTAGCGAAGCGAAAATTGCGAACAATCTCGATGCCATCAACTACCGTCACGTCCTGCTCGATGCCGGCAAGTCGACCATACGCTTCACGCGGCCGGGTACGCGGATCAACCTGGGTGGCATCGCCAAGGGCTGGTCCTGCGAGCAGGTGGTGGCGTTACTGCGCAAGGCCGGCGTCACCAATGCGCTAGTCAATGCGGGCGGCGATACGCGTCTCCTGGGTGACCGGCGCGGCAAGCCCTGGGTAGTTGGCATTCGTGATCCGGATGACGAGTCAAAGTGGGTGACGCGCCTGGCACTCGATGACGAGGCGATCTCAACCTCCGGCGACTACGAGCGCTTCTTTGACGAAGACGGCGTGCGCTATCACCATATCCTCGATCCAAAGAGTGGCAAGCCGGTGGCGGGCGTCCGCAGTGTGACCATCATCGGTCCTGACGCGACACTCACCGACGGCCTTTCAACGAGTGTGTTCGTGCTCGGACCTGAACGCGGCCTGGCCCTGATCGAAGCGACCCCTGGTTACGCGGCCGTGATCATCGATGCCGGTCGCAAAGTGCGGTTCTCCAAGGCGCTGGCTGCCGACTGAGTTCCAGACGGGCCGGTAAGCGGCAGGCTGGTGTTTAACCGGTGGAGTCTGCAAGAATCCCGGCATGCAGTACACCATCGAAAAGGCCCGTCCCGCTGACCTTCCAGCCATCCTGGAAGTCATGCGTTTTTTCAACATGCACCAGGTGCCTTCGGCAGAAATGCCGACGCTGGAGCTCGATAATTTCTTTGTCGCGAGACTCGACGGGAAGATTGTCGGCGCGGGTGGCTACACGATGCTGTCGCCGACCGAGGGCAAGACGACGCTGCTCGGCGTCAATCCGGAGCTTTCAGGCCTCGGTATTGGCAAGGCACTGCAGGTTGCCCGCCTCGAGGCGATGTACGCTCTGGGTGCTCAGACGGTACTGACCAACGCGGACATTCCCGACACCATTGCCTGGTACAAGAAGCACTTCGGGTATCTGGAAATCGGCCGGCTGAAGAAGATCCATTCCTTCGGTCTCGAGAATGTGGATTACTGGACCACGATCCGCATGGATCTGCGGCGCTACATGCGCGAGCGGGACGGCTGGGAGGCGCGCCGCGAAAGTTACCTGCAGCGCTATTCGCCGCATCCCTTGTCACCCTGGCCGCCGCTGATCATCAATGTCTGTCCGACCGGCATGATCCCGACCCGCGCCAGCACGCCCTATGTGCCACTGAGCGTAGACGAGATCATCCGCGATGCGATTGCAGTTGCCGATGCCGGCGCGCAGATGGTTCATCTGCACGCGCGTGACGAGACGACCGGCCAGCCCACCTCCGACACCCGGTACTTTGAGCGTATCCTCACCGGCATCCGCCGCGAGCGCCCGGAACTCATCTGTTGTGTGACCACCAGCGGTCGCAACTGGCCTGAGTTCGAGCGGCGTAGTGAAGTCCTGCTGCTCAAGGGAGCGGCACAGCCGGACATGGCAAGCCTGACGCTCGGTTCGCTCAATTTCCTCACCGGGCCGAGCAGCAATGCCATCCACACCATCGAGCGGCTGGCGATGTGCATGCGCGAAAACGACATCAAGCCTGAGCTTGAGATCTTCGATACCGGCATGATCAATCTGGCCAAGTATCTCGAGCGGCACGGCATACTCAGCGGCACGAAGTATTTCAACCTGCTGCTCGGCAATCTCAATACCGCGGCGGCGACGATCGGTGATCTATCGCACCTGGTCGCTGCACTGCCTGAGGATTCAGTCTGGTCTGCTGCGGGTCTCGGTTCTTTCCAGTTGCCGATGAACGTTGCGGCGATTCTTGCCGGCGGAAATGTGCGTGTCGGTCTCGAGGACAACATCCACTATGACGCCGGGCGCAGCCGCCTGGCCACCAATGTCGAACTGGTGCAGCGCCTGGTGCGGATCAGTCAGGAGTTTGAACGGCCGCTGGCGACCTGTGCACAGGTACGCGCAATGCTGGGTCTCCGCCTGCAGCGGGCGGCCGCATGACAGAGGTATTGCCGGTCAAGTACACGGTATTTCATGGTCCAAACCTCGCCGCGCCATTCGCTGCCGTAGCTGCTGAATTTCCGGAGCCTGCCGAAGTTATGGTGCCGGCCGCGCCGCTGGCCGCAAAGCTCGCCAGCTTTATTCCGCCGGCGCTGATGCGCCATGTGGTGCTGCCACCAGGGAAGGTGAGTTTCGGGCAGCTCGCGGCGGCACTGGCGAGCGCACTGCAGAACCTGCACGGCCGACTCGGTCTTGATCTGCAGATCCAGCGTCTGAACGGCGGCGACTGCCGGATCCTGCTCGGCTATTACGATATCCAGGCGACCACCATGGCGCTTGAGATTGGGCTGGAACTCGCGACTGCATTTTTCAACGAAGCGGGTGGGCGTCGTGTCGATCTGCAGCCGATCGAGGCGCGGATGCAGACACTCGCTTCAGTGTTGCTGTTGCGCCAGCCGGACCAGACGACCCAGGCACTGATGCGTGTCGCACGGGCGCGCGGTATCCCGGTCTACCCGGTATCGCCTGGGTCGCGCATCTGGCTCTATGGCCAGGGGCGGGCCGGCCTCCACGGTTTCGTAGCCGCCAGTCATCAGGATTCGCTGACCGGGCTCAATCTGGCGCGCAACAAGTTGCTGGCCAGTCAGCTAATCGCGCAGCTGGGTTTTCCGGATGCCGGCGCTGCGCCGATCAGTACCCTCGCGGAGGCGCGGATACGTACACAGGAAATCGGCTTTCCGGTGGTCATCAAGCCTAACGCCGGCCGGCAAGGCGAGGGCGTCAGCGCGCACATCACCACTGATCAGGAGCTGGTGACTGCTTTCGAGACCGCCAACCGGGTTGCACCGGGCAGTCTGCTGATCGAGCGGCATGTGTCGGGCGACGATCATCGTCTGACGGTGATCGGCGGGAAGCTGATATGGGCCTCGTGCCTGTCACCACCGCGGATCGTCGGTGATGGCAACCGTTCGGTTTCTGAGCTGATCGATGTGGAGAACCAGCGGCGCCGGCAAAGCGTGCCCGAGGGCGCCAGTGTGCAGCTGACACTGGATGCTGACATGCTGGCGCTGCTGTTGAAGCAGGGTTCAGGTCCTGACGACCGGCCCGCGGCCGGCCGTGTGATCAGCTTGCGCAGCACTGCAAATGTTTCCCGCGGCGGGACGCTGGTGGATTGCACAGCCGCGGTACATCCGGACAACCGTGACATGGCTGAATCGCTGGCGCGCTGTTTTCATCTGGATGCGGCCGGTATCGATTTCATGACCCCCGACATCGGCCGTTCCTGGCGCGAAACCGATTGTGCAGTCATAGAGATCAACGCCACGCCCGGATTTTCTTCCGATGAACGTGCGGTGCAGATCCTGGAAGCGAGGTTTCCGGATGGCTGCGATGGTCGCATCCGCACGGTCGTGCTCATCGGTGGAGACGAAGATCTTCTCAGGGCGACAGGCGATGCATTGCGAGCGAACAGCGCATGCCTGGGCGTGACCGACAGCCGACAGACCCTGCTCGCCGGGCAGGCGCGCTTTGCGCCATCCGCTGTGCTCGCGGATCGGGTGCGCGGCCTGTTGCTGGATTCGAACTGTGATGCGCTGCTGATTGGCGTAACGCCGGCCGAGATCGAGGCGCAGGGCTTTCCACTCGACCGCTGCAGCCTGGCGCTGGTCAGTGCAGGGACCGGGTTCCCGGCGCCGCTACGGAAGCTGGTCGAGAACTGCGCAGAGCGCCTCGCAGAGCATGTGACAGTTGCAAATGTCGGCCAGGCAGTCAGTAATTAAATTAATACTGAACAGTAAGTTATGAAACATTCATAACACTTTTATCTAGCGATATTGCGGTGGCACGTCCTGGCTGTCATCGACAGCATGCCAGACACCATTCATATAGGCTGGGTTGCCTATACACAGTACGGTCAATAGTCCCAGGTCAGTACGCGTGATCTTTCTCATCAGGCTCTGGTCCGTACTGAGACGGGCGGCACGCGTTGGCGGCAGATCGGCCGAAAGCAGGATGCCGTTACGAATGATCGTGTAGCCGATGCCGCTGTCGATCAGCAGCTGCTCCGCACGTCCCTTGGCAGCCAGCGTCGAACGCATCCGGCCAAAATTAGCCTGCGGAAACTGGTTGACGTTATCCCCGGCACCGACCGAGCCCTCCAGGATGATCTGTTGTACGCCGCCAGCTTTTGCACCGGCGATGATGTGCGTCATTGCAGTCGGGTAGAACTCATCGTCGGCGCTGCCGCGCGCTGTCGCATCGACCACAGTACGAATGTCCTTGCCGTCAAAGGCGGCCATGACCTGGCCGGCATTGAGGATGTCGCCGGTGACATAGCTGACTTTCAGTCCGGCCAGGCGACTGCGATCGGAGGAAGGACGTACGAATACTACAACCGGGTAGCCGGCGGTCAGCAGCTCGCGGACGATCGCAGAACCCAGCTGCCCGGTGCCGCCGAAAACCAGCACCTTGCTCTCGCTGGCGGCCGGACTGTTGCCAGCCTGGCTGCTGGCGGCGGACAGCAGCAGAAGTGCGAGTGTTTTCAGAATTCGACTGAGACCTGTGTGCATGTCGGCTCTTCCTGATACCGGTTAGTACCGTGTCTTATCTATAATCGATTCGCACATCAGTCTATTGGGGGAGTACGAACATGCGCAACTGCACTATTCTTTGCCTGGCTTTGTTGCTTGGTGCCATCGCACCTCTCAGTGCGGCACCCAAACCGGATGCTGCTGCGGGGACGCTCAGCCTGGTGCGCGCCTGGGTACATGGCCGGTACAGCAACACGGCGCAGTTTGAGAGCGACCTGACGCGGAAGTTGCCGCCGGAACAGATTCACCGCCAGCTATACCAGTTCTTTGCGCCGCTGACGGCGGGGATTCCTGGTATCGACGGCTTTCTGGTTTATCAGCACGCGTCGGTGGATGGCAGCTTCAGTCCGCCGTCGCTGATCCGTATCGGATTGCTGCAGTATTTCATCGACCCGCAGACCGGCAAGCTGGTGCAGCGCGAACTTAATTTCCGTGACGCTGAGCGGTGGAAGAATGCATACCAGAAGCCGGAACTGTTGCAGCAGCTCACGATGGCTGACGTCGACGTAAAGCCGGGCTGTGACTTTGTGCTGACCGCCAATGCCGAGGGCACCGAGGTTTCCGGCGTCATGCAGGAGCGGGCCTGTACGCTGTACAGCGAGGGGCTGAAAACCACGCTCTATGCGCGCGATGCCGTGGTTATCCGGCCTGACGAATACCAGTTCTGGGGGCAGTTCGTCGACGATAGCGGTGCGGTACGCTGGGGTACTGAAAGTACCGAGTACTACCGGATGTTTCGCCTTGCCGGCACACCCTGACACCGCGGCTTTGACATAAGCACGCGGGTTTTAACCGGCAATCTGTCTAACGTGAGCGAAGTCGCAGGATTCCTGCCGTCAAATCGTCACCATTCCGGGCGACAAAGGCAAACCCGCTGAAAGGCGGGGACGCAAAGCCACCGGTCTAACGGCGCCTCGCTTGCTGCGAGCTGCACCCAGGACAGCGGAGCTGCCGAATCCTGACGCAGGCCTGTGGGCCTGCGTCATGCGTCCCCTCTATCTTCTAGCTGTTTTCCTTGTCTGTGTGTGAGCACCAGCGCTGTGCTGGTTCCGCGGAGACAGGCTTTGAAGATCATCGGTCAGCAGCACGGACAGAGGCGCAGTACAGGCGCTGTGCTGCTTCGCGCGTTCATGCGCCGGAGTGGCATTTCCCTGGCACTCGCTGTGCTGCTCCTACCCGTCGCCGTTCCGGCCAGCTCCGGGCTTGCCGGTCAGCCGGCGCCCGATTTCGCACTCAAGAGCAGCGCAGGCACCAATTTGCGTTTGTCGGAGTATCGCGGCCAGGTTGTACTTGTCAGCTTCTGGGCGCAGTGGTGCAACCGCTGCAGTGAGCAGTTGGCCATGCTCCGCGATCTGCAGCACCGTTTTGGCGATGCGAATCTGCGCATCCTTGCCGTGAACATCGATACAGATGATCAACCTGCCCGGGATGCTGCAAAACGTCTGGGTATCACCATCCTGCACGACGCCGATCAGTCGGTGGTCCGTGAGTACGACCCTTCTGTTCTTCCTTTTGCCGTACTCGTCGACCCGCACGGCACTGTCCGCCAGGTGTATGCCGGATACCGCGCTGAAGACGCCACGACCTATACCGATGAACTGTCTGCCCTGATTTCGGAATGAACGTTGCTGACTGATGCGGAGTAATGCGATGAACCGTTTAACCATGAACATCTGCCTGACTGCACTGCTGCTGGGTGGCGCGCTGGCTACCCGAGCGGCCAGCAGCAGTGAGACCGTGGCGCCCGTCGCTGTGCCGGTCGTTGCCGCTTCCGGCGTTGATACGCAGATGCAGACGCTGAAGGACGATGTGCTGGATCTCAATCGCGAGCTGTTCATGCTGGAAGAGGAACTGCTGTTCCCTGCCAACACGCAGGTCGCCGTTTTTGTGTCGATGGATGTCGGCGAATTTTTTGCACTGGATTCCGTGCAGCTGAAGATCGATGACAAGCCGATCAGCAACTACCTGTATACCGAGCGTGAGTTAAAGGCCCTGCTGCGCGGTGGTGTCCATCGCCTGTATCTCGGTAACCTCAAGACGGGCGAGCATGAACTGACCGCAGTGTTTACCGGTCAGGGGCCGCATGAGCGCGACTACCGGCGCGGCGCGACGCTGAAAGTCGAGAAGGGCGTGGGTGCCAAGTTTGTCGAGTTGCGAATTTCCGACCGGCAGAGTGCCCAGCAACCCGAGTTCGTTGTGCGCGAGTGGGAGTAGGGAGCTGCTGTGTTCCTGACTCGCAACAGTATCCCGGCACCAGGCCACAGGCGATTCAGCCTGCGGGGCCTGATCGCCTTGCTGTTCCTCGCTGGCAGCGCTTCAGCAGCTGCCGCTGAACCGGTGAGCGGCGCGGTGGTGCGTGATCTTTACTATGGCGAAGTCCTGTTCCAGTTTTACCAGGACGAGCATTTTGATGCGTTGACACATCTGCTGGTTGACCGTGATGCGGGTCGTGTCGCCAATCACGAGGCTGAATCCGAGCTGCTGCTCGGTGGCCTGTATCTGCATTATGGCCAGCACATTCGCGCTGAGCAGATTTTCAGCCGTCTGTTGCAGGATTCATCTGAACCTGAAGTGCGCAACCGCGCCTGGTTCTACCTGGGCAAGGTGCGCTACCAGCGCAGCCTGTATGCGGAGGCGCTGGAGGCCTTCGACCGCGTCTCCGGCAAGCTGCCCGAGAGCCTGGATGCTGAACTGCCGATGCTCAAGGCACAGGCTTACCTCGCGCTCGGTCGTTTCGACGCTGCGGTTGCCGTACTCGATGGCTGGCAGGGCCCGGAAAGCTGGGTGGCCTACGCGCGCTACAACCTGGGCGTTGCCCTGGTGCGGCTCAACCGGCCAGAGGATGCGATCCGCCAGCTCGATCAACTGGGCCGAAGCACGGCTGATACGCCTGAACTGCGCGACCTGCGTGACAAGGCCAATCTCGCGCTCGGCTATCTCTATCTGCAGCAGGGCCGCGATGGTGAAGCGCGTCCGGTACTTGCGCGGGTGCGATTGAACGGACCCTTCTCCGCAAAGGCGCTGCTCGGTGCCGGGTGGGCGGATGCAGCGACGCAGGACTACCGCGCTGCCCTGACACCCTGGCTGGAGTTGCGTGACCGCGATCTGCTCGACAGTGCGGTACAGGAGTCGCTGCTCGCGATTCCCTATGCCTGGGCCAGGCTCGACGCACACAGCGAGGCGGCGGCCGGCTACCAGGCTGCGCTGGATGCTTACGATACCGAGATCGGCAAACTCGATGCTGCGATTGACGGCAGTCGCGCCGGCCAGTTGATCCCCGCGATGCTCAGTGCCGATGATGCGCGGATCGGGCGCTGGTACTGGCAGCTCGATACTGTGCCTGACAGCATTGAAACGCGTTACCTGTACGACCTGGTTGCGCGGCACGGCTTTCAGGAAGGCCTGCGCAATGTGCGTGACCTTGCCGCGCTGTCAGTCAATCTCGATGAGTGGCAGGCAAAGCTCTCCGCCTTTGAGCAGATGGTGGAGACGCGTCGCACGGCTTATGCGCAACGTGAGCAGCGCGTTGCTGCCGGTCTCGATGAGGCCAGTCTCGAGTCGCTGCAGGCGCGGCGTGATGCGCTGGCGGCGCATCTGGAGCAGGTTGCGGAGTCACGCGATATTGCCGGGCTTGCGACTACTGAAGAGCTCGATCGCTGGCAGCGTCTCGAAGCACTGGGTGCCAGTCCGCAGTTGGCGGACGCAGCGGCCAGCGATGTCCGCGAGCGCTATCGCCTGTTGAAGGGCGTGCTGAGCTGGGATCTCGATCGCGACTATCAATACCGGTTGTGGCAGCAGCAGCGTGAGCTCGCCCGGATCGATGCCGCGCTGATGAAGGCGCAGGCCGCGCATGCATCGGGTCTGGCCGCCTGGCACGATACGCCAGCAGAGCTGGATCGATTCTCCGCACATATCGCGGCACTCACGCCACGCATCCATAACATGCAGGCGGCCCTGGCGCGTGACCGCGGCACTGAAGAGCAGCGCCTGCAGGCGATGGCCATCGATGCGCTCAGCGAGCAGCGCGATCGCCTGCTGAGTTATCGCGTGCAGGCCCGCTTTGCGCTGGCCACGATTTACGACCGTGCGGCCTCGTCCGTGCGCGCCGTGGCGCCTAAAGGCAGTGCACCATGAGCGCCACCGCGGCACTGATGCTCGGGGTCACGCTGGCGGGCGGCCTGTGGCCGTTTGCGTCCAGAACACCGGAGGCGGACCGTCAGACCATCGGCAGCCTGAAGGCGAAGCCGCTGGAAATTCACACCGGCCTGCCGTCTGTCGACAGCAGCGCGCAAGCCATGCAGGAGTACCGCCGTTTTCTGGCGCTGGATACCGGGCCGGCCAGCATGCGTGCCGAGGCCATGCGTCGTCTTGCCGACCTGAACCTGGATGCGGCAACTGAACTTGAGAGCTCTGCGGAGCAAGCCGGTGCCGGCGCCAGTCATTACGCGGAAGCCATCGGCCTGTATGGCCAGCTTCTCGAATCGGTTGATACGGACACGGCGCTGACGGGCGAAGCGCGAAGTGAAGTCATCTATCAGCTGGCCAGGGCGCTGGAAGGCGCTGGTCGCGGCGATGAATCGCTGGCCACGCTGGATCGTCTGGTTGCGGAATCGCCCTCTGCAGTGCATGGCGACGAAGCCCAGTTCCGTCGCGGTGAAACCTGGTCGATACGGCAGAACTATGCCGGGGCCGAGCAAGCTTATGCAGCGGTCCTCGCCAGCGGGCCCGCTTCGCCCTATTACGAGCAGTCGCTCTACAAGTACGGCTGGGCGCTGTTCAAGCAGAGCCGCTACGAAGAGGGCCTTAGCGCCTTCCTCAGTCTGATCGATCGTCGCCTGAGCAGCGATGCCAGCGCGCCGGATCAGCAGATACAGGCCATGAGCCGGCCCGAGCGTGAATTGCTTGATGACACACTGCGCGTGGTCAGCATCAGTCTTTCCTACCTTGATGGTGCCGATTCCATTCCACCTGCGCTGGTGCCGTATGGTGATCCCGCCTGGACCTATCTGGTGTACACGGCGCTCGGTGACCTCTATCTGGACAAGGAGCGCTTTCAGGACGCCGCTGAAAGTTATGCGGCATTCGTGGCGCGGGATCCGGTCAATGCGCAGGCCCCCAATCTGTTGCAGGCTGCGATCGATGCCTATACGCGAGGCAAGTTCCCGGACCTCGTGCTTGAGGCCAAGCAGAAATACGTTGCGACCTACGGTCTCGATGCACCGTTCTGGCAAGACCGTAGCGTCGATGACTATCCGCAGCTTGTCGCGCAGCTGAAATTGCATCTGGGCGATCTGGCGCAGTACGACCACGCGCTGGCCCAGCGCAGCAAGCTGCCGGCCGACTACGAACGGGCTGCCGGCTGGTACCGGCTGTCGCTCGCGTACTTCCCCGATGATCCGCAATCGGCGGAGCGCAGCTTTCTGCTCGGCGATCTGCTCTTCGAGGCACAGCATTTCGATACGGCACGCGATGCCTATCTGAATGCCGCCTATAACTATGGACGGCAGGAAAAGTCGGCCGAGGCCGGCTATGCCGCGCTGCTGGCTTCGGGCGAGCACGAAAAGCGGCTTGCCGGTGAAGCGCAACTCGCCTGGCATACCGGACACATCGAACAGGCGCTGCGCTTTGCGGCGGATTTTCCCGCCCACCCGCAGGCGGGTGCGGTACTGACCAACGTTGCCGAACAGCTCTACGCCAGTCAGCAGCCTGAGCGGGCGGCTGAGGTCGCCGGACTCGTTGTCACGATGCAGCCGCCAGTGACGCCAGAGCTCGAGCGTGTCGCCTGGACTGTCATGGGACACGCCCAGTTTGATCTCGCGCACTATGCCGAGGCAGAGTCGGCCTATGTCCGTCTGCGTGGCCTCGAAGCAGATCCGGCCGCCGGACGCGAAGTGGAAGGTCGCATCGCTGCCTCGATCTATAGACAGGCGGAGCTCGCCCAGGCGGGTGGTGATGTGGATGCGGCGGTGGCTGATTTCCTGCGCATCGATGCGGCGGCCCCGGATGCTGACATCCGGCCGAGTGCGCTCTTCGATGCCGCTACGCTGCTCCTGACCAGCCAGCGCTGGAACGAGTCGGTGGATCTCCTGCAGCGCTTCCGGCGCGAATTTCCCGAGCATCAGTTCAATAGCGATGTCACGGCCAAGCTGGCTGTGGCGCTGCGCGAAGGCGGACGCGGCGCAGAGGCGGCGGCCGAGTACGAGCGCATTGCCGGCAGCGCTGACGCAGCGGCGGACGTGCAGCGCTCGGCGCTGTGGCAGGCCGCAGAGTTGTACGTGGCTGCAGACCAGCACGATGGAGAGGTGCGGGTCTACACCGCGCTCGTCACGCGCTTTCCGGTACCGGCCAGCGAAGCGCTGGAGGCACGACTCAAGCTGGCTGATCTCGCCGGTGCAGACAACGACTGGCAAACCCGCAAGGGCTGGCTTGAAGCCATCGTGAAAACGGATCGTGACATGGGGGCAGAGCGCAGCGACCGCAGCCGCTTCCTGGCCGCCAGCAGCGCTATCGAACTCGCCAGGCCCATGCGCGATGCCTTCAACGCCGTGGTGCTCACCGCGCCACTGGACAAGAGCCTCAAGCTGAAAAAAACCCGCATGGAGCAGGCGCTGCAGGCCTATGGGCAGGCGGCTGACTATGGCGTCGCGCAGGTCACCACCGCGGCAACCTTTGAAACAGCGGATCTCTACTACCAGCTGAGTCGCGACCTGCTCGCCTCGGAGCGGCCAAAGGACCTGGATGCGGATGAGTCCGAGCAATACGACGTGCTGCTTGAAGAGCAGGCGTTTCCCTTCGAAGAAAAGGCCATCGATCTCTATCGCGTGAATGCTGAACGCGCCGGCGATGGCGTCTATGACGAGTGGGTACGCGCGAGCTACGCGCGTCTGGCCGTGATGGTTCCGGCGCGCTGGTCGCGCACTGAAAGGAGCGAAGATGTCATTACAACGATTGACTAGAGCTGCTGCAGTTCTCGCCGCCCTGTTCTGCGTGAGCTGCAGTCTGGCGGGCGGCGAGCGTGCGGCGAAAAACGCACCGACTGTTGCAGACACAGGCCCGTCGCCAGCGGTGATGGCGGACTACTCGGCAGCGCTGTCCGCCGTACAAGCCGGCGATGACGCTGCTGCAGAGCGTGCGCTGCAGGCTCTCAGTGTTGCGCATCCGGAGCTGGCCGGTCCGCTGTTGAACCTTGCGCTGCTGCGCATGCGGCAGGGCGACGAGGCCGCGGCGCGCGACTATTTCGAAAAGGCCTCCGCGGTGTGCACTAGCTGTGCGCCGGTGTGGAACGGTCTCGGTGTGCTGTACCGGCAGCAGGGGCAGTTCAGTGAATCCGAGCGGGCCTATCTGAAGGCCGTCGAGCTCGATGCGGGTTATGCGCTCGCTTACTACAACCTTGCCGTCCTTTATGACCTCTACATCCAGCGACCTGAGCTTGCGCTGGTCAACTATCAGCAATACCTCAGCCTCGCGGCAGACGACAGCAATGCCGATGTCGAGCGCTGGATCGCCGACCTGCGGCGCCGCGTCTCGGCGATGCCGACCACTGCAAGAGCAGAGGGCGCGACGTGAAGCCGATACCGCCAGGCAGAACTGCCTTGCTGCTGTGTGCGCTGCTGACCGGCGGTATGGCCCGCGCCGAAGATTCAGCCGCACCGGCTGCTGTCGCTTCGCCAGCCGCTACGGCGCTAAACCTCGACGCCACGGCCATTCGTGGCAACCAGGAACTGCCGAAGGTCATGTACATCGTGCCCTGGAAGGACGCGGCCATGGCCGAGCTTGCCGGCCGGCCGGTCAACAGCCTGGTCGAGGAAATCCTCGCCCCCGTAGACCGTGAAGTGTTTCGACGACAGACGCGCTATTTCCATCAACTGTATGACGCGGAGCCGCCCCCGGCCAGATGAGTCGGGTAAATGACTGCAGGCAGTGAGCCTGGCGAACTGAATTAACAGGGAGATCCGGAGACCATGGAAACGTATACATCGATAGTCCACTTTATGCAGAGCGGCGGGTTCTTTATGTACCCGATTGCACTGGTGTTCGCGGTGGGTCTGGCCGTAGCGATCGAGCGCTATGTGTATCTGTCAAAGACGTCGGTGAGCAATCAGGCGCTGTGGAAGAAGATCACGCCGTTCATCCAGGCGGGAAAATTTTCTGAGGCTGCCAGCCTGACCTCGAAGTCGAATGCCGCGATCGGTTCGATCCTCACCTACGGCCTGGATCGCAGCCGCACCACCACGCGGCGCGATGACATCGAGAAGGCGATGGAAGAAAGCCTGATGGAGGTGATGCCGCGTCTGGAAAGCCGCACGCACTACCTGGCAACCTTTGCCAATATCGCCACGCTGCTCGGTCTGCTCGGCACGATCATCGGGCTGATCCAGGCCTTTACCGCTGTTGCCAATGCAAATCCGGCCGAGAAAGCCGATCTGCTCTCTGCCAGCATCTCGGTGGCGATGAACACCACGGCCTTCGGTCTGATCGTCGCCATTCCGCTGCTCTTCGTGCATACCGTCCTGCAGAGCAAGACCACGCGGATCATCGACAGCCTGGAAATGGTCTCGGTGAAGTTTCTCAACGCAGTCGATGAACGCCGACGTCAGCAGACGGCCGCCTGAGCACCACTGAGGATTCACCATGCGCAGTAACAGGCGAAAGCGACGGCAGGCCGAAACGCCAGAGATGGATATCACCGCCTTCATGAACCTGATGGTGGTGCTGGTGCCGTTCCTGCTCATCACGGCGGTGTTCTCGCGGTTGGCCATCATCGAGCTGGACCTGCCCGCAGCGTCTTCTGCTGCGGTCGAGGAGCCGGTTTTTCAGCTTGAGGTGACGGTGCGTGCAGACGGCCTGGAGGTGGGCGAACGCAGCCAGGGTCTGCTGACTCGTCTGCCGCGTACGGAGGGGAACTATGATCTCGACGGACTGGCCACCTACCTGCAGCGCGTGAAGTCGAACTATCCGGACATGTCGAACGTGACGGTCCTGCTGGAGCCGGATGTGCCTTACGACACGCTGGTGCAGGTGATGGACGTGCTGCGCTTCTACGAGGTGGGTGAGGGCCGACAGCTGGTACGGGCAGAGCTGTTTCCGGATATTTCGATTGGCGATGCGCCGCTGCTGGGCGCTGCGGCGTCAAAGGGAAGCTGAGTCATGCAGATGTCACGCCGGGCGCTCCGCATGGAGCGCCACCACAAGCGGATGAAGCGCTCCGGGACGGGGCTAAACCTCGTGTCCATGATGGATATCTTCACCATCCTGGTGTTCTTCCTGCTGGTCAGTTCCGGCGAGACCGAGGTCTTGCCGAATCCGAAGGATATCCAGCTGCCGGAGTCTGCGGCACTGGAACGGGCACGGGAGACCGTGGTCGTGATGGTGACTGGCGACACCATCCTCGTGCAGGGCCGCCCGGTTGCGAGCGTGGCTGAAGCACTCAGTGGCGAGGGCGTAGTGATTCCGGCACTTGAAGTTGCGCTTCGGCAGCAGACCGACCGCGTGATGATCCAGCAGGCCAAGGCCGATATCGCGCTGCGCGAGGTGACGATCCTCGGTGATCGTGAACTGCCTTATCGTTTGCTGAAACGCGTGATGGCGAGTTGTACTGCCGCTGATTTCGGCCAGATCTCGCTGGCGGTCGTGCAGAAGGACGGTGCGCCGGCCTCACCGCAGGTGGCGGCCTTATGAGCACCGCAAAGATCAACCTCTACTACCGCAGCTATCTGCTGCCCTGGGATGATGCGGGCGATCAGGAGCAGCGCTTCCGTACCATCCTCCAGCGGATCGGTGTTACGGCACTCGTACTGTGTATCCTCATGTCCTTGCTCCCGCTACCGGAGCGTGACCCACAGCTGAAGCAGTCGGTGCCGCCGCGTCTCGCGCGCCTCCTGATTGAAAAGCCCGCGCCAATCCCGCTGCCACCGCCACCAGTGGTGCAGCCAGAGCCGCAGCAACGACAGGAACCGGTGCCGCCGACCGAGCGTGCCACCGAGAGCAAGACCCGACCGGCCGCTGAGCGCAAGACCACGGCGCGGGAGAAGGCCGGCAAGGCGGGCCTGTTGCCCTTCGTGGATCAGCTGGCCGAATTGCGCGACAGCAAGGCGCTCAACAGCATCACCTCGGGTGGTACGAGTTATACCGGCGCGGTTGGTGATTCACCGCAGGTGGAACGTGCCTTGATCACCTCGAAGGCCGGTGTCGGTAGCGGCGGCATCAATACCGCGGGCATGAGTCGCAACACTGGCGGTTCGGGCCTGGGCGGCCGCTCCACTACGCAGGTCAGCAGTGGCTTGGCGGCGCTGGGCGGCGGTGGTTCCGGTGGTGCAAGCGAGGACGGTGGGGCCGGTGGCCAGCGCGCTTCGCGCAGCCGTGAAGAAATCGAGCGCGTGTTTGACCAGAACAAGGGCGCGATCTATGCGCTCTACAATCGTGCGCTGCGCGAAAACCCGGAGCTGCAGGGCAAGCTGGTGCTGAAGCTCACCATCGAAGCTTCAGGTGAAGTGTCGCAGGTTGAAATCATCTCGAGCGAACTCGCGGACCAGGAGCTGGAGCGCAAGCTCGTGCAGCGCATCCGCATGTTCCGCTTCCTCGAGAAGGACGTACCGCCGGTGACAACGACCAAGCCCATCGACTTCTTCCCGGCCTGAGTGCACTCGGGCTGGTCTGTGCGCATGGCATGGCTTGCTCAGTCCAGCCTGTTTTAAGCCGGGCTTGCCGTCCGGGCGCGGCCACGCCAGACGATGACGGCGATGAAGCCGAGGTAACTTGCCGCCATGAACCAGAATTCGTTCACGCCATGCTGCTCAACGCCGTAGCGGGCGATCTGCTCGAAGGCGATGAATACGACGGTGTAGGCGAATGCGCCGATGAAGGCTGCGATTTTCCAGCCCCATGAGCGCGCATGGCTGCCGATTCCCTGCCAGCACCAGACGGCCAGGAAAGTCACGGTGTAGAGATTGAGCATGAGGCTCCAGAACGGTGCTTTCTGGAAATAGTGGTTGACCCAAAACGCGCCGCCACCCATGAAGTTGAGCAGCATGTAGCGCCATTC
Organism: Gammaproteobacteria bacterium; assembly: GCA_049290495.1. Classification (GTDB taxonomy): domain Bacteria; phylum Pseudomonadota; class Gammaproteobacteria; order Steroidobacterales; genus SHZI01. Next base: position 10,938 of record JBATNV010000318.1, on the reverse strand, counting down.
AGGCAGCGGCGCGCGGAGAACCTTCTCCCACAGCAGCACCAGGAAGGCATAGGCCATCCACATGCCGAACACCAGTTCGTAAAACTGCACCTTGCCTGCCCAGGCGGGATCAATTTCAATCATGTGGTGCCTCGCTTGTTGCCGGTTAACAGGCGTGAGTGGCAGCGAGGCCGTTATCCAGCCAGTTCGCTGCAGCTCGATCCGTAGCGAAAGCAACTGTAGCAGCGCTGGTGACGCAGCATGACGCGGACCGGCATGGCGGCGGCCAGTGTGCGGCCAAGCTCATAGTCGGGGTCGTCGTCGACCAGCGTGCAGGCATACACGCGCATCTCGCCGGCCTGCTTGACCACCATCTTGCTGAAGGCACACATGAAGGCCCGGCGCGTTGTTTCGGTCTGGTAGCGGGTCATGCAGTCGCTGGTGATTGCCGGCACGCTGCGCCCGTCACCAGGAACGCCGAAATCCGGAAAGGCGACGATGCGGGTGGTCGCTGGCAGACGGTTGTCGGCCAGCAGCTTGCAAAACGCTGCTTCTGCGGCGGCGCTGTCTTCATCAGCCGGCATCTGTCGTGCGATCGAGATGCCAAAGCCCATGCCCTGCAATGCGCGCAGCGACTCGAGTGCCTCGGCGAAGCTGCCAGCACCGCGACCGGCGTCGTGCCTGGCTTCATCGGGATAGTCGATGCTGATGCGAAATGATATCGGCTGTGCAGCGTTTTTAAGTCTTGCGACCTGGTGCAGTCGTTTCAACAGCGCATCGCTGCCGTTGCTCAGCACCAGGCACGGCCGGTACTGGCTCGCGTAGTCCAGGATGCGCACGAAGTCGCGCACGATGAAGGGCTCCCCGCCGGTGAAGGAGAACTGCCGTACACCGAGCGTCAGCGCCTCTTCGATGAAGGGCCGGGCGTCCTTGAGCGTGATGCGCTGCAGGCGATTGTCACCCGGTCGCGAACCTTCGAGGCAGAACGGGCAGCTGAGATTGCAGGCTGTGCCAGTGTGCAGCCAGAGTTCATCGAGCGCATGAGGCTGAATCCAGCCCCGCGGTGTGCCATCTTCGGTCTGCAGCCAACTCGTTTCGGTACGCGTCCGCATGCCTCAATCACCGTCGCGCGGCGGAGCGGGGCGATTGACTGCATCATTATCGTCGCTGAGGGGTTGATAGCGCCTGGCCAGGCGGTGTGGCGGAATTCCCAGGGCGTAGCCGAGTGCCAGCAGGCGGTTGCCGAGCGTACGCCGGATCCACCCATCGCGTTCCCAGCGTCGGGGCGAAACACCGATCGCGGCCGGCATGCAGGAGAAACTGCCATGCCGGCGCAGTGCGCGTACCAACGATACTTCCTCGAACAGCGGCACATCGGCGAAACCGCCAGCTGCATCGTAGGCGCTTCTGGTCGTGAACAGCCCCTGGTCCCCATACGGTGTACCGAAACGCGCACGCAGATTGATGAGCTGTGCCAGCGCAGACTTGTGCCAGGCATCGGCGCCGGTGAAGCGAAAACCGAAGTAGCCGCCAGCGGAGCCAGCTGTGTGCTGTGCACGGATAAGCGCGAGGGCGTTGTCTGGCGGTGTGGCATCGGCGTGCACGAACCACAGGATATCGCCGGAGGCGCGCAATGCGCCGGCATGCAGCTGGTGTCCGCGGCCCCGTCGCGCGCTGACATAAATGCAGCTGAAGCGGCGCGCCAGGCTGCGACAACTGCTGCTGGCGCCGCCATCGACGATCACGATCTCGTCTGGTGGACCTTCCAGGCTGTGCAGCCGGTTGAGAAGACGCGTCAGGGCTTCGTTGTCAGCGACCACCGGAATGATCACGCTGACCGACGGGCCAATGGCGTCGCTGCGACGCAAGCGCAACGGCCGCGTGATCTCAAAGACATTGTTCGCCAGGCTCATGATCGCTGTGCTGCTGAATCCCGATTTGCGGAGTATCCCAGACTGCAAAGTCTCCGGTACAGCATCTGTCGTGCCGGTCGCCGATCAGTCTTGAGGTCTGCGCACAGCCGGTGCAGGTCGGCAGCAACATCCACGTCGTAGCCCGCAGTCAGGCTGGCGACGCGGAGCCCGTGCGTCGTGCAGCGTTCATTGAGTGACGCATACAGGCGCTCGCTGCTCCAGGGCAGATCGGCGAGTTCTGGCCAGGGACATCGCGCGCCCATCAACGTAACGCCGCCATCCAGTGCGGGGGCCAGCACCACATCGTGGCGCAGCAGCGCCATGCGTGCCGCACTGTAATCGCTCTCAGTCAGGACCGGTGCGTCGCTGCCTATATAGATGACGGCCTCTGCTTGCCCAGCGCGCACGGTGCGATCGACGGTCTGCAGACGTTCACCGAGATTGCCGGCGGGTTGTGGAATGACACTCAGCGATCGCTTGAGCAGCGTGGCGGCCCAGGCCGAGTCTGCTGCCTCAGCCGGCGCAAGGACCACCGGTCCTGGCCAGCTGACAGCGTCCTCCAGCGTAGTGGCGAGCAATAGCGTGGCAATGTCGGCCGCAGGTACTGCGCCGATCTGGCTGGCCAGCCGTTGTTTGCCAATACCAATGGCGGGGCGGCGACAGAAAATCACCAATATCGTGGCTTTGTGCCGGGCGTAGGACATGCGATCAGCATAGCGGTTGGCCCGGCCAGGCCGGGTTCTGATTTCCTGCACCCGAACCGGTAATGTCAAGCCCGGAATTCAGGCGGTTTGTGCCTCGTTACGCGTTGCAACAGACCGAAGTGCAGCAGGCTTGTCCATGGCTACAAGTCAATAAAAACAAATAGATAGCTCATGCCTGGCAGGCATAAGTGCGCCAGGTCTAAAGCCCGGGTGATTCGGGGGTGCAGTCATGGGGCAGTTGTATATACTCTGAGTCGTCTGCTGAACGAAGCGCCTGTTTTGCTCCAGAGCAACAAGTCGCAAACGGTAAAAAACAGCCTCCAGGCAGCACCTTCCAGATTCTTGTTAGCCCGGTTTCGCACACTCCGGGCTGACACCACCGGTCAGGCCCGGCGGTCCGAGTCGCAGTCTGGTCACCAGTCCCGTGTCGGGGTTTGACTGGATTTCTTCGGATCGTCGGGCCCCTACTCAGCGACATCTCGCCCGGTGCTCTGCTTCCAGCGTCGAAAGCTTCTGCTTGTAGAGACGGCCCTGTTTGGCGGTATAGCCCATGCGCTGCCGGAGACGGATCTCGTCGATGCGCGCTTCCAGCTTCAGACAGCGGACATTGTCCTCAGTGTTGCGTGCCGCACCGATTGCCGGTGACAGGCAGATGCACAGCAGAACCACCGCCAGTACCAGGCTCAGTCCACAACGATTCATGTTGCCGCTCCTCCAGTTTGGAAAACTGAAGAAGGATGCAGCGCTCACCCACGGCCCGGCGAGCGCGATATCTGGCGGCTTTGCCGACTATCAGCCGGGTGGCAACAGTGGCTGACGGGCGATCTGGAATTCGGCAACCGGTACTCCGCCGATCAGGTGCTCCTGGATGATGCGTTCAAGCACCTCCGCTGTGCAGTGGCGATACCAGATGCCTTCCGGATAGACGAGCGCAATTGGCCCCTGCATACAGACCTGCAGGCAGTTGGCCTTGGTGCGGTAGACGCCGCCCGAACCGCTCAGTCCCAGTTCCTTGAGCCGCCTCTTCAGGTATTCCCATGAGACCAGGCCTTCCTCGTGCGAGCAGCAATTCGGCTTGCCCTGGTCGCAGCACAGAAAGATGTGTCGATGGATACTGCTGATGGCGAGCTTCTCAAGTCGCGCCTGCAGCAGCCGTTCTGGAGATGATGTATCAGTCATTGTTCGCCTGTCGGTGTTGACCGGCGCCTGCACAACCCCCGTGGTTGGGCGCCACCGGTGTATCGCTTACACTGCGCCACCATGCGAAATCACTATGCACGATAGGACAGGAGTAGCGACCGCCGTGAGCAAAGGTACTGAAACCAAGACCATTATGGAATTCCTCGCCGAGAATCCCAATGTGGATGTCTCGCGCGCCTGGGAGCGCTGCTGGAATATTCACTCGAAGATCGTCGAGCGTGTGCAGGCCCGTTTTGACGTGCAGCGTCACGCACAGACCGAGGGGGAGGACTACTGGAGTTCGCCGGACGGGCAGCTCGAAGGCGCTTTCAAGGGCTACACCGGCCCGGATGTGGACTGGCTCGTGCACTCCTGGCTCGGTAACCGCAAGGCAAGCATACTCGACATGAATGCTACGGCGATGCTCGGTCAGCAGACCCGAGTACCGCATCTGGGCATCATCTTCGGCACCATCCCCAGGCTTTACTTCTATGCCGAGTACACGCCGCGGGTGGATCTGCGCACCAACTACGACTATCTGCTCAAGTATTACGAGCCGGCCAATCAGGACTTCCTGAAGTTCCGCAGCGATCCGACCTGGACGCGCTTCGTCAGTCACGGTACCTATCTGCGTGCGCTGATGTCACCGGTCGCCACGAGTTCGCATGCCGAACTTAATGACGAGAACATCGGTACCTGTGAAAAGTATCTGGTTGGCTTCGTCGATCGCTGGTTTCGCTGGCTGGACGATGCGGAAACTGTGCCGGAGCACGAGCGCGCTGCCCAGCAGGACTACGATTTCAAGGTGCGTGAACTCGGTTACCGTACCGATCCGATGAACGTGCTGCCGCAGCGCGTGCTCGGCGAGCAGGAGTTTAATCGGCGTCTGGAGATGCGTATCGGTACGCAGCAGATGGCTGAGTCGCGGGGCCGCTGGCGGAAGAGCTGACCCGGAGGGTTACCAGAGGCGAGTCGGAGCCGGATATACGGCAGTCCGACTCGCCCTGATCAGTTGGCCAGAAAGAGAAGCAGGGTTACGAGCGGGATGGTCACGGCCACCGCTGCCAGCAACACCTCGCCCAGCAGTTCGAACTCGTCTACGCCCAGATTCATGAAATTCCTCAACATCGTCAGCACTCCTTGTGCAGAATCGTTACTTCGGTTTCGAGGTGCAGAGAATAGGTGCCGCTGGCTGTGCGGTCTTTTCAATGCGGTAACACGCTGTAACAATTTGTAACGCCCAACCCCTTTTTTTAACAAAGGGTTACGATCAGTCCTGAAGGTTGACCCACAGCTCCGGACAGCCGGGCATTAGACGGCATCAGGCCGGTGAAAAACGTGACGTATGACGCGAATTCTGCTCATCGATGACGACGAAAAGCTGGGCGAACTGCTGAAGGCCTACTTTCAGCGTTTCGACATGCAGCTCGATAACGCCGTGCGCCCGTCCGAGGGCCTGATGAAGATTCAGCGCGACAAGCCCGATCTCGTGATTCTTGATGGCATGCTTCCCGAGCAGGACGGTTTCGATGTCTGCCGTACGATCCGCAAGACCAGTTCGATACCCGTGGTCATGCTCACGGCGCGCGGTGATGTGACCGACCGGATCGTGGGTCTGGAGATCGGTGCTGATGACTACCTCTCCAAGCCCTTCGAACCCCGCGAACTGGTGGTGCGCATCCAGAGCGTACTGCGACGGAGCAAGGCAGCGGAGGCGGAGAATGACACGACATTGCGCTTCGGCACACTGCTCGTGGATACCGAAAGACGTACCGCCGAGCTCGACGGCAATGTGCTGGACCTGACCACGATGGAGTATCAACTCCTCGTGCTGTTTGCTTCAAACCCTGGCCGCACGTTCAACCGCGATGAAATCCTCAACGAGCTGCGCGGTATCGACGCACAGCTGTTTTCCCGCTCTGTCGACATCCTCGTCAGCCGCCTGCGGCAGAAACTCGGTGATACCAGCCGTCAGCCGCGCTTCATCAAGACGGTGTGGGGAACGGGCTACGCTTTCGTTGGCGTCGATCCGGCGGTCTGATGATCAAGGAAATTACACGGTCGCTGTCGGCTCGCCTGGTCGGGGTGTTCTTTATTACCTCACTGGTCTATGGCTTCGGTTCCGTTTATGCGGTGCGCATGGTGCGTGAGACCGATTACCTGCGTGAAATCGTCGGCTCGCATATCTCGCTGCATGCCGAGCTGGTTCTGAAAGCGATCGGTACGCCGCCCGATCCGGCCAGAGCCCAGGCGATCGTCGACCGGATTCCGGTAGATATCCTTATCCATAGTCCGGAGCTCGACTGGTCTTCGGATCCGAGGTTTCCTGACCTTGCCACCATCCCGTTCGGGCCGATCGCGTATCTGGGCCTCGATGACAAGAGCCGACAAGATATCGAGTCCTGGGCGCGTGGCCTTGAGCGCGTGCGCTTTGCGCGCTACCAGGGGCATATATTTGCGGAACTGAAGGAGGGTCCGCATGTCGTGGTGTTCGCGTCACCACGGCTATCCGAGCATCCGCCACCCGACTACACCGGCGTGGTCATGGTGCTGTTTTCCCTGTTTGTATTGTCCATCTGCTTTCTGGCCGTGCGCTGGCTGGTGCGTCCGATCAAGTGGATCCAGGCCGGTACTTCACGGATCGGCCAGGGCGACCTGGACTACCGCATTGAAACAACGCGCCGCGATGATCTCGGTGATCTGGCCGCTGGCATCAATCACATGGCTGACGACGTACGCGACATGCTCGAGGCCAAGCGCCAGTTGCTGCTGGCGATCAGCCATGAGCTCCGTTCGCCGCTGACCCGCGCCAAGGTGGCGCTCGAATTTCTCGACGATGAGCAGGTCAAGCGCAATCTGCTCGATGATATCCGCGAGATGGAGTGCCTGATCTCGAACCTGCTCGAAAGCGAACGCATGAATGTCGGCCATACGACGTTGCAGCGTACGCTGGTTGATCTGTGCGCCATGCTGACCAGCCTGGTCAGCGACGAGTTCCATGATCAGGCCGGACGGATTGAGCTGAAGTTGCCCCAGGGTGGAGTAGTGCGTGAGGTCGATGAGGTTCGCTTGCGCCTGGTGGCCAAGAACCTTATCGAGAATGCCCTGCGTTACACGCCACCCGACGCAGCCCGGGTAGAAGTTGAATTGACGGTGAAGCCGGGCATGACGGTACTTCAGATCCGCGATCATGGTCCCGGCATTCCGCGCGAGCACCTGCCGAAGATCAGCCAGCCTTTCTACCGGGCAGATCCCGCACGCTCGCGCAGCACCGGCGGACTCGGTTTGGGTCTTTACCTGGCACGGCGCATTGCAGAAGCGCACAACGGCAGTCTGGTGATCGAGAGTGAAGCCGGACAGGGCACGCTGGTGACTGTGACAATTCCGGATTTTGTCGCTGCGCAGGACGTGCTCTGATCCAGCGGCCGGTGCCGGCCTGCACGCATATCGGTTAGCATCAAGTACCCGGCGGAGTACAGCTCAGTGGATGAAGAAGACAACACCATTATCGACAGTGCGGCGGAGCAGGTCGTAGAGCTGGGCAATCACATGCTCGAAGCCGACGATGATGCTGACTCCTGGGATGTTGCTGATGGCCTGCTGGCCGGGGCGATCCAGTTCTGGCTCTACTCCCGCCAGCCTTGCGACGATCCTCGCTGTGAGAACTGCGCTGAGGTCAGCACGGCGGAACTGCGCATGCGCAAGTTGATCGAGGAAGCCCGGCGCTGTGCGGAGGAGAGCAGCTACTACGAGACACCATTTGACATGAATGTCGGTCGGGCCTGATCCCGGTCAAGTTCTGGGCCAAAAGCTTCGTGCTATATTCCGGCGCCTTTTTTCTGATACGGATGCGGGACAATGCCGACGATTCACGTGATTAACCGGAGCGGCAAGAAATACACGCTCAAAGTAGACAGCGGCCGCAGTCTGATGGAGCCGCTGCGCGAGATCGATGACAGTATCGAGGCATTGTGTGGTGGCATGTGCTCCTGCGCGAGCTGCCATATCTTCATCAGCCCGGAGTGGTACAAGAAAGCGCCGAGCCCGCAGAGTGATGAGACGGAACTGCTCGAGGGTACTGAAACCTTCCGCGGTCCCGAGTCACGGTTGGCCTGCCAGGTCAAGGTGACAGATGACATGGATGGCATGACGCTGATCATTGCGCCGGAGGAATAGACCTCCACCCGGATGCCCATCGATTACGAACACCTGATGTCGCTGCGCAGTCGCAGCGAAGCGGTCAGCTACGCGGATCGCGACACGCTGCTCTACGCGCTTGCCATCGGCCTGGGTCGCGACCCGGGAAATCGTGACGAACTGCCCTATGTCTCCGGGCGTGCCGGCCTGCATGCCCTGCCCACGCTTGCCAGCGTGCTCGTGCCCGGTGGTCTGCTGCAGGATTGTGGCTGGGATGCCGCGCGCGTGGTGCATTACGCGGACAGCCTGACGCTCGATCGTCCGCTGGAAGAAGCGGGTTCCCTGCTGATCGACAGCGCAGTGGTTTCTGTAGTTGATCAGGGTGCAGATACTGGCGCGCTGATCGTCGTCGAGAGCAGGGCGCGCCGCGCCAGGGATGAGCACCCCATTTTCACGCTACGTCGCACGCTGCTGGCGCGGGGTGATGGCGGCCTCGGCGGCCCACGCGGGGTTGCCGGCGTTGCGCCGAACGCTATACCGGCGCGTGCGCCGGACCTCAGCGCGGTACTCACGACGCGCGCAGACCAGGGGCTGCTGTTCCGACTCTGCCGCGACCGCGAACCGGGGTATGTGCATCCGGCTGCACGCCACCTGGATGAGGCATGTATATATGGAATCGCCTGTCATGCCGTGCTGCGCGTGATCTGCGAGTACGACCACACCCTGATCAGCTCATTCGCCGCCAGCTTCGCCGGCCCGGTAACGCCGGGCGAGCGCCTGCAGGCCGAGTTGTGGCAGGACGCCAATGTCGTCTCGTTCCGCCTTCGTGTCCCGGAGCGCGATACCGTGGTGCTGGATAACGGTCGCTGTGTGCTGGCCGCCTGAGTCAGTTTCGTCGCGAGGTTTCCAGCGGAGATGGTTTTCAGTAGACTGTGCGCCGCTGTGGGGCCGTAGCTCAGCTGGGAGAGCGCCGCGTTCGCAATGCGGAGGCCGGGAGTTCGATCCTCCCCGGCTCCACCAATTCAGACTCCAGCGAAGTCCAATATGTACCGTAAGCCCGCGTAAATGCGGGCTTTTTTGTGTCTGGATGTACCGATGCTGGTGGATACAATCCGCTGGAATCTGCCCCCAAACAGGGGCAACATAGGGGGCAAGTCCAAACCCTGTTGCCCCTGTTGCCCCTTACGGGGTGAGGAGTTGCCCCCATGGCTCTCTCAGACCGCACCATACGGGCTGCCAAGCCCCGTCAGCAGGCCTACAAGCTTGCTGATGCACTCGGTTTGTATCTCGAAGTCAGCCCCGCTGGAGGGCGCTGGTGGCGGTTCAAATACCGGTTTGCAGGCAGGGAAAAGCGGATCAGTCTGGGTACCTACCCTGATACCGGGTTGGCCCAGGCGCGAGAGCGGCGCGATGAAGCCCGGAAGGTGCTTGCCGGCGGGGTTGATCCCAGCAAACAGCGGCAGGCAAACAAGGTGGCCCTCCACGCTGCTACGGGGAATACGTTCAAGGCTATCGCTCTGGAGTGGTTTGAAACCAGAAAGGACGGTTGGGCGCAGAGTCACCATGAGAAAATCATGGGGCGGCTTAAGAATCATGTATTTCCCAAGTTTGGCAATCAGCCGATTACGTCCATCACCGGCCCAGAGCTGGTCGTGCTGGCGCAGACGATAGCGGCTGAGTCTCCGGACACCGCTCGTCGCGTGTTGCAAACCCTGGGTATGGTCTTTCGCTACGGAATGCGAACCCACCGGGTATCGGCAGACCCCAGCTATAAGCTGACGGAGATTCTCCCAGCCCGAAACTTCAAACACTTTGCAGCCATTACGGACCCCAAGGCTGTGGGGGCGCTGCTGCGGGCAATAGACCAGTTTGAAGGGACATTCGTAGTCAAGAGTGGGCTGAGGCTTGCCCCGCTGGTATTCGTGAGGCCTGGTGAGCTACGTCGCGCCGAATGGGCTGAGATTGATCTGGACGCGGGCGAGTGGACGATCCCTGCGGTGAAGATGAAGGGTAAGCGGGAGCACCTGGTGCCGCTGTCAGAGCCCGCAATTGCCATTCTGCGGGAGCTGCACGACCACACGGGTGGGCGCCGCTATTGCTTCCCGAGTATCCGCAGCCCATCGAAACCGATGAGCGAGAACACACTGGGTGCTGCTCTAGCCCGCCTGGGCTATACGTCAGATCAAATGACCGTCCACGGGTTCCGGACGACGGCATCCACGCTGCTCCATGAGCTCGGCTACCAGTCGCACCTTATCGAGGTCCAGTTGGCCCATGCCGAGAAGAACGAGGTGAAGGCGGCCTATAACCGGGCGCAGTACCTGCCGGAGCGTAAGAAGCTAATGACGGAGTGGGCGAAGTATCTGGAGGGGCTGCGAAGCGGGGGTGCCGTCGTACCGATTCACGCTAGTAAGCGAGCGTAAGCGGTCTTGCCTAACTGCCTCGGCATGGCCGCGGCCAGTGCTGTAAGCCCAGCACCTGAATCGCATAGACAAGGTCAGAAATACGTTTCGTCAAGATAAACCGCATGAGCTATCGCAATGTTCGGGTTTGGATTCAACCATGCGGACTGTTCGTCACACCGCCTGCCCGCTGCCGCTTCGCGCGCTCTTCACCCGCGCCGCAATCCAGTCGCTCACGTCTGATTCGAGCCAGCCGACCGCCCGCGGCCCGAGCGGTACCGGCTTCGGGCAGAAGCCGTCCTTGATGTACTGGTAGATTGTGCTGCGCGAAAGCCCCGTGCGCGTCTCGACCTGCTTGCGTCGAAGGAAAGTAGTCTCGTGCTGGATGGTATACGCCATGTTCGTCACCTCGCGGCTGGTAATGGAAGACGGCAACATCCTTCCACACTGCGCGGCCTTTTCGGGACCGAATCGGAGCCTCGATGAGGCCACGAAAACCTATTGACAGTAGGCCACGTTCACAATCAATCGACCCCAGAGACGCTGCTTTAGCGGGGTCCCATTGACCCACCGTCACAGACCCTGTCGAGTAGCACCGAGACGTGTGAGGAAGAACCGCTGCGG
>JBATNV010000317.1:0-2464 GCA_049290495.1 Gammaproteobacteria bacterium | reverse complement strand
GTATGACGCGATATACAGGATACTTTTCACCAGGACTACAAGATATGGGCCTTCTGTAGACTCATAGCCAAGCGATCCACGGTATCGGGGGGCAGTGTCCGCATCGTGGAAGAGCAGTTCGCCGTAGGGCGATTGCTGCTCGCCAGCCAGGCACGCACCGTGTACCGCAAAGGTGATGCGTCGGGTTAGCAGCGGCTGCCAGATCGCTTGCTCCAGCACGGCGCGCTGCGCCTGGTTGATCAGTTGCTGGCGCAGCGTTGGATTGGCGGTCGCGCGCGCCTGGCGGATCCAGCCGGCGATGTCCCCCTGCGCATAGTTCAGCAAATTGCGCGGTCCCGGCCCCAGAAAAATGCTCAGCGCAGCGTAGTCGGCCCAGGCATAGTCGAAAAGCAGCAGGTCAAAATCCTGACGTTCGTTTAGCAGGCGGGAGCGGGGCTTCTCCCGCACCTGGACCGGGCCCAAGCCCGCGGCCTCCAACTGCTGCTGAACCAGCGCGGCCAGGGTGCGGTAGGTTGCGCTCTCTGGGATCAGCAGCGTGATCGCCTGGCCATAATCCTGGCCGGCCTGGCTGAGCAGGCCGCGGCTCTGCGCAGGATCGAAGGCATAGCCAGCGCTGGCCACGGCTGGATCGTAGCCCGCCGCATTCGGAGCCAGGGGAGTGTCGAGCACAGCGAAGGGACCGGTGGCGGCCAGAGCTGTCTTGTCCAAAGCCAGCGCAACGGCCTGCCGCGCCCGCAGGTCTTGCCAGCGCGCTTTCTGAAAGTTGAAGCCCAGGTAGATCACCCCGCCGCTGGCTGTGTAGAGACGCATCTGGGGCAAGCTGGCCGCCTGATCCAGGTCTTCCTGGCTCAGGCTCAATACACATCCTTCACCCGCCATTAAGGCAGCCAGCCGTTCGGCGCGCTCAGCCTCGAAGACAAAGCGCAGTTGGGGGACGTGGGCCGGGCCCTGATTGGCGAAGAGTGCTGGCGGCCAGCGATAGGAGCGGTAACGTGTCAGCGTCAACGTCTCTTGCGGGCGATACAGCTCGCGCCGAAACTGATAAGGCCCGGTGCAGGCGACGAAGCCCGCTGCTACCTCGTCGGTCGCGTGCGGAGACACGATGGCCGCATACGGGTTGCTCAATACAAAGCGCACGAACTCGTAGTCCGGCTCAGGCAAAGTGAACTGAACGCTCATGCCGTCTGGCTGCGCCTTCACCTGCACCTGGCGCAAATCGCTCAGCAGCGGCGAGGCCCCCAGCCGTTGCAGGCGCTCGAAGCTGCGCTGCACAGCGGCCGCATCCAGCGGCGCGCCATCATGGAAGGTGATGCCCGGGCGCAACATCACCGTCACCCCACGACCATCCTCACTGATCCGCCACTCGTCCTGCGCCAGCAAGCCACGCACGATGCCTTGCCCATCTTCGTAGAACAACGGCTCGCAGACGTGCCGAAAGACATCAGCCGCCACTGCATTCGAGGTGCGTGGGGATCGAACATCTCAGGGTCAGCGCTCCATAAGATCGTCAACGGCCGCCCCCCTGCGTCCTGGCTGTTTAGGGCTAACCAACCCAAAAACATCACAACCCATAACAATGCGATTGGCACAATCGAACGCCGTAATGATTTTCGCCACTTACGGCTGTTCATAAATCATCTCCTTGAATTTTCGCGTGTGCGACGTAACCGACCCCATGAACCGTACACAAATAGCGCGGTGTTCGTGCATTAGGCTCAATCTTCTGCCGCAAAGTAAAAACAACGCGACGCAGACGGTCTCTTTGATCAGGCCGCAAGCCAAACTGATCTACTTCATCTTGCGGCCATAACATCCTGAACAAAGCGTCACTCGATTGTGGTATATCTGTATGATCCAGCAAGTAGCGCAGCAACTGATTTTCTGTCGCGCTTAATTGATGTTCCTGCCACACAGATGCAGTTTCACCAGAGTTAGCAGCGACAGAGCGTTTTACTTGTATTAAAGCACGCTTGCTATGAAGCATCAGGCTGTCATCAAGGACTTGCCAGTCCTTGATGTTTAGTGCAGAAGGGGCTATTTTTGCCGGCTCAGGCTTTAAAGGTTGTGGTAAAGCAATTTGTGGCGCTAACATGGCCAACACGCCGCTTACTACGTCGGGTTGCTTAAAGATGGGAATAACCACCAACGTCTGCCCGGACAAGATAGTATCCTCTTGAATGACACGGGTTTCAGCCTGGGCTTCGAGCAAGACATCTGCCAAAGCGTGCATTTTGCTTTGACCTTGATCTTGCAGTTCCTTCAGCAGGGTTTCCCCACCATCGTTTAATGCAACCACTCCGTGGGCGCGGTCAAAGTAAAGCACTGGCTGCTGACCCAGCGCCGGGTCCACCGATATTAGCGCTGCCGATACATCTGGTTGTTGTCTAACCAACCACAACAAGACAAACAGCAACAAAATGCCAGTAGCAACCACCATCACAACTTGCCAAAGAGGTGCGTACCA
>JBATNV010000316.1:0-23066 GCA_049290495.1 Gammaproteobacteria bacterium | reverse complement strand
CCCCGCCACATCGAGATCCAGATACTGGCCGACTCACAGGGCAATACGCTGTACCTGAACGAACGCGAGTGTTCGATCCAGCGCCGGCATCAGAAAGTAATCGAAGAAGCGCCCTCGCCTTTCCTGGACGAAAAAACCCGCAAGGCCATGGGTGAACAGGCGGTCGCACTGGCGAAGGCCGTAAGCTACGAATCCGCCGGTACGGTCGAGTTCATCGTTGATCGCGAGCGCAACTTCTATTTCCTCGAGATGAACACGCGTCTGCAGGTCGAGCATCCGGTAACCGAGATCATCACCGGACTCGACCTGGTTGAACTCATGATCCGCGTCGCCGCTGGAGAACAGCTGCCACTGGAGCAGAAGGACGTAAAGATCAGCGGCTGGGCGATTGAGGCGCGCGTCTACGCTGAAGATCCTTTCCGCAACTTCCTGCCGTCTATCGGCCGCCTGGTGCGTTGCCAGCCTCCTGCTGCCAGCACGCATGTGCGCGTTGATACCGGCATCGAGGAAGGCAGCGAAGTCTCGATGTACTACGACCCGATGATCGCCAAGCTGATCACCAGCGGCGACAACCGCGAGCAGGCCATCGAGCGCATGGGCGAAGCGCTGGATGCCTATTACATCCGCGGCGTGTCGCACAACATCAGCTTTCTGAATGCGCTGATCTCGCACCCGAGGTTCCGTGAGGGCCGGCTCAGCACAAACCTGATTGCCGAGGAATATCCGGACGGCTTCCATACCGCCGATGTTCCGCGTGCCGATCCGAAGCTGGCCATCGTGGTCGCGGCCACCATCCACCGCCGCCTGATGGATCGTGCCGCCAAACTTTCCGGGCAGTTACCGAGCCATGAACGGCGCGTCGGCAGCGACTTCGTGGTCTGCACCGACAAGGAACAATACCCGGTCACCGTGCTGTCACTCGGCGATGGCTGTGAAGTCGGGCTCGACGGCGAGACATTTCGCGTCATCACTGCCTGGCGCTTTGGCGAAGCGCTGATCCGCGTCGAGGTCAATGGCAAGCAGGCCTGCCTGCAACTCGACCGAATCGGCGTGCGCTATCGGCTCACGCACCGGGGCGCCCAGACTGACGCACTGGTCTGTGAGCCGCGTACCGCCGCGCTGAACCGGTTGATGATCGCCAAGACGCCGCCGGACCTGTCGAAGTTCCTGCTCTCGCCCATGCCCGGCCTGCTGGTCCGGCTCACGGCAACGGTCGGCCAGGAACTGAAAGCCGGTGAGGAGATCGCCGTGATCGAAGCCATGAAGATGGAGAACAGTCTGCGTGCCACTGGTGATGTGACCATCGCCAAGGTACTGGTCGAACAGGGCCAGAGCCTCGTCGTCGATCAACCCATCGTCGAATTTGGCTGAGACTGATCGCGATGCCGGCTCCGACTGCGGCCCCCGACTCGGCACGGAACCCCGAACAGCTGGCGGCTGCGCTCCGCGCTGGTGACAGGCGCGCGCTGGGCCGGGCGATCACGCTGGTGGAATCCAGCCGCGCCGATGACCAGGAACCCGCCAACCGCTTGCTGGAACTGCTGGCGCCACTGGCCGGCAAGTCAATCCGCATCGGCATCTCCGGCGTACCGGGCGTCGGCAAGTCGACCTTTATCGAGAGCTTCGGCAATCACCTCATAGACTGTGGGCACAAGGTCGCAGTGCTGGCTGTCGATCCATCGTCTGTGCTGTCGGGCGGGTCGATACTCGGTGACAAGACGCGTATGGAAACCCTGTCGCGGCGTATTGAAGCCTTCATTCGCCCCTCACCCGCCGGCACTACGCTCGGTGGCGTCACGCGCCATACGCGCGAAACCATACTGCTGGTCGAGGCCGCCGGCTTCGACGTGGTAATCGTCGAGACGGTTGGCGTCGGACAGTCTGAAACCGCAGTGGCCGACATGACCGACCTTTTCCTGCTGTTGCTGCTCCCCGGTGGCGGTGACGAACTACAGGGCATCAAGCGCGGCATCGTCGAACTCGCTGATCTGATCGTGGTCAACAAGGCTGACGGCGATCTCGCGGCGATCGCGCAGCGCTCGGCGGCCGACTACCGCAACGCGCTGCGGTTTTTGCGTCCGCGCTCCGTACGCTGGGAAGTCCCGGTGGAAACCTGCTCGGCAACCGAGGGCCAGGGTATCGACCGGATCTGGGCGCTGGTTGAAAAGTACCGGGACACGATGCAGGCCAGCGGTGATTTTTCTGCTGCCCGCGCCGGTCAGGCGCAGCGCTGGCTGTGGAGCGAGACGGCAGAGAGTTTGCTTGCCCTGCTCCGCGTGGATCCGGAGACAGCTACGCGCATGCAGGCGCTCGAACAGGCGGTCGCCGCTGGCGAGTTGTCGCCACGGGTCGCGGCACAGGAACTGGTACAGAACTTCTGGAAGGATGGCAGGCTGAAATGATCGGACGACTCAATCATGTGGCGATCGTAGTCGCCGACCTCGCGGCGGCGACAGCCATTTACCGGGACGCACTCGGCGCACGCGTCTCCGCACCCCGTGATCTGCCCGAACATGGCGTCACCACCGTATTTGTCGAACTGCCAAACACCAAGATCGAGTTGCTGGCGCCGCTGGGCAAAAACTCGCCGATCGCGCGCTTTCTGGACAACAACCCGGGCGGCGGCATGCACCACCTCTGCTACGAGGTCGAGGACATCCTCGCAGCCCGCGACCGACTGAAGGCAGCTGGCGCACGCGTGCTGGGCGATGGTGAACCAAAGACCGGTGCCCATGGCAAGCCGGTACTGTTTCTCCATCCGAAGGACTTTTGCGGTACGCTGGTCGAAATCGAAGAAGCCTGAGAAACGGGCAGGGTTCCATGTCACTGAGCATCCCCAGTCATCGCGAGCTGCGCAAGATAGTGGTCCTGAACCCCAAGGGCGGTTCAGGCAAGACCACGCTCGCGATCAATCTGGCCGGCTATCTGGCATCCATAGGGCGGCCCACCGCACTGATGGATTTCGACCCGCAGGGCTCGAGCATCCGCTGGCTCAAGAAGCGGCCCAAAGACCAGCCGGCGATTTACGGCGTCGCCGCCTACGAAACCCGCATGAACATGACGCGCAGCTTTCAGCTGCGGGTGCCGAACGAGATCCGTTACCTGGTGATCGACACGCCGGCCGCAATGACGACCGCGCAAATCACCGAGTTCACACCCGGCGCACACGCGATCCTGGTGCCGGTGCTGCCCTCTTCCATCGACATCCACGCGGCCTCGCGCCTGATCGCCGACCTGCTGCTGGTCGCCAAGGTCAGTCGGCGCATGGGGCGGCTCGGCGTGGTGGCCAACCGCGTGCGGGAGAACACGCTCGGTTTCAAGAAACTCATGTCTTTTCTGGACCGGCTGCAGATCCCGATCATCGGTGCCCTGCGCGACAGCCAGAACTACGTGCATGCGGCTGACGAGGGCATCAGCATTCACGAGATGCACAGTTCACGCAGCAAGAAAGATTTACTTAGCTGGCTGTCACTCACCAGCTGGCTGGAACAGCGGCTCAATACGCCGCTCACCGGTCGCGACGTCCTCAATCCCGGTGAGTCGCCAGACCCCGGCCTGTCGTCTGCCGAGATCATCGATCTGCGCACTTATCAGGGGTTGCGCGACGGCATGCCCTGAGCCCTGCGGCAGATTTTACGGCGCGATGCGCCGCTTCAGCCCTCGCGCTTTACTGCGCCTCGCGCACGGATCACGCCAATGATCCCTGGCAAGATCGATATGAATACGATCGCCAGCACCACTGCCGAGAAGTTTTTCTTTACGAACGGCACATTGCCAAAAAAGTAGCCGGCAGGCACCAGCAGCAGCACCCACAGCAGGCTGCCGATCAGGTTGTAGGCCTGGTAGCGCAGATGGTGCATCTGGCCGATGCCGGCCGCGAACGGTGCGACCGTGCGCACGATCGGCACGAAGCGCGCGATGACGATGGTCTTGCCACCGTAGCGCTCGAAGTAGCCATGCGTCTTGTCCAGATGATCCTGACGGATCAGCCGCGGGAAACGCCGCTTGAGGTCATCGCCCACCAGCCGGCCGACCCAGTAGTTGACCGTGTTACCCAGAATCGCCGCCACGATCAGCAACAGCGCAAGCAGGCTGAAGTCGAGGCGCCCGGAGGCCGTCAGCGCCCCGGCAGCAAACAGCAATGAATCGCCAGGCAGGAACGGCAGCACGACAAGACCGGTCTCGCAGAACACGATCAGGAACAGGATCGCGTACACCCAGATCCCGTAGTCGACAACCAGCGCATCCAGATGCACATCGAGGTGCAGGACGATGTCGATGAACTGGGCAATGAGATCGGGCATGGCGCTATGCTCACTCGTTGAATGCGGCAGCTGCGGCCCGCAATGTGTCACTGTTGATCGCCGCAATATGGCTGGTCTCGAGCCCCGCTGACTTGAGGGTCTTGCGGATGATGCTCTCCAGGTTCGGCCGCTTGCTTTCCGGACCCTCACCACTGCCCAGGCCACCACCAAACTCGACGAAACTCGTCAGCTGCGAGGCAATGGCGGTATTCAGGCAGCCCACCCAGTTGACGGGATTGAAGAGCTGAAAAAAGAGCCGCGTGCGGATCGTATCGGGTTCCGCCTCATGCACGCCGCCGGTGTAGTTCGACAGCACACCGAGCTTTGGTGCCGAAAACGGCGTCGCGTCGAGGTCAGCGCGGAACAGGCGTGCAGCCGTGACCATGAAATAAGTGTGGAATGCGCCTTCGGTCGCCAGTCGTATCGCCCGCTTTCGCGGCATGTGCGCCGTGAGATCTGCAGCCAGCGCGTCGAGGTCCGCGTCCCGGCCACCGACGACCGTCTGGTCGGGCAGATTGCAGCTCGCAATCTGGCAGTAGTGCCGGTCGGCCAGCGGCCGCGCGGTCTCAACATCGAGCGTCAGTGCCAGCATGCCACCTTCACCGTGTTCGCCCATCAATTCCCCACGCCGGCGCACCAGTTTCAGCGCATCGTCAAACGCCAGCACACCGGCAGCAACGAGTGCGCTGTATTCGCCGAGGCTGTGGCCCGCCGCCAGCGCCGGCTGCACGCGCCCGCCGGTCAGCTCGGTGAACACCCTCAGGCAGGCGATCTCATGGGTCAGCAACGCAGGCTGCGTGTTGCGGGTCAGGCCAATTTCATCGGCTGGATCGTCAAAGGACAGTTTGCAGATATCGAAGCCGAGCACTGTGCTGGCCTGATCGTAAACCTCGCGGGCGGTGGCGAAATCGCGATAAAGATCGCTGCCCATGCCCCGATACTGGGAGCCCTGCCCCGGGAACACGAACATCAGTTGCTGGTCGCTCATGGGGTCTCACCTGGCTCAAGTACAAAACGACGGCTGAGGATACGGACGCGGAGTCTGGCCGACAACCTCCACCGGGAGGGATCGCGGCTGGTGGGAGCGCCTTCAGGCGCGATGTGTGCCCCGGATCGCGCGGCTGGTGGGAGCGGCTTCAGCCGCGATGTGTGCCGCCGGATCGCGGCCGGTAGGAGCGGCTTCAGCCGCGATGTGTGCCGCCGGATCGCGGCTGGTAGGAGCGGCTTCAGGCGCGATGTGTGCCGCCGGATCGCGGCTGAAGCCGCTCCTACCTGCAAGCCGCTCCTACCGACGCGGTGGTCCGAAGCCGGCGATCGCTGGCGCGGTGATCTGCTCCGCTTCAGCGATCGCTGCCGCCGGCAACTTCATCAGACCCGCCGCGACGTTCTGATCGAGCTGCGCGATACTCGTCACACCCGCAATCACGCTCCCCACGACCTGCTTGCTCACCAGCCAGGCCATGGCGAGATCCAGCAAGCGGATCCCGTGCTTCTCGCACACCGCCGTAAATCTCTCGACGATATTGAGATTGGCCTCGCTGGAAAACGCACTGCTGCCGAACGAGCCCCACTTTGCGAGCCGGCTGCCCTCGGGCGGCGGCGCACCCTTCTGGTACTTGCCGGTAAGCAAACCGCTCTCCAGCGGAAAGTACGGCAGGATACTGAGGCCATAGGCGCTGGCTGCGGGCACGAGCTCCCGCTCGATATCGCGACTGATCAGGCTCCAGCGGTTCTGTGCCGAGACGAAGGCATTGAGGTTGTGCGCCTTTGCCGTCCAGTCTGCCTCGACGAGCTGCCAGCCCGCATAGTTTGAATGGCCGATGTAGCGCACCTTGCCCTGCCGAACCAGGTCATCGAGCGCCCGCAAGGTCTCTTCAACGGGCGTCTTCGTATCGGGAAAGTGCATCTGATAGAGATCGATGTAATCAGTACCGAGCCGCTGCAGGCTGGCTTCCACCGCCGCACAGATATAGCGGCGCGATCCGCCCTGCATGTCGCGTCGCGATGAAGACATCGGCCCGGCAAACTTGCTGGCAATCACAACTTCCGGCCGCCGCTTGCCTAGCGCCCGCCCGAGCCAGACCTCCGACTTGCCGCGATCGCCATAGATATCGGCGGTATCAAAGAAATTGATGCCCACCTCCATGGCGTGGTGCACGATGCCGGTTGCGGCCTCTTCCTCGATCGACATACCAAAGGGCATGCAGCCCAGGCCGATGACGGAGACCTGCAGGCCAGAGCGGCCCAGATTGCGGTATTCCATAGGTGTTTTCCTGTTCAGACCTTGCGGGTTCGGTTAGCGGCGATCGAAATCTCGGGATGCCAGGTTTGCTCGGTTCGGACCCCACTGCGATCGAGTTGCATCAGCATCGCATCGATCAGATACGGTCGCCCTTCACGTGTGACGGCAATCGCCCGCTTCAGCGCCTTGCGAAAGCCAGCCGGATCAGTAGCGCGCTCTGCGGGAATAGCAAAACTCCTTGCCAGTCCGGAAAAATCCACCAGCGGGTTACCGAGATAGCAACTGACATCTTTCCACAGGTCGCGCGTGTCCTGGCTGGACAGCAGCGGCGAGTTATTCTGGATCCGGTTGCGTTCGTTATCGTAGCTGCGATTATTCATCACTACGATGATCACCGGTATCTCATACCGCGCTGCGGTCCATAGCGCCTCAACCTGGCCGAAGAGCAGCGCACCGTCACCCACCAGGCAGACCACTTGCTGATCGGGCCGGGCGACCTTCACGCCCAGCGCCGCACCGATACCCCAGCCCAGCGCAAAGCCGGTAGTCTGGCCGATCAGGCGCTTCTTGCCGCGATCGATATCCAGCCAGTAGAACGGCGCGCGGTAATCGAGTTCCGGGACGATGATCGCATCCGGCTCGAGCTGCTGGTCGAGTTCGGCCGAAACGCGCGGCCAGGACATCGGACTCGCATTCCAGTAGGCCTGCGCATCGGATTTTCGTCGCTCATCGGCCGCGGCCTGCGCTTCACGCGCCGCAGCCAGGCGTCTGGCTGCGAGCTTCTGCAGCCGATCCGCAGTTGCCATGCCGCGCACCGCATCGTTGAGCGCAATCAGCGTCTCTTTCACGCCGGCAGCGATGGCCACATCCGTCGGATAGGTGTTGCCGATCTCGCCAAACTCGATGCGGGCATGCACCAGTTTCGCTGTGCGCGGCGGTGGCGGCGCGAAGACGGTGGGGTCCGGCATCGGCCCACCGAGATTGACGAAGACATCGGTCCTGGCGAGATCGCGCGGAACACCCAGCCCGTAAAAACCCGCAAACAGCGGGTGACGGAATGGAAAGTCGCTGTACACGCTGTAGCCCTGCGCGACCGGGGCACCGAGCATTTCGGCGAGGCTGACCAGTTCATCACCGGCGTTGGCACGCGTCACTTCCGCACCGGCGCACAGCATCGGCGCCTTGGCCTCGATGAGCAGACGCGCGGTTTGCTCGACCAGCTCGGGCTTGGGCCGCATCTCCATCGGCACACTGAATCGTGCCTGGGGATAGATGGTCTGCTTCACGTTCTTCATACCGAGCAGATCAAGCGACATGCGCACATGCACCGGGCCACCCGGCGGCGTTCCAGACACCTTGATGGCACGGCGGATCATCTCGGCAATCTGCCGTTCGTTACGCAACTCCCAGCGCCACTTGGTGAAAGCGACCATGGATTCCAGCCAGTTATCCATCTGCTGGAAGCCATTACGGCCTTCGAAATAGTTGCTGGTGCCGTCAGCCAGCACCAGGATCGAGGAGCGATCCTTCCAGGCGTTGTACAGGTTATTCATGGTGCTCGGCACCGCCACACCCGGCACGATCAATACCGAGGTCTGGCCGGTCGCCAGTTCGTAGCCCTGCGCCATGCTGGTGGCCTGGGACTCCGCCAACGCGAGAATCATCTGCGGTTCTGACCGCAGGGTGAGCGCATCAAAGAAAGCTGACATGCCGGTCGAGGTGGTGCCGAACACATAGGCGACGCCGGCCGCCCGCAGCGTCTCGACCAGCACCTCGGCACCGGTCCCGGTAAATGCCACACCTTCGGCTGCAGGTGGCTGCTGAGCTGCCGCCAGGTTCTGCACGACAGATTCCACAGCCACTGCACTAAGCCCCAGCGCTGCCAGTCCCTTGCCGAAACTGCGACGGGAGATCTGGCGGTTCATGAACTGGTGTAGCAGCTCGCGCATGCCTGGTTCCCGAGGGTGCAATACAGACGCCGACCTTATGCTATATTCGCATCCAGCGCGATCCGTCCGTGAACATCAGGTCAACACACGGTCAATGACACTCGTGATGCAGATTACTGTTGCTACAGCGACTTGCAGCAGCTATCTTTGACCGAATAACTCTGTCCGCCCGGCTGTCCACAGCCGCTACGGGCTCTGGTAAAAAATCGAGGGGGAAGACCATGGCTATTTTTCGTCGCAGCTGCACGCTGGCCGTCATCACGTCGCTGGCTTGCAGCCCGGCACTGCTCACCCTGCCAGTAACCGGCTGGGCACAGATCGAGGAAGTCATCGTCACCACCCGCAAGCGGGAAGAAAGCCTGCAGGACGTGCCGATCGCGGTAGTTGCGATCGGTGCGGAAGAGATTGATCGCAAAGCGATCAACAGCATGCAGGACATCACCAAGAACCTCTCTTCCGTCGAGTTCGATGAAGGCGCATCGAACAGCGATACGCGCATCACCATCCGCGGCCTGTCGCCGACCCGCGGCCGGCAAAACGTCGCCGTACTGGTCGACGGCATCGACGTCTCGACGGAAGCGATCAGCAGTTCCGGCGGCGGCGTACTGCTCAACACCCGGCTCGTGGATATCGAGCGTATCGAGGTGGTCAAGGGACCGCAATTGGCGTTGTACGGACGCAGCGCCTTCGCCGGCGCCATCCAGTACATCACCAAGGATCCGTCTGACGAATTTGAAGCCACCATCGCTGCCGATGCCAACGGTGATGACCAGTACACCACAACGCTCGGTCTCAGCGGACCGGTGTTCGGCGACAAGCTTGGCCTGCGCTTCAATGCCGCGTACTGGGATGACCCGGGCTTTTACGACAACACCATCACCGGCAATAGCCTCGGCGACGACAAGGGATTTGGTCTTGCGCTCACGGCAAAATCCCAGCTGACAGATTCATTCAGTCTCAAGTTCCGGGCCGAATACCAGGATCAGCAGTCCGGACCCGCAGCGACGGCCTTCCTGAAATTCAATAGCGAGACACTGGTTCCGACCACGGCCAGCACGCCCTATACCGATCCGGTTAGCGGTATCGTTCATCCAGCCCTGTTCGGCTGCTTTGAAAAGCTGAGCAGCAAAGCCTGGAATAACACCCTCACCGAGCGTAACAACCGTCTGTATGCCCCCGGCTACACGCCGACCGGCCCGACGTCTGCGCAACCGAATCCTGTGCTCTACAGCAGCCCTTACTGTGAAACCGCTGTGGCCGGCTTCGTCGGCGCACCAGGGAAATTCAATAAATCGGATATCGCCGTCAGTCCGAATCCGTGGACCAACGATGATTACGAGGGCATCGACCGGCAGCTGCTCCGCCTGTCACTGGTCGCCGACTGGGAACTCGAAAAGGGCACACTGACTTCCCGCACCGGCTATATTCACGAAGCTGCCGATGAGTGGTCCGACAACGGCAAGTTTGCCGCCAGACCCAACGCTGCCACCATCTCACCACCCACCGGCGGCCCGTATCTCGCCACCAACCCGGCCTATCTCGATGCCAATCCGAATTCCTTTACGGTCGATACCGACAAGACCACTACCCAGCTCAGCCAGGAACTGATGTACAGGACCAACTTCGAGGGCCCTGCACAACTCACGCTCGGTGCCCTGTACTGGAACGAGAAGGTCGAAAACGATACCTATTCATTGACCCTGCAAGGCTCGGGCAGCCACTGCGCCTGGTCAAGTGCAACCGGCCAAACATTCGACGATATCGGACTGCTCGATGGTAATCCCAACTACGTGGGCACCAGCTGTTACGGCTATTCGGAGCGTGCCGTCGCCCCGCTGGCGCGTGGCGGTTTCAATTTTACCGACGGCACGACTTACAACGGCATCCAGGGCTATGTAAACGATGCAGTGAGTCCCGCAGACCGCGACACCGATCATCGTTCGCTGTTCGGTATGCTTGAATATGGGTTCACGAACAGCATCAAGGGCACGTTTGAAGGCCGCTACAGTGTTGAGAACGTGAAGGTGACCGGCCCGCTGTTCCTGGATCCGAATGCCTCTGGCGGCCCGGGCAGCTGGGTACCCTGCGGCATCTTTTTCCGGCCCTGCGATAACGACTACCTGTTCGGCCAGTACGGGCCCTTCTACAGCCAGGCAAACTTCGAAGCTGCCAACAACGGTCAGCAATACGATGCCGCTGGAAACTACACCATCGTTTCGGGTGATGCCGTTCGGGCCGGTACCGGCTACGACATCTGGGCACCTGACTACCTGTTTACGAGCGGCCCGCTCAAAGGCACCGCCTACCGTGACGCCATCCCCGCCACCTGTCTTGCCGATCCGAAGGTGCAGGAACGGCTCGCGCCCGGTGCCGTCGACCCCTTCGACATGTTCAACCCCTTCTGCGTATCGAGCATCTCGAGGAACGACAGCTGGTTCTCGCCAAAGCTGACCATGAGTTGGCAGGTCAACGACGACCTGAACACTTATGTGTCGTGGGCCCGATCCGAGAAGCCAGGCGGCTTTGCCACGCTCTCGATTGGCAGCAGTGGCCTCAACCGCGAATTGCTGGAGTACAAACCGGAGAAGCTCGTGGTCTGGGAAATTGGAGCCAAGAGCCAGTGGCTCGACCGGACCCTGATAGTGAATACCTCCTTCTTCTTCCAGGACTTCACCGACAAGCAGACGCTGGTGTCGGTAATCAACACCGTTGGCGACCGTCTCGTCAACAAGCTTGAGAACGTCGACGGTGCTGAGGTCTACGGCCTGGAACTGGAGACCACCTGGGCGCCGGAAACAATGTTCCTCGGCGGTAACTGGCAGTTCAATGGCTCCTATACCTGGCTGGATGCCAAGTATGTGGGTGCAGAAGTTGAGAACACCTCGTTTACCTTCATCTCCGCTGCCGGCAACTGCAAGATGAAGGAAGTTGCACCGTCAAATACCGTGTGCCTGGTCAGCCTGGACGGCAAGACGCTTGAAGACGCCCCTAAAGGCAAGTTCACCGGCTCGATCGGTTACAACCTGCCCCTGACGGAAGGCCTGAGCTTCTTCACCGAAACAGATTTCATGTGGGTTGCCAAGCGCTATATCGAAGCCACCAACGAGAACTGGGTGGAATCCGATACCAATGTCGATCTGCGCCTGGGTCTGCGCGGCGGTAACTGGGAAGTCATGGGCTATGTCAGTAATGTCTTCGACGATGACACGGTGGCTTCAGTGCTCGGCGGTCCGAGCCTCTCCTGCTGTTTCATTCTTGGCAGCGGCATCGACCTCTCAAGTCGCGAACCGCCAGCTGCAAATGCGGCTAACAATGAGCCGGGCAAGACGGTCACCGTGGAGCTGCCACAGTTCCGCGCCGCCTTTGCACCCGATCCCCGCGTTATCGGTATCCGCGCGCGTTACAAGTTTGGCGGTGCCAATTAGCAGCGATTCAGCCAACCACCACCTTCAGCTCAAGGAAGTCGGCCAGGCCAAACTCGCCCCACTCGCGGCCGTTGCCAGACTGCTTGAAGCCCCCGAAGGGTGCGTTTAGCGGCAGGTCCGCGCCGTTGATGTGTACCATCCCGGCGCGGATCTGACTCGCGACATGCCGCGCGGTCGCCGGATCGGCGGCCCAGACATAGGCAGCAAGTCCGTAGGGCGTGTCGTTGGCGATATGGATCGCCTCGGCCTCATCACCCCAGGGCAGGATGCTTAAGACTGGCCCGAAGATTTCCTCCCGGGCGATCCGCATATCGTTACGCACGCCAGCAAACACCGTGGGGCGCACGTAGAAGCCCTTGGTCAGGCCGGACGGTCGGCCGAGGCCGCCGCACACCAGGGTCGCGCCCTCGTCCATACCGGCACGGATCAGGCGCTGGATCTTGTCGAACTGCAGCTGGCTGACGACGGGGCCGAGCTGTGTCGCTGCATCACGCGGATCACCGACAACCATGGCGTCAGCAACCGCCTTTGCCAGCACCGTCGCCCGCCCGTGCAGCGCTGCGGGCACCAGCATGCGGCTCGGCGCATTGCAGCTCTGGCCGCTGTTGCTGAAACAGTCAGTCACGCCCCAGCGCACGGCAGCTTCCAGGCTCTGCTCGTCGAGAATCAGCAGCGGCGACTTGCCGCCGAGTTCCTGGTGCACACGTTTCACGCTATCGGCGCCCGCTTTGGCCACCGCAATGCCGGCGCGCGTCGAACCCGTAAAAGACAGCATATCGACACCCGGATGCGCAGCGATGGCCTGCCCCACTCCCGGCCCGTCGCCGTGGACGAGATTGAACACCCCGGGTGGCACACCCGCCGCATGGATGACTTCGGCGAACAGGCTCGCCGACAGCGGAGCGATCTCGCTCGGCTTCAGTACCATCGTGCAGCCGGCGGCCAGTGCCGGCACGACCTTGCAGGCGATCTGGTTGATCGGCCAGTTCCAGGGCGTAATGAAACCGCACACGCCGACCGGCTCGCGCAGCAACTGCATGCCTTCGCGGGCTTCGCTGAAGCGAAAGGTCTGCAGCACTTCGAGCATGGTGGCGAGATGCGCAGTGCCGATACCGGCCTGCGATCGCCGGGCAAAGGCCAGCGGCGCACCCATCTCGTCGCTGATCGCCGCACCGATTTCGTCCTGGCGGCTTCGATACTCATAGAGGACACGCCCGATGAGCGCCGCACGTTCCTGCACCGTGCTGTGTGCGTATGTTGCAAAGGCTCGCCGGGCTGCGCCGACGGCACGATCGACATCTGCCGGGCTGCCGAGCGAAATCGTGGCAACCGGCTGTTCGGTGGCCGGGTTGATCACGGGGCAGTCCTGTGTTCGCTGTGGCTCCACCCACTGGCCATCGATGTAGAACTGGCGATAGTCCCGCATGTTGCTGCTCCCCTGACGCTTGTAAAGCCCTCGGCTGCTCCGGCATTGTGGCGCAAATGAATCGCAAGCTCATTATTGGCGCCCTGCTGGTTGCCGGCATCATGGCCGGGATCTGGCTATGGCCAGGCACGGCGGCAGGTCTTGCCAGTTTGCCGCAGATCCTCGCTGACATTCGCAACTACGCCAGCGATGCACCGCTGGCTGCGGGGGGCGGTTTCTTTCTCCTCTATGTGCTGACCGCGGCATTGGGCATTCCCGGCGGGGTGCTGCTGACGACCGCCGCCGGCGCGATCTTTGGCACGCTGCAGGGACTGGTGCTCGTGTCCTTTGCCAGCAGCATCGGTGCAACGCTGAACCTGCTGGCTGCCCGCTTCCTGTTCCGGCCATTCGTCGAACGCCGCTTTGCGGGCAGCATGGAACGCGTGAATAAAGGTGTCCGCGAGGAAGGCATCTGGTATCTGTTTGCGCTGCGCCTGGTGCCGGTTTTTCCCTTCTTCGTCATCAATGCCGTGATGGGACTGACCCGGCTGCCCGCGCGCAGCTTTTACTGGGTCAGCCAGATCGGCATGCTGCCCGGAACGCTGATCTATGTGAATGCCGGTGCGCAGCTCGGGCGCATCGACACCCTGAGTGGCATCATGTCGCCGGCCTTGCTGGCTTCCTTCACGCTGCTCGGCGTCTTTCCGCTAGTGGCACGCCGCCTGGTCACCGCACTCCGTACGCGGCGGCGCTATGCAGGATTCAAACGTCCGCGTCAGTTCGATGCCAACCTGGTAGTCATCGGTGCCGGTGCAGCCGGGCTGGTGACTGCTTATGTGGCTGCGGCAGCGCGCGCCAAGGTCATCCTGATCGAATCCGGCGCGATGGGCGGCGACTGCCTCAACAGCGGCTGCGTGCCGAGCAAGGCGCTGATCCGTTCAGCACGCCTGGCCGCCTACCAGCGCCGCGCAGCGGAGTTCGGGCTGCACGCTGCGCCACCCGGCGCAGATTTCAACCGCATCATGCAACGGGTCCGTGAGGTCATCACTCGCATCGAACCGCATGACTCAGTGGAACGCTATACGGCACTCGGCGTCGAGTGCATCAAGGGCAAGGCACAGCTCAGTTCGCCCTGGACAGTCACCGTCAACGGACAAGAGATCCGGACCCGCAGCATCGTGATCGCTACGGGCGGCAGCCCGGCCCTGCCACCGATTCCCGGCCTCGGCGATATCCCGCATGTCAGCTCAGACAGCCTGTGGGAACTCGCTGAGCTGCCACAGCACCTGCTGGTGCTGGGCGGCGGGCCGATCGGCTGCGAGATGGCACAGGCCTTTCGCCAGCTGGGCAGCGCGGTGACGATCGTCGAGCGGCTGCCGCGCCTGCTCATGCGCGAGGACGAGGTCGTCTCGGCCGCCATCGCCGCCCGGTTTGCCGATGAGGGCATTGAAGTGCTGACCGGCTGCGAAGCGCAGCGTTTTGAACGACGCGCCGGCGGGGGCCAGCTACACTGCCGCCATGAGAACCGTGCACTGGAGCTGGACTTCGACATGGCGCTGATCGCCACGGGCCGCAAGGCGCGTACCGGCGGCCTGGGGCTCGAAGCGCTGGGTATCGCACTGAACCCGGACAGTACGGTGAGCGTCAACGAGTACATGCAGACCAGCCTGCCAAACATCTACGCCTGCGGCGATGTATCCGGACCCTGGCAGCTCACCCATGCCGCCGCCCATCAGGCCTGGTACTGCGCCATGAATGCGCTGTGGGGCCGCTTCTGGCGCTTTCGTGTCGCCACGAGCGTAATGCCAGCGGCGGTTTTCACCGATCCGGAAGTCGCTCGAGTCGGTCTCACTGAAGCCGAGGCCCGCACTGCCGGACTGGATATCGAAATCACCAGCCACGCACTTGATGACCAGGATCGCGCCATCGCCGACGGTGAAGCGCGCGGTTTCATCCGCCTGCTCACGCCGCGCGGCAGCGACCGGATCCTCGGTGCGACCATCGTAGGCGCCCATGCCGGCGAGACCATCAGCGAATTCGTGCTGGCCATGCGCCACGGCCTGGGCCTGCGCAAGATCCTCGCGACGGTGCACATCTATCCGACCATGGCCGAGGCCAACAAGGCCGCCGCCGGCGCCTGGCAAAGCCGGCACCTGCCGGCACGCCTGCTGCAGCTGGCCGCCTGGCTCAATCGACGCCGGCTTGGGGGCCATAATCCATGAACAGGCCGGCTGCCGACGAGGTCATCCTGATCCGTCAGCTGGAACGCAGTTTTCCGATGGGCGACACGGTGATCCGTGCGCTGCGCGGCGTGGACATCACCATCAGACGCGGCGAGTACGTGGCCATCATGGGTCCCTCGGGTTCGGGCAAGTCCACGCTGATGAACATCATCGGTTGCCTGGATCGCCCCGACGGTGGTGAGTACTGGCTGAATGGCCACCAGGTTGCCAACCTGCATGACTCGCAGCTCGCCACCCTGCGCAACCGCGAGATCGGTTTTATTTTCCAGACCTTCAATCTGCTGGCGCGCGCCGATGCGCTGCACAATGTCGAACTGCCGCTGATCTATGCCGGCATTTCGCGTCGCGAACGGCTCGAGCGGGCACGCCTCGCGCTGGAACAGGTCGGTCTGCAGGAGCGCATCCGGCACCGGCCCTCCGAGCTGTCCGGCGGTCAGCGCCAGCGCGTCGCTGTAGCCCGCGCGCTGGTCACGCGCCCGAGCCTGTTGCTGGCCGATGAGCCGACCGGCAACCTGGACTCGATCACCGCCCACGATATCCTCGAACTGTTTGCCGGGCTGCATGCCGCGGGCAACACCATCATCATGGTCACGCATGACAGCAACGTGGCCGCAAATGCCCACCGCACGATCCGCCTGCTCGACGGGCAGATTGAATCGGACACCATTAACCGGCAAGAAGGTTCCCCATGAAGCAGAAGTTCTGGCCACTGGCCCTGATCGTCGTTTTGCTGGTCGCCTGCGGGCGCCCCGCAGACCCGGCCAAGACCACTTATGAGACGGTCGCCGCCGGCAAACGCGATATCCGTGTCGCCGTCGAAGCGGCCGGCCAGATCGAGCCAGCGCTCACCGTCGAACTGAAGTCCAAGGCTTCAGGCCAGATCCTCGACCTCAAGGCGGAGACCGGCCAGCTCGTGAAGGCTGGCACGCTGCTGGTGCAGATCGACAAGCGCAATCCGCGCAATTCCCTGGCCCAGGCGCAGGCCCAGCTGGAAGCGGCCAAGGCGCGTCGTTCGATTGCCGAGGCGCAGAGCAAGCGCTCGGTAAAACTGCTGGCCGAGAAGATCATCAACGAAGTCGAGTACGAGCAGTCAGAGCTGGAGCTGGCCAACGCCAAAGCAGATGTCGTGCGCGCCAATGTCGCGGTGGAAACCGCCCGGATTCAGCTCGATGACACCGACCTGCGTGCGCCGATCACCGGCACGATCATCGAAAAGCTGGTCGAGCAAGGCCAGGTGATCTCCTCACCGATCATGGACGTAGGCGGTGGCACGCTGTTGCTCAAGATGGCCGATCTCAGCAGCGTGCAGGTTCGCGCGCTGGTGGACGAAACCGATATCGGCAAGATCAGTCCTGGGCAGGCAGCCGTGGTAACTGTGAGCGCATTTCCAAACCAGCCATTCAGCGGCAAGGTGCTCAAGATCGAACCACAGGCCAATGCTGACCAGACGGTCACCACCTTCGCCGTGCGCATCGTGCTCAACAATGACAGCGGCCTCCTGAAGCCCGGCATGAACGCCGATGTCTCGATCCTCATCACGGAGCGTAAAGGCGTGCTGGCAATCCCGACCAACGCGCTGCGTACCGACCGCGATATCGCCACCTCGGCGAGCCTGGTCGGCCTCGACGAAGCAACCACGCGTGAGCAACTGAAGAAGAATGCGCTGCCCGCCGAGGCGGCGACGAAGGCCGACGGCGGTACGGCCGGCGGCTATCAGTTCCGCAATCACTACTGGGTGTTTGTCCAGCGTGAGGGCAAACCGGTTGCCGTAGAGGTCGTCACCGGCATTACCGATCTGGATTACAGCGAAATACTGGCCGGACTGAAGGAATCAGAACTGGTCTACATGCTGCCGAGTTCAGGCCTGGTTGAAACCCAGCAGCGCTTTCAGCAGCAGATGCGTAATTTCACCGGCATGCCTGGCATGAGCGGCAGCAAGAAGGAGTGAGGTCATGCTGATCATGGAAATGATCCTGGTGGCCCTGCAGTCGGTGCGCAGCAATTTGTTCCGTGCATTCCTGACCATGCTCGGCATCATCATCGGCGTCGCCTCGGTGATCACCATGATCGCCATCGGCTCTGGCGCGAAGGCTGCCGTTGACGAACAGATCGATGCACTCGGCGCCAGCGTGCTCAGCGTCCGCGCCGGCAGCTTCATGCGTATGGGCGTCGCCCAGAGCGGTGCCAAGCTGACCATCAAGGATGCTGCCGCGATTAGCAGCGACGCGCCCTCAGTGCGTGCCGTGGTACCGGAAATCGGCGGTCAGCCACAGATCAAGCTCGGCAATCGCAATGAAAACCTGCGGGTGATCGGGGTCAGTGCGAATTTTGCGGCCGTACAGGGCTATACCCTGTCCTCCGGTCGCCTGTTCAGCAATGCAGATGACGCGAACCGCCGGTACGTCGCCGTGCTTGGTGCATCAGTGCCGGCCAAGCTCGGCAGCAGCGAAGCCGCAATCATCGGCCAGACCATCTACATCAAGGGCCTGGGTTTCACGGTGATCGGCGTACTGGCCGAAAAGGGTGCCAGCGGCTTCCGCAATGTGGATGAGCAGCTCTGGATCCCGTTCTATACCGCGCGTTACCGGGTATTTGGCACCGATCAGCTGGATTCAATCAGTGCACAGATGGCGCCCGGCGTAAGCGTGGAACGGGCCATCGTCGAGATCGAGCGCGTGATGCGGCGCGAGCACCAGATCCTGCCCGGCAAGGACAACGACTTCAGCATTTCCGACCCACGCCAGTTCTTTAACGTACGGGAAGCAGCCGCCAACATCTTCGCCATTTTGCTCGCCGGCATCGCCAGCATCAGCCTGGTCGTCGGCGGCATCGGCATCATGAACATCATGCTGGTGACGGTCACAGAGCGCACCCGCGAGATCGGCATACGCAAGGCGCTGGGCGCGAGCCGACGCAACATCCTCCTGCAGTTCGTCATCGAGGCGATGGTGCTGTGCATGCTGGGCGGGCTGGTGGGCATTTTGCTTGGCAGCGGCATCGCCGCGTTGCTGGCAAAGTTCGTCGGCTGGAATACGCAGGTATCGCCAATGGCCGTCGCACTGGCCTTCGGCTTCAGTGCCACCGTCGGCCTGTTTTTCGGCATCTGGCCAGCCCGCAAGGCCGCCCGCCTCGATCCGATTGAAGCCCTGCGCTACGAGTAGCCGCCGGACCCATGCTCCGCAATACACCTGAGCACTGGGGGCTCGTCACCCGCAGCCTGCACTGGCTGATCGCCGCCATGATCCTGGTGCAGCTGCCACTCGGCTTCCTGATGATCGATGCCTACGATGCCTGGCAGGCCGGTCACGGCGATCCGGCGCTGGTGATGCGGCTCTCGCAGGCACACAACACCAATGGCTTTCTGATCCTGATCCTGGTCATGCTGCGACTGTCATGGCGGCTCGGGAATCCCTCACCGGAACTGCCCGGCGCACTCCTCGCCGGGCAACGCTTCGTGGCCCGCGTCACGCACATCGCGCTCTACGCGCTGCTGATTCTCTTTCCGCTCAGCGGCTGGGCCGCGCTCTCGGCCTATGACGGCGATTTTCCGATCTACTTCTTCGCCTGGGACAATGTGTTTCGCCTCGTGCCGCAGGCCACGCCCGGCTCGCCTTTCAACAGCGACCTGTATGGCGAAATCCATGAGACCTGCTGGAAGATTGGGGCAGTGATCCTGCTGTTGCACATCTCGGCGGCACTCTGGCACGAGTACATCCGGCGCGACGGCGCGCTGTCGCGCATGTGGCGCGGCTAACTGGCTAGCGCAGCGCCGGCACGACCTGCTTGCCGATAACCGCAATGGCATCGGCCGGATCATCATGTAAGCGCAGGGCGAGTTCATCGAGCCCCGCGTCGCTGAACTCCTGAAGCCGGGCGATAATCCGGTCCATATCGCTGAGGTCGCCGGTCGTGGTGATGCCCTCGATCAGCGCATCGATAATCCGCTGCGGGACGCCCTTGATGTCACCGGAGCGGTCGCGCCACGCGGTTATAAAGGCGGCCTTGTTAGCCTGTATGTACTTGCAGTCCTCGTCGCTCATGAAGCTGCCGATATGATGCGGACTGAGCCAGCTGCGGATAATCAGCTCGCGCCGGGCCTCTTTCAGCGCCGCGGCCCGATCAGCCTTTACATGCCATGCCCAGAAATTGCTGACGCGAAACGGTCCCAGCGCCGCGTCCCGCGCGGGCAGACTCTCCCGGACAAAGCCCATCGCTGCAGCGGCGAACTTCGGCACCGCATCGCTGAGCACGATGCCGTCAGCCCTTGTGGTGCTCATACGGATCATCTGCTCCTGGCCCGCACCGGTGTAGATCAGCGGCGGCACATCGCTGGCCCACTTTGCCGAAAAGTAGCTGGCCTTGTACATCTCCCCCTGGTAGCTCGCCACCGCCCGCTCGCCGCAGGCCTTCTTCAGCAACTCGGTCGCCTCCCGGACCGCGCGCACCCGCCGCGTAATCGGGATACCCATGATGCCGTTCCACTCAGCGCCGCCGCCAACGCACAGTGCAGCGCGGCCCTTGCTGTACTCGTTGAGCGTGAGCAGGGCATTCGCCATCTTCAGCGGATGCATCTCCCAGGGACTCACCACCATGACGCCGATGCCGATGCGCGTTGAGGCCAGCGCCAGCGGTACCAGGCTCAGGAAGCAGTCGCGCGCCGCTGAATAGTTCTGTATCCAGATGCGATTGATGCCGTGGCTTTCTGCCAGCAGGCCGAGTTCAGTGATCTGCGTCGGCGTCACATCCGGCTCGAGAATGATGTCGATTTTCACTGTCGTCTCCGTCTATAGATGCAAAACAGGCCCCGACATCGCTCAGGCCGATATCAGATCGAGGCTCATGGCGATTGCCTGGGTGAGCTGACGCAAGTCAGCCGGCGTAATGATGTACGGTGGCATCAGGTAAATCAGCCGCCCAAAGGGGCGGATCCAAACCCCCGCGTCTACAAAGCAGCGCTGCAGGTCGGCCATCGGCACGGCGTGTTTCGTCTCGACCACACCGATCGCACCGAGCACGCGCACATCGGCGACGGCGGGATGTGCGACGAGCGGCTCAAGTTCTGTGCGCAGCTGTGCCTCGATGGCCTGTACACGCATCTGCCACGGACTTTCGAGCAGCAGCGCCGTACTGCGTGTCGCGACCGCGGCAGCCAGCGGGTTCGCCATGAAGGTGGGTCCGTGCATCAGCACCCCGCCATCGGCCGACATGCCCTGTGCAACGCGCCGGGTAGCCAGCGTCGCCGCCATGCTCATGTATCCGCCGGTCAGCGCCTTGCCGAGACAAAGGATGTCCGGTGCGATACCGGCATGCTCGCAGGCAAACAGGCGGCCGGTGCGGCCGAAGCCGGTCGCTATCTCGTCCGCGATCAGCAGCACATCGTGCTGCTGGCACAGTTCGGCAACCCGCTTCAGGTAGTCGGCCGAGTAAAACCACATGCCGCCAGCGCCCTGCACGATCGGCTCAAGAATGACAGCTGCGAGTTCGCTGGCATGCTGACCAATCAGCGTCGCGAAGCTGTCGATGTCGCCCGGCGTCAGCGGCGCACCAAATCGGCTGCCCGGACGATCCGCAAACAGGTGCTGGGGCAATACCGCTGCGAAACGCTCGTGCATGCCATTAACCGGATCGCAGACGGCCATCGCACCAAAGGTATCGCCGTGGTAGCCGCCACGAATGGTGAGCAGCCGCGATTTTTTTGGCTGCCGCTGCGCCTGCCAGTACTGCAGCGCCATCTTGATGGCAACCTCGACCGACACCGAACCCGAATCGCTGAAGAACACATGCTGCAGCGGCTCCGGCGTGATGGCGATCAACTGGCGCGCGAGACTCACCGCCGGCTCGTGCGTGAGTCCACCGAACATCACGTGTGCCATGCGGCCGAGCTGCTCTGTGGCGGCGCGATTCAGCTCCGGATGGTTGTAGCCGTGGATCGCACACCACCACGACGACATGCCATCGATAAGCTCGCGGCCATCCGCCAGCTTCAGCCGCACACCGGTAGCGGAAACCACCGGATACGCCGGCAGGGGCGCCGTCATCGAGGTGTAGGGATGCCAGATATGCTCGCGGTCGAAGTCAGACATCATGGCGACCCGAACAGGCTGGTCGCATCGAGCCAGGTATTCAGCTGTTCTGGCGTACAACCCTCAGCAAAAAACGGTACCGTCCCCAGTCTCAGCGCGGGCAGACGTGATTCAAGCGTACGCACATTCTCTGCCAGGCAGTCCATCTCTCCTGCCATCGAGTTTGCCACCCAGCCGGCCAGTTGCAGGCCGGCAGTCTTGATCGCCTGTGTGCTCAGCAGCGCGTGATTGATGCAACCGAGGCGCATGCCGACCACGAGTATCACCGGATAGCCGAGCAAGGCAGCAAGATCCGCCATGGTCTCCGTCGCGTTCAGAGGCACGAGCCAGCCGCCAGCGCCTTCGACCAGCAACACTTCCGCCCCACTCGATTCCTGCTCGCGCACCTTATCTGCCAGCGCTGCCGCACGGAGCTCGATACCGGCGCGCGCCGCGGCGATATGCGGCGCAATCGCCGGCTCGAGAGCCACGGGATTCACGGCCGCATAGTCCGGCGACAGGCTCGAGCAGCGCTGCAGCAGCAGGGCATCCTCGTTCACCAGTCGCCCGCCGGCCCGCACACAACCCGCAGCCACCGGCTTCAGGCCGAGAGTACCCAAACCACAGGCCCGCGCAGCGAGCAGCAAGGCCGCACTGACAACCGTCTTCCCCACACCAGTATCGGTACCGGCCACGAAATAGCAGCGCGGCTTCATGTCTTCAAGCTCTCAGCCAGCGCGGCCAGCAGACGCTCGATGTCAGCCGATTCATGCAGTGCCGACAAGGTAATGCGCAGGCGCGCAGTGCCCGCGGCGACCGTCGGCGGCCGGATCGCGCCGACCAGCATGCCGCGCGCTTCGAGTGCGGCACCGAGCTGCATGGTCGAAGCGGCAGCACCGATGATTAGCGGCTGGATCGGTGTAAGCGATGGCAGAAGTTGCAGACCGAGTTGCGCGGCGCCCTGCCGGAAGCGCATCGCATGTTCGGCAAGACGCACACGCCGCCACTCTTCTGCCCGCGCAATGCGCAGGCTCGCCAGTGTCGCTACGGCGAGCGCCGCAGGCATCGCGGTCGTATAGATGTAATGTCGCGAACGCTGGATCAGCGTTTCGATCAGCGTCTCACTGCCGGCCACGAATGCGCCAGCCGTGCCGAAAGCCTTGCCGAGCGTACCAACCAGCACCGGCACATCGCTGCAGCCATGGCGTGCCGGATCCACCACACCACAGCCCTGCACGCCATGCACGCCGAAGCCGTGCGCATCGTCGATCATCAGCCAGGCGGCATGCTGCTTTGAAAGCGCAATCAACTCATCAAGCGGGCACAGGTCGCCATCCATGCTGAAGGTGCCATCGCTGACAATCAGTTTGCGCCGTGACGAGGACTGATGCGCATCAAGCCGGCTGCCGAGATCGGCCATATCGGCATGCGCATAC
>JBATNV010000315.1:0-2325 GCA_049290495.1 Gammaproteobacteria bacterium | reverse complement strand
CAAACGGTGCCAGGCGAGAATCGTCAGGACGGGCCGGAAAGTCACCAGCCCCAAACAGGCAGTCACGGACTCTCCATGCCCCGAATCCTGCCAGCAATATCGCAGCAACGACCGCCAGCAGCAAGATCCGACGCACGCTCATGCCGGACAGCGCACCAGAATGTCAGTACTTCGCAGGCTAGGAAACACCTTGCAGCATCGGCGGATTCGGTCTGACAACCGAGCCGTCAGAATCACAGCCGATCTGCGCAACACCGGTCGTCCAGCACCCCTGGTCAGCCGCCGATCCGGACGAAACACCACCGATACGACCCGTACCGATACAGGGTGATCCGGCCTGCAGCTTGTAGTTGGCTGGCGTATTGGCCCCACGCGACACAAAGAGCGGGTCACCTGCTGTGCTGTGCGCTTCGGCACCGCCGGCTGCTGCCATCGCGGTACGCCAGCTTGCGATAGAGGTATACATATTCGACGCCCAGTTCTGGAACTTTCCGCCGTAACGGTTGTAATCCAGCACCGCAAACTGTGCCGGATTGTTGTTCCGGTCAGTGATGCCGATGCCCAGCCAACCAGTGCCTGCATTCGTATCGGCATAGACGATATTGTTGTACAGGCGCACGAGCCGGTCATTGTCAGAGCGCAAATAAAATCCACCGCCGTCGCCTATTGAGCGATTTACATAGGCGGTATTGTTATAGATATACAGGTTGTGCGTCGTAGCCTGATCTACTTCAGCGTCATAGAACTGGGTCACATTGTAGAAAAAGTTGTTATTTACATAGGTCGAGAGACCCGTGGTATTTGCATTGCCACCAAGCCGGCGCGTAGCCGACACCAGGTTATGGAAGTGACAAAAGCGGACGGTTGTGCCACCCGTATATGTCTTGGCAAACACGCCCTCATTCGTATTGTAGATCGTGCAGTATTCGACCAGCAGGCCACGCGTGCGGTAGATCTTGATGCCGCTCGCGTTGTAGTCCGCGTGCGGTACGTAGGTTCCGGCTCCTTGCGCATTGTAGATGTCGTGGATTTCACAATTCCGGACCACAATGCCGCTCAACGATGGCGAGCTACCACCGTTGTAGTCTTCGATGCGTATACCCTCGGTGTTATCGATGACGCTATAACCGGGCTCACGCCGCTGATCAATGTCGTAGATATCGCAATCTTCAATCACGACGTTGCTGCTGCCAATCATGATGGCCTTGCGCACCACCCGCTTGATTGTCAGACCACGTATCGTGACGTACTGGTTAAGGGTACCGATGGGTGCGGGAACATAGGTGTTGTAACCACTGCCGTTCCAGGCGGTAATAATCGCCGCACGCGGCACGACGGACTCAACAACCGTATGAGCGGCTGAACTGCCACCGACAATATTGACCACCGGCCGGAGGTAGTCTCCCTCGCTGGCGCCGGTCGGGGCGACATAGGTTCCGGGCAACAAACCGATCCGCTTGCCGGCAATCGTCGAACCCTTGGATTGCAGGGCACTCAACGCCCAGGGACTGGCCTCAGTACCCGAATTGCTGTTCGAACCGGTCGGAGAAATGTAGTAATCAAACCCTGCCTGCTGGGCAAAGACACCAGCCGGCTTGGCAAGCAGTGCGGCGAAAGGGATCGCAATGCCAGCCTTGACGACACTGCGCCGGGAAATGCCGGAAAGCGCGGCAGCCGGCATCGAGAAACGATTTCTCTTGCTCAAGAGGGAACTCCTTTTGCTGATCAGCCGCACCCAGGCGCATACACAGCGTGCCCAACGGCCCAAGTCGCGGTACGGGCAGTATCCCCCGCCCCCGGGGATCCAATGATGTGAACTATCGCACACTTCACAACTGTCGGATCGTTATGGAGCATCGACTGGCAGTGAACAGGGCGGCTTCAAAGTCTATTATGCGCCCGGTGATGGTATTTTCTCGCCAAACCCCAGCCGGGGAAAGTGTCGCTCTCCGGCAGATGCTGGTAACTGCACGCGCCGATGAGTTGACGAGCCCGCTGCTCGCAGGCTGGAGCGCATTCGGCTCGGGAAGCATGGCGCTTGCTGCGGCGCTCCGGTTCGCAGCCAATCGACATCAACCCGGTACGCCGGTCATCCTGCCGGCCTACTCCTGCCCGGATATCGTTGCAGCCGCGCTGTCTGCCGGTCTGGAACCTGCGTTTACGGACCTGGCGACTGATCAGACCGGCATGGATCTCGCCGCGCTGCTCGTCCGGCAAAATGCAGGATCGTCTATCGCGGTAATTGTCGACCTCTTCGGCACGCGACATGAACTACCAGCGCGCGGAGAAACAGCAGCAAGGTCGCCGATCACCCTGGTTCACGAC
>JBATNV010000314.1:0-3131 GCA_049290495.1 Gammaproteobacteria bacterium | reverse complement strand
GGTGCAAAGACATTCAGTGTCAGGCAATCCTCGCTTTGCGGCGTGTCGGGAAGGGCGCTGCGCAGATCCTGTGGGCAGATCGGGCCAAAGCGGGTGACGTCGCGTACACCCGTCCACGATGCCGCTGGTTGTGGCGGCCGCCAGCGCAGCGGTCCCACCGGCGGCGCTGCGTAAGGGATACCGCGGAATGCGTTGATGCCCTCATCGCTGGACCCGCGCACCGTGCCGTTGCTGGTCTGGATCAGCGGCGCGTCAGCCAGTGAACCACGCGCCGCAAACAGCAGCACGACTATCAGGGTTAGCCGAACGATTGTTATCATGTGGCCAGCATAGCCCGGATGCCGGGCTATCACAGCATCCTTCATGACACCGGTCCCCGTTGCGAGCCGGGCATCGCTCTGGAAAAGTAAATGGACAAGATCCTGATTATTTATTCGACGACGGATGGTCACACCAGAAAGATCAGCGAGCGATTGCAACAGGTGATTGCGCAGGTCGGTCATGAAGTCGTGCTGGTGTCGGTCAGTGACGTAGCGCCGATTGACCTGGCGAGCTTCGACAAGATCGTGATCGGTGCCAGCATCCGTTACGGTCTGTACAAGCCCGCGATCATCGACTTTGTGGTCCGTAACAAGTCGCTTCTGGACAGTAAACCGAACGCTTTTTTTTCCGTCAACATCGTGGCCCGCAAAGCAGAGAAGTGTCAGCCGGATAGCAACCCCTATTTGCAGAAGTTCCTCAGCAAGACGGGCTGGCAGCCGAAGCAGCTGGCAGTGTTTGCCGGCAAGCTCGACTATCCGAAGTACCGCTTTATCGACCGACAGATGATCCGTCTCATCATGCTGATGACCAAGGGACCGACCGATCCAAAAGCAGTAATCGAGTTCACTGACTGGCAGCAGGTTGAGGCTTTTGGCCGGCTTGTCAGCACAATGGCCGGGTGAGGGGAGTTGAGTGCGCTTCTGCTTCCAGGCGCGAAGTGTCGCTGTCGTTTTGTCGGGGTCTGGACCAGCCTTGTTTTTTCGCCGTCCTTCGGCCCGCCTCAGCTTTATGAGCCAGGCTCACCGGAATACTGAGGCCGTTGCGCAGTACCAGTTCAAGGGATCGGCCGCGAGAACGACTGCTGACCACCGCTGACCAGTCGATCCACCAGGAGCGGTGAACCTGTGTGCCATCCCTGCTGGCCAGGTCTTTGATCGCGTCACGAAAGCGGTAACGGACCAGGTCGACACCGTGGTCAGACCACAGCTTGATGTAGTGCTCCTCTGCCTTGACCGCCCACACCTGGGCATCGGCCGGCAGACGGCCCGCGGCGACGAAGGGCAAAACTTCTGGCGCTGTGGGTCTATGGGTTTCAAGCGTTGCAGGGCGATGGCTTGCTGACACTGGCACCGGCATCGCCGATTCCGCAGCCGCAGATGGTGAAAACCACTGCACGCCGCGCAATATCTGGTAACCGTAGACTGCCGCTATCCATACAGGCAGAAATGGCAGCGAATACCTGCAGAAGCGAGCGGCATAGTCCAGGGACCACTCCACTTCATAGGCTGAGGTTGAGAGCTGCAGCGCAGGGAGCAACTGCTGAAAAATCAGCGTTTGTCCTTTATAGAAAATGCCGAGCGGCAGGCAAACCAGCACGAACCCCAGCACCAGCGCAAGCCAGCGCGGCAGGGGTTTGCGTCGCGTCATCCAGGCGACCACCTGGGACCCCACCGCATTTGCCCACCAGGCAGCCGTGACCTGGATTGCGATATAGGGAAGGGCCATTACGAAACCGGCATTGCGCGCTGGTGCCATACCGATGGCGGTGGCCCAGATCGCAAACAGCAGCGGCATGGCGACGAGGAAGGCCAGGTAATCGCCGGCGGCCGGCACGGCGCTCCGCTGCATCGAGGTACGCTGCTGACTATCGGTCAGCGTTCCAGTCAAATCAGGCGACATCTGACAATAATCTGCCCGGCGCTGCTTTCGTCGTCAGCGGCAACGTGGCGCTGCTGCCGCGGCCCGAACTCGTGGTCAGTGCCTTCGGGCTTTTCAGCTACGGGCCAACCGGTCCGATCATTCCCGCGGCGGGAACCGTTAGTGTCTACCGACGGAAACTTGCCGGCGGGTTCTTCCAGGTGAGCGGCTGGGAGAAAATCGCAATCGTCAAGGAGTCGGATAGCATCACGTTTCCGAACCGGCCCACCGTTGTCGATGTGAATGGCGACTGGATGCCGGATGTGATCGTTCCCGGAGGTTACTTTTTTGATAACTACACCGGAAAGCAGCGCGGTTCGCTGACCTGGTGGGAAAACCGGCTGAATGCCAGGCGGTGGATTCGTCACGACCTGGTGACCAACAGTCCGTTCTCCTATCACTCGGTTGTCTTCGTTGATATGGACGGCGACCATGTGAAGGACATCGTCACGGTGGCCGAAGATGCCGGTAATCCGTCCAGTCCCGCTGACGATATCGTGGAACTGCAATTTCTCAAGGGTAAGGGCCGCGGCAAGTTCTATCCGCCCGTCAAGATCGCTGACGGCGGTGGTGGCCTGATCGAGGCACGCGACGTAAATGGCGACGGGCGTATGGATATCGTCTCGCCGCAATTTTTCGGTCAGGTCCAGGTCCAGCCCTTTGTTCCAGCGGTGGCACGCGATGCGAGCGCGGCCTCATACGTGTGGTTCGAGAATAATGGCGACGGCACTTTCACGCGCCATGCCATCGGTACCAACCAGGGCCCGGGCTTTACTATCGTTCCGGTCGATCCGCTGAACGGTGGGCCGACTCGCTGGATTGCCACCAATCACACCAACCTGAATGTGCCGTTCCCGCCGTTTGCACTCTACCCGGCGCCGGCCGTATACGAGTTCACGCCGGGGGCGGATCCGCGCCAGCCGTGGGCCGTGCAGCAGCTGAGTTCAGCCGGTGACTTTCCCGTTACCGGAGGTATCGGCCAGGCAGCTCCAGGTTCGGTGGCTGGTGGTGATCTCACGGGCAACGGTCGCGTAGATCTCGCAGTGGCCGGTGACGGCTCTCGCGCCGTGTACTTGATGGAGCAGCAGGACGACGGTACGTTCATCACCCGTCAGCTGCCGGACAGTGATGGCTATGGCCAGAACGGTGGACCGGTGGTCCAGGATCTGAAC
>JBATNV010000313.1:0-1669 GCA_049290495.1 Gammaproteobacteria bacterium | reverse complement strand
ATCGGCGCTGCCCGGTGAGGGTTTCTGGGTGCAGGCTGAGCCGGATACTGACGCCAAGTGCGTGCGCTGCTGGCACCGTTTGCCGGACACTGGCAAGAGCGCTGCACATCCGGAACTCTGCGGCCGGTGTGTCACAAATATCGAGGGGCCGGGCGAGATCCGCCGTTACGTCTGAGCGAGTACGAAATGGAAGCTGTAGTCGAAACCGGCTCAAGGCCCGCGCCCGGGCGCATCACCTGGCGATGGTTGCTGCTTGCGATCGTCGTGGTCGTTCTGGATCAGTGGACCAAGAAGCTGGTCGTCGGCCATTTCGAGTTGTTTGAGCGGCTGCCGGTGATGCCGTATTTCGACCTGGTACGATTGCATAACAGCGGTGCAGCGTTCAGCTTTCTGGCAAATGCCTCTGGCTGGCAGAATTGGTTCTTCGGGTTGACCGCGCTGCTGGTGAGCGGTGTCCTGCTGTGGTGGTTTTTTCAGCAGCCGGTGGGCAGGGTGGTTGTGCCGCTCGGTCTCGTGCTGGTGCTGGGCGGGGCGATTGGTAACCTCATCGACCGGCTGGTGCAGGGTTATGTTGTCGATTTCGTGCTGCTGTACTACGACCGCTGGTCTTTTCCGGCATTCAACGTCGCCGACGCCGGAATTACGGTTGGTGTGATTCTGCTGCTTTTTGACGGCTTCTTTCTAGAGCGGCGCCGGGCGTCGACCTGAAGCAGTCCGGCATCTGCTTTACTGCCACTTTTTCCGAACAGCTTGCCAGCGCTGCATGGCGCGCGTGTGGCAGCCGGCAAACTTTTCCTGATCGACATCGCGTTCCATCAGCTTCATGAGGTACATGGACGCGGTCATCGGTGACTCGGCCCAGTGTATATAACGCCAGCCCGCTGCGGTCTGACGCAGTACTGCGCTGACCCGGACTTCTTCACCGATGGGCTTGCGGCCGATGATCTTCATCTCGAAATGCATCCACCAGACTGCGATGGCCAGATCTGCTGCGATGAACTTCACCGTGATGTCACGCATCTCCTCGCGAATACCCTGGACTGCCGGGCTGGGCTGGACCGGTACCAGATAGTTTTTCAGCGGCTCCCAGCCGATGAACCAGTCATCCTGTTCTTCAGCCAGGTAGAACGGTAAGGGCTCGGCAGGATCCCATAGTTCCAGAACCTTGCTGAATTCCTGGGAGTTCCACGCTTCTGCAGTTGAATGAACGATGGCGATCACAGCGGCGGTACGGGTATCTGTAGCGGCAGCTGAAGTGCATGTCTGGTTCATGGCAGCCTGTCCTTGCCGGAGGGCTCTCCGGTGTGGTCCAAAAATCAGCGC
The DNA here is from genome assembly GCA_049290495.1 of Gammaproteobacteria bacterium. Lineage (GTDB taxonomy): Bacteria > Pseudomonadota > Gammaproteobacteria > Steroidobacterales > SHZI01. The sequence continues at coordinate 346 of JBATNV010000313.1, read as the reverse complement.
CAGCACGTGCTGGTGATATCAGCATCGCTGGCGCCGTCTGCATTGCTCGCGGCACGTTGACCGCTTTGGTCGATGCTGAAGGACGCACAGCTGGCATCATCCCGCTGTGACTGGTCGGAGCGGGCAGTTGCGGTTGCGATGTAGCCGACGACGGCTCCATCTGCTGCGGGTTCTACGCTGAGATCGTAGAGTCCGTGCTCTGTGCTGCTGAGTCCGAGGCCGGCGGGCGGCGGATCGCCCAGTTCATCGGTCGTCGTCGCATAGCGGTTGTTCTGCAGGTAAAAACGCTCTTGAGCAGACGACAGCCGCAGCAGAGCGGCGGTGGCATCGACACGATTGGCACGAC
>JBATNV010000312.1:0-3515 GCA_049290495.1 Gammaproteobacteria bacterium | reverse complement strand
GCGCTGCCTGATCGAGGCGCGGCTCGCCGGCCGACAGCCCACCGCTGTGAGTCACGATGCCGGAAAGGTCGCAGAGGCCGTGCATGGCGCTACCCAGAAGCTGGTGAATGCCCTCGACAAGATTGTCGGTCGATCCCGGGACGCGCACCGACGGGAATCGATACGCGGCGATGCCGGCGAGTAAGGAGTACTCTGTGCAGGCGACTTACCCATCAATGCACAGGAGCACTGATCATGGCAAAGGAACGATCGAGCAGCCGCGAGGCCAAGAAGAAGCCCGCGAAGACCATGTCCGAGAAAAAAGCCGACAAGCGGGCGAAGAAGGAAGGCAAGTCTTTCGCGGCGCAGTAGCCTGCACAATTCTCACGGGGTCTCCGGATACTGGCAGATAATAAAATCGGGGTCAGCGCCTGGGTGCTGACCCCGATTTTTTTTTCAGTACCGCACCTGGAGGGATAGATTCGCCGCCTGGACACAGCCGCCCCCTGCGAAACAGCCTGCGGCTGTTCAACACTGCTCTGATGAAAACTGAAGCACGTTGAAACCTTCAGGGGAAAAGGCGCCGTTACCAGCGATCAAACAGGCAATTCGACAGTGCCCGCAGAGAAGAGTGCGAATATTCCGTAGCGGTACCCGGTCAGGCACTCGCCGCCATGACTGACGAACCATTGCCACTGAGCCAGCGCGCCTCGAAAGCCGCGGCGTCCAGCGGCCGGCCAAAGTGGAAACCCTGGCCGATATCGCAGTGCATCCCGGCGAGCGTCCGTGCCGTTGCCTCGTCCTCGATACCCTCGGCAACCACCTGGAGTCCCACCGCGTGTCCGAGCTGAATGATCGATTCAACCAGGCGCCGGTCCGTCGCCGCCTGAGTAATCGGCAGAATGAATGACTTGTCGATTTTCAGCTCGTCCGCCGGAAGTACCTTGAGGTACGCAAGGCTCGAGTAGCCGGTACCAAAGTCATCGATGGAAACCTGCACGCCGAGTTCCCGCAACTGATGAAGCCGGGCCGTACCCTCCTTCGGGCTGCGCATCAGGGCCGTCTCTGTAATCTCCAGGATCAGCTGGTCGGCGGGAAAGTGCCAGATTCTCGTCACATCGGCGAGTGACTCCACCAGGTCCGGATCGGCCAGGCACATCGGGGAAACATTCACGGCAATCTTGAATCCAGGCCAGCGGTGCTGCCAGGCCGCTGCCTGGCGCAGACCCGTATTGAGCACGTACCAGAGCAGGGTTCTCGCGCTGTCGGTCTCCTCGATGACCGGCATGAACTGCGCCGGTGAGATCAGTCCCTTGAGCGGATGTCGCCAGCGCGCGAGCGCCTCCGAGCCCACCAGCCGTCCCGTGCGCAGGTCCAGCTTGGGCTGGTAATGGATCTCAAATTCACCCCGATGAAGTCCATCATCGACCTCTGCCCACATCGCCTGCGGATGCTGTTGCGCTCTGTCCAGCGCCGGCTTGTAAACGAAATAGGCATCGTTACCCGCAACTGCCTCCTGCACGGCCAGTTCTCCCTGGCGCAGGAACTCCTCCGCCGTGGTGGCAACACCCGACGCAAGGAGCGCAATACCGGCACTCGCGCGAAGCCGCGCCCGGCTTTCGCCAATGGCAACCGGATCGGTCATCACGCGTACCGCTTTCTCTGCACCGAGAATGGCGTGGCCTTCGTGCAGCGGGTTGCAGATCAGCAGCGCGAAGAGGTCGCCGCCAAGTTGTGTCAGACGGTCCTGCTTGCGTGCGACGCCGGCCAGGCGGCCGGCAACGATATTCAGCACCTCGTCGCACGCGGCGTAACCGAGCGCCTTGTTCAACTCGTTGATACCCTTCAGCCGCAGCAGAACGAGCGCCATGCTGTTCATGCGGGCGCCCACGCGCAGAGTCTCGATTTCGCGCAGCAGTCGCGTGTAGCCGGATAGACCTGTCCCGGTAGGCATGCTGCCCCCTAGGCGAAGAAGTCCCTGGGATCAAGGCCATGCGCACCCGGTTCAAGCCCGCATACAATCCAGCGAGCCGACGGGCCAGAACCACTGGCCGGAACCGTACGCAGATCCACCGTTGAGTGCGCGTTGACGGGCGACTTGTCTGCCTGCAGCAGGAGCATCAGCTTCGGGCGCAGGCGCCTGACGCGGTTCTGTTCGATAACAATACCGACTTCGCCTGTATTCAATTGCACCAGCGAGCCGGTAGGAAACATGCCCAGCGCCTGCACAAACTGCTCGACCAGTTCGCGCTGAAATGCCGTTCCCGCCAGACTGTTCAACTCACGAATCGCGTCGTAGGACGACTTCGCACGGGCATAGGGCCGGGCCGTAATCATCGCGTCGAAGGTATCGACGAGACCTGCGATTCGTCCGAAGACAGGTATTTCAGCACCGGCCAGGCCTTGCGGATAACCTGATCCGTCATGGCGTTCGTGATGCCCGTCGATCATGGCCATGATGTCGGCAGTCATCCCGGGTGCATCGGCAGCCATCCGCGCACCGCGTTCAACGTGGGTGCGCATGATCTTGCGTTCACGCTCATCCAGCGGCGTTGGCTTTACGAGAATTTCAGCGGCAATCTCGGCCTTGCCCATGTCCAGCAAAAGCCCGTCCATGGCCAGGGTATCGAGCCCGGCACGGTCGAAACCGAGGTGGCGCCCAAGGATGACCGCCCACACTGAACTGGCGAGCGAGTGATTGTAGGCGTAGGTGTCGCGCTTCCGGAGCTGTACCAGCCAGGCCATCGCATCCTGATTACGCGTAACACTGTCGATCATGGGCGACATCGCCACCCGCAGGGTCTCGGTATCCAGTCCCTTGCCGGACTGCAACTTGCCGAGAATATCGGCCATCACTGATGCCGCGGCATCGTAGGCCATCGTGGCCCGACTGGCCTCGGCGTGAGTAGAGACCGTGTTGTGATAGGGCCTGGCCTGGATTCTGCCAGCGAGTGTCCCGGAACTGTCGAGGCTGGAGATAACATCAAGCATCGTGGATTGCGGCACAGGCTTCAGGTTCTCTGCCTTTGCCGGCCTCGCTGCATCGCTGATCCGCCGCTGTTTCTCCTCGGCGAGCAAACTGCGGGTCGCATCAACAAAAACATGGTCGCAGCAGTCTTTGAGTTGCTGAAGTTCATCGTCGTCCTCGATCGTGAACCCCTGAAACAGGAACGGCGTTCCAAGCCACGGGCGATCGAGCTCGGCGACATACATGCCAAACTTCAGATCTGCGGTGTCAACCCTGAGGTGCTTCTGTGACATTTCCTGTCCTTGCGGCGACGATCCGGCCAGCAGGTCAGGGTCCATAATATGGGCAGCTCATGCACCAGACCGGTGCAGTCGTCACAAAACGAGGCAGACAGGTAGACTCCATGCCATGAATAACTGGCCGCAACTACGCAACCCCCTGGTCAAAGCAGAAGGTCGAGGAGAAGCTGGCTCGCTTCAGCGAACACGTCACGCGCAGCCGGGAGTTCCAATGAAAATAATGCGCTACCTGAAAGCCCGGATCAGCATGTTGCTTGCCGCAACCCTGC
>JBATNV010000311.1:0-2475 GCA_049290495.1 Gammaproteobacteria bacterium | reverse complement strand
GTGCGCGCAGGCCTACATCACCACTGATCTCGACGACAACCAGATCACGGCCTTCCACCCCGGTGCAATGAACCACGCACATCTCAACCAGGTGCCGTCCGGCGCCGGTTTGAAGCTCGGCCTGATTTCTCCCGACGGTCGCGACGGCATGCTTGAGCATGCAGAGCAGTTTCATGCAGCGGGGGTGCCCTTCATCTTTGACCCCGGGCAGGGCTTGCCGATGTTTGCTGGCGACGAGTTGCGCCGCTTCATCGAACTGGCAAGCTGGGTTGCAGTCAACGATTACGAGTCCCGGCTGCTCAGTGACCGAACCGGCTGGAGTGAAGCGGAACTTGCCCGCCATGTCGATGCGCTCATCGTGACGCGCGGTGCCGAGGGTTCGACGATCTGGTCAAAGGGCGAGAGCATTGCGATTCCGGCGGTCAAGCCGTCTGCACTCCAGGATCCAACCGGTTGCGGCGATGCCTATCGCGCCGGACTGCTGTTTGGCCTGTCACGCGGGTTGCCCTGGGCTGAAACAGGGCGACTGGCCGCTTTGCTTGGCTCTATCAAGATCGCCCATCGCGGTACACAGAACCATCATTTCACCCCGGCATCACTGGCACAGGAGTTTCGTGCGGCTTTCGGGCATGCGCTCAACATCTAGCCTGTTTGCCCTGCTCCTGTACCTGGCTGCAGTCCCGGCGCTGCAGGCAGCCGACGATTCTGCGGCCGGTGCCTGGCGGAATACCATCGAGCGGATTTCACCCGCCGTCGTTTCCATCCAGGTGGACGAGACGCGCGCCTTCGATACCGAGTGGAATGAATCAGCCCAGGCCACCGGTTTTGTGGTCGATGCCGAGCGCGGCTTGATACTCACCAACCGACACGTCGTGACCTCGGGGCCGGTGCGCGCAGTCGCCATCTTCACCAACCAGGAAGAGGTCGAGTTGACCCCGGTGTATCGCGATCCGGTACACGATTTCGGTTTCTATCGTTACGATCCGGCAGCGCTGAAGTACATCCAGCCCAGGGCACTGTCGCTCAAACCGGCCGCGGCACAGATCGGCCGTGAGATCCGCGTGGTCGGCAACGATGGCGGTGAGCAGTTATCGATCCTGTCCGGTATCATCGCCCGGCTGCGTCGCGAGGCGCCGGACTATGGCCGGGGCAAGTACAACGACTTCAATACTTTCTATCTGCAGGCTGCATCCAGCACTTCGGGTGGCTCATCGGGCTCGCCGGTGATCGACATCAATGGTGATGTGGTGGCGCTTAATGCCGGTGCCAGCAACGCGACTGCATCAAGCTTCTTTCTGCCGCTTGATCGCGTGCAACGCGCACTGACGAGACTCCGTATGGCGCAGTCGGTCCCGCGCGGTACGCTGGGGACCATATTCAGCTATACAGCCTTCGATGAGTTGCGCCGCCTGGGGCTGCGCGAGGCGAGCGAAACGGCTGTACGCCAGCGTTTTCCGGACGGCATCGGCATGCTGGTGGTAAGCGAGATCCTGCCGGGTAGCGCAGCCGCGGGAGTGCTGCAGGTCGGCGATATCCTCGTCAAGGTGAATGGCGATTACCTGTCGGAGTTCGTGCCACTCGATGATGCACTCGATGCGCGCGTGGGCCGGCCGATCGATCTGCTTGTCGAGCGTGGTGGCCAGGTCCTGAACCTGAGCCTGACGGTGCAGGATCTGCACCAGCTCAATCCGGACGAGTACCTTCAGTTCGGCGATGCCGTCGTCAACAATCTGTCCTGGCAACTGGCGCGCTATTTCAACCGCGCTGTCGAAGGCGTGTATGTAGGGAACCCCGGCTTCACGCTGGCAGCGGCCGGGATACCGCGCGGCGCAGTGATCATCGGCGCAGGTGCCGAGGTGATCAACACCATCGACGATATCGAGAAGGTCCTGGCGGGCCTCGCTGATCAGCAGCAGATTGCGCTGCGTATCCTTAGCGTCGAAGAACCCGGCTCCAGCCGGCTACGCGTGATCCGTATGGATCGGCGCTGGTTTCCCGCTGTGCGCTGCCACCGTGACGATCAGCGTGGCGAATGGCCGTGCAGTGATCTGGCTGCGGGGCCGCCGGCGCAGCCGCCGCAAGGTGGTACGGCGAGCCTGGTTCCGCAGCGCGACGCGAGACTGCGCCGGATCGCGCCCTCGCTGGTGCTGGTCAACTTCGACATGCCGTATGTGGTATCCGGTGTATCCGAGCAGCATTACTACGGCACAGGTGTCGTGCTCGATGCAGAACGCGGTCTGGTGGTTGTCGATCGCAATACGATACCCGAGGCCATGGGCGACGTGCGGATCACCTTTGGCGGCACGCTGGAGATACCGGCACGTGTGGTCTTCGTACATCCCTTGCACAATCTCGCGCTACTGGCCTACGACCCGGCACTGATCGGTGATACGCCGGTGAAGTCGGTGCGCCTGAACAGCGCTGTTCCGGATCCAGGCGATGATCTGTGGGTGATCGGTCTGCGCAGCGGCGAAA
>JBATNV010000310.1:0-1628 GCA_049290495.1 Gammaproteobacteria bacterium | reverse complement strand
ACCAGCGTACGCAATACCTGCTGCGCCAGTTCGTCTGCATGCTGCTGCTACTCGGCACCGCACTCCCGCTGTGGGCTGATGACTCAGAGCTTTTTCTCAGCGACCGGAGCGTAACGGCCACCGACGCCAACGTGCTGTTCATCATCGATACCTCGGGCAGCATGAATACCCTGGTCGACACCCAGGCGCCCTTCGATCCGGATACCGGCTTCGATGGCTGCTACCGGAGCGACGCCATCTACTTCACGACCACGGGTACCAGACCACCCTGCGACAGCCCGGATCTGCTGCCGAAATCCGTCAACTACTGCGCGAACAGCATGCAGCCGCTGGCCGAAGTTGGCTATTACGCTGATTCCCTGCTCGGCTGGGATGAGAGTCGCGAACGCTGGGATACGCTGAACGGCGAACGGCCCGATGGCGCGCTCGAATGCGTCAGCGATCGCGGCGCGAATGGCCAGGGATCGGGCAGCGAACGTTTCGCCGCCAATGGTCCCGATGGCCCGTGGGCATCGACAGACGCACAGGAGCCCGCCTGGAACAACCGCTACACCATATACGACGGGAACTGGCTCAACTGGAATACCAATCCACCCACAGTGCAGAAGACGCGCCTTGATATCGTCAAGGAAGCAGTCAACGCGCTCACCACCAGCATGAGAAACGTCAGGGTCGGCGTGATGCGTTTTAATCGAGACGAGGGTGGCCGTGTGGTTGCCGCGCTGGAGGACATCGAAACCGCCCGGAACAACGTCCAGAACATCGTCAATGACCTCACGCCGAGCGGCCAGACGCCGCTGTCTGAAACCCTCTACGAAGCGACCCAGTATTTCATGGGGCGCGGCGTCGATTACGGCAATGTTGGCGCTGATCGCAGCGTTGCTGAATCACGCGTCGGCAATGACGCCAACGGGGCGCTGTACAAATCGCCGCTCGACGAAGCCTGCAGCAAAAACTTCATCATTCTGCTCACCGATGGCGAGCCCGCTGGAGATGACGGTGCGGTAAGCAAGATCCTTGCTCTCCCGGGCTTCGCGGCAACCGTCGCTCCTGACTGCGATGGCAGTGGCGGGGGGCGCTGCCTCGACGACCTCGCAGCCTACCTGGCCAGTTACGACCTGAGCCCCACACTGCCCGGCATACAGACTGTCACGACGCATACCATCGGCTTCGCAGCGGACTTTCCGCTGCTCGAAAGCACAGCAGCACGTGGCGGCGGTGAATATCACGTGGCCGACGATACGGCCAGCCTGGCCACGGCTCTTAGCGGCATCGTGCTGTCTATCTTCGACAACGTCGGCACCTTCGCTGCGCCGACCGTGCCCGTGAATGCCTTTAACCGGACAGAGAACCTCAACGATGTATTTCTCTCGGTATTCAAGCCCTCCGTGCGGACACGCTGGACGGGAAATCTGAAGAAGTACCATTTCACTGATGGTGAACTGGTCGGTCAGAACGGCGACACCGTCATCGATCCGGTCACCGGCCTCTTCAAGCGTGATGCCTTCAGCTTCTGGTCAGACCAACCGGACGGTGACCGGGTCGGCGACGGTGGCGCGGCGAGCCAGCTGCCAGACAGCAGCCAGCGCCGGCTGTTCACAAATCTCACCGGCAACAATCTCAGCGAT
>JBATNV010000309.1:0-5377 GCA_049290495.1 Gammaproteobacteria bacterium | reverse complement strand
TATGTGCGATGAGTACTTGTCGAGCAGTGCCAAGGCTTTTGGCGAAGAGTTGGTTTACCCCCGATTCCACGGCCGGCTCAGTTAAGGCTGATCGAGCCGCTGAGCTGCCGGCATTCATCGATCCAGTGATGACGGAGGAAATGGTCGGTCTATCCGGTTATCCGGTCTAGCGGGCTGCGCACAGCGCGTGCGCCTTTCTGCATGACGTGGGTGTAAATCATCGTGGTCTTCACGTCCGAGTGTCCGAGCAACTCCTGGACCGTGCGGATGTCATAGCCATCCTCCAGAAGGTGCGTCGCGAAGCAATGGCGCAAGGTGTGCGTGGAGACGCGCCGATCAACGCCGGCGCGCTGGGCAGCTGTCTTGATTGCCTTCTGCAGGTTGCTCGGCGAAGCGTGCCAGCGACGCCAGCAGGGGTCTTCAGCGCTGCGTGAACGGGTCTTGGACGGAAATACGAACTGCCAGCGCCACTCGATGGCCGCTGTCGGGTACTTACGCGCCAGCGCGTCGGGGAGCGGGGCATGGCCAAAGCCTTCGGCGAGATCTCGATCATGCAGTCGCCGCACACGCTCCAGGTGTTGCCGCAAGTCCGGCAGGACACCCTCGGGTAGAATTGTCACTCGATCCTTCATGCCCTTTCCAGAGCGCACCGTGATCTGGTGGTAATCAAAACCGAGATCTCCTACGCGCAGCGTGAGTGCCTCCAGCAAGCGCATGCCGCTGCCGTACATCATCCGCGCAATCAGGCTTTCGGTGCCCGCCAGCTCTTGCAGTACCTGGCCCAGCTCCCCGCGTGAAAGTACGACCGGCAGGTGAGTGGGCCCGACGTCCCCCCTGATCTGAGTGCTCGCCGCGACTTTCTTTTGCACGGCAAGATAATCGAGAAACTCGCGAACTTCGGCTGAGCCCATTTCCGCGGGATGTCGCTTGCCATGAAACAGGATGTACCGGCGGATCCAGTGCACGTAGGCACTTTCAGTCCGCGGGCTATAATGCCGCACACGGATGCAGGCTCGGACCTTTTCGAGCAACGGGGAGGGTGCCATGGTGATGATCTCCTACGCCGCGTTTATCTTTTTTTATTATTCACTCTATCCATCTGATCGCAAATGGGTTTCCCATGATTTCCCATAAAAAGTCCGGATGGCAAACGGAATTTAGTCCGTATAGATATAGTTAGAAGTCATGATTCTGTCGTCGGTTGAGATTCAGGACCTGGCGCCGATTAGAGACCTTATTGCTTCGGCAATCCGCGCTAATGTGGCGAGGTCTGAGGAGGAAGCCGCGTTTCTAATTGATGATATTGACGAGAGTCTGGAATGGTGGCGGGAGAATCCGGATAGCTCGCTGCACCTGAAGTACGGTGATGCCGGGCTAGTTTCCGGTGTGGTCTTGGTCAAGGAGTTCTGGAATCTCACGAACCTGTTCGTTGCCCCGGATTTTCAGCGCCAGGGTATTGGCCGTCTGCTGCTGACCGAGGCTTTGGAAAGCTGCCGATCTAGATCGCCGCGCGCTGCAGTCCTCGTAAACTCCTCGACCCATGCAGTGGGGTTCTATGAACGTATGCACTTTGTGCAGACCGGCCCAGGCAAGGATCGTCCTGGCGGCTGCGTGCCATTCCGTTATGACTTCTAACCAATCGTATATGGACTCCCTCCGCAAGTCGGGTGAGTGATCGATGTTGATGGCTGTGGGGATTTCGCCTGCAGTCGTATATCCGGCATCTGAAGTGGGCTCGCAATGGCCCGTGCCGACATGGAATCTGCGTCACCACGGCGCCAATCGCTGCAAGCGGCAGGCATAGAGCTGCCAGCATTGTTATCGGCGTCACGCGGTGTGGGGTGAACCCGGTTGGCCATGATGGGCGATCACTCTCCCGTGCAAGCGTTGGTGGGTGGTTGTTTCAGGCGGGCATCGCGAAGGCGACACGCTGCAGTTTTCGGTTCAGTCGGTGCGCGCCGTAGGGTTCCTGGTCGCGCAAGGTCGCGTAGCAGATACGTGCCAGCTTGTTGGCCAGCGCGCAGGTGGCCTTGTTGTGGTTCGAGCGTTTCTGTACGGCCATGGCCCACTGGCGCAAAGCGTCGATGGGTTTACCTGCAGCCGTGGCGATACTCGCTGCCCGCAGCACGGATCGCGCCCCGTGGGTCAGCAGCATGCGCAGGTAACGATCACCGCGCTTGCTGATCCGCCCCAGATGGCGGTGATTCCCCGAGGAGTGCTCCTTGGGTGTCAGCCCGAACCAGGCCGCGAAGTGGCGGGCATCCTTGAAGTGACTGACCGCACCACCGGTGGCGGCCACCATCGCGGTGGCAGTGAGCAGACCGATACCCGGTACCGACAGCAGCGTGGTACACGCTGGCGACTGTTTGGCTGCTGCCGTCAGTTCCCGTTCGAGTTGCGAGATCCGGCCTTCAAGCAGCCGGATCTCCTCGATGAGCAACGTCATCGTCCCGCGCAGCAAGCCGGGGATCACCGTCTGCGGGTCGGCCAGCACGCGTGCGATCTGCTCGACGCCAACGCGACTGCCCTGGGCAATGCTGATGCCGAACTCCCGGCAGAAGCCCCGCAGCGCGTTGATCCGCGAAGTGCGCGTCGCCATCCACAGCGAGCGCGTGCGGTGCAGGGCTTGTAGTCCCTGTTGCTCCAGTGACTTGACCCGCACCGGCACGATCTCGGCACAGCGAACTGCCTCCAGCAGTGCGGCTGCATCGGCCGCGTCAGTCTTATTGCGCTTCACGTAGGCTCGCACGTAACGGGGCGGCAGCAGCTTCACTTCGATTCCCAGGCCAGTCAGCCAGCGTGCCCAGTGGTGGGCCGAACCACAGGCTTCCATCACCACCAGCCCGACTCGCCGGTTCACAAACCAGCGCTCGAACTGGCTGCGGGACAGGCGGGCCCGCTCGGTAATCCGCCAGCTCTCGTCCGCCACGGCCAGCTCAAACACGCTCTTGGCGAGATCCACTCCCACCACAGGCGCAACAGTCGTAGTATTCATGTCAGGACTCCTTCCGGTTTGTGCTGAGACCCACACCACATGAGACCAGCTGGCACGATGATGCCGAAGTCAGATCGGAGGGAGTCCATCCCATCACTCCACCGGTCGCCCGACGCGCCCGTCACGCGGCTTGCAAGCGCAACCCGCGCGCCAGCCGCTGGCGCCGGTGAGCTTGGGCGTTGGACCGCACGAAATGACTAGATCGCACTTAGTGGCAACGGGCGTTCTGCTGAGCCTTCCTGCGTTTGCTGCTACCCCGCCCCCTGAGATCGCGTTCGAGATGACTTGGAACGCCACCGTGCAAAGCAAGCCAGCTACTGGCCTGACAATGGGCTTGTTCAAGGTTACGTTCGAGGAGAGTACGCTGGATCAGGTGAAGAACGCAGCTTTGGCTGGCCACATAGAGCATAAAGGCGACGCTGGCGAGAGCACTTACTGGTTGTGCTATACGAACCAGACCAAGAACGGAACCGAACGAATCTGGATCATCGCCCATGGAGAAATGGGTGGTCCCGATCACGCAATAGGGCGCGTAAGCGCCGAACCAACTGCGGCGAGCGGGGGTACCAATGACTGTCCGGCCTTGCCAGCAAAGATGCAACCAGTTTCTCTCGACAATGGACTGTGGTTAAACACGCCGGAGACGGCGGTGAACAAACTCGGAAAACCATCGAATAAGAGTGGAGCTTGGCGTTCCTACGAGCATCAAGGCAAAGTCCCCGGTGAATGTGAGGGAGGCTTTGACGTGCTGAATTGGCTCCAACTCAAGACAAGCAAAGGGCGTGTAGTGACTCTGCACGCTGGGCAGGTAACAAGTTGCTAGGCAACGTGCGGTCCAACAACTGGTTCCAGCCGACGGTCCTCGCGCTACGCGCTCGATCCGCGGCTGAACCTGGACGTTATAGCGCTTGGTCGAGATAAGTGCGTTGATTAACTCTGTTATTCATCATATTGGCATTGGCGTCCAAAATTCCCAGGACGCGGAGCAGTTTTACGATTCTCTATTGGTTGATTATCTAGGAATGGAAAAAGAGATAGTCCAGGAGGCATCGGCTGGCTGGAAGGGTCGTGGTACTCGCGTCTATCTTTATCGTTCGAATGTAGATGCAAATGCTCAAAACCTTCAGCATTTGGCTTTTACGGCTAGAAATCGACAAGAAGTCGAAACCTTCCCTGGCTGGGCAAAGTTGAAAGGAATAGAAGTTCTAAGCGAACCCAAAGAATATCCAGAGTATGGGGGAGATTATTTCGCAGTATTCTTTCAGGGTCCGGATAAGCTTAAGCTAGAGCTTGTTCACTTATCGGAGGTAGATGGTGCGATTGCGCTATAACCAGCACAGGCAGCGGACGTTTGACCCGTCAGGCGTTTCGCTGCCGCAAAACGCCTGCCGCCTCAATCGCCCCTGCTGTGGACGTTAGGCGTCATGGTCCGCGCCACTCTGCAAGAGATCGCGGCGCTGCTCGAGCGGCACACCAGTTCACCGAATGCACTCACGATTGCGGCGGTCGGTGACGACGAACAAATGTGGCGATATCTAGTTTCCAACGAGCTTTGGGGAGGAGCAGGCTCAGTCGCCGATCAGGCGGTACTCGAGATCCGAGACGCAAGGAGACAGCTTGAAGGGTTGTTGATACGGTTGGGGCGAGAGCAGATGAACCTGGGGCGAGTTAACGTTCGCACAGAAATGTGGGTCACCGCCTTCGAGAAGTGGCAAGCGGAGGGCATCCGATGACGCCTAACAAGGCGCTGCAGACGGACAAAGACAAGCTGTCATGTCTTTTGCATTCGCAAAAGCCACGCCAGCTTGCCTTTGCCGCTGAGCTTGGTCGTAAGGACTTCCACATTCGTCAAGCGGCATCGCTGTCTTCTGTTATCGCACCTCCGGCGACGTCTTCTCAGCAACCACAAGTCTGACTGCAGGTCTATAACCGGCCTCGATGTGAGCAGCTACGTGCTCGGGCCCCAATGTAAGCCGCGCGTTCGGACCTCGATCGTTAGTCGGCATCAGTTGTGCCCCAGAGCTCATCAGGTTCTCCGAACGCCGGTCTGACCTGTTGCTGTACCTTTTCCGTCGCAGTTGAGTGGGTGGGAACATTATTCAGTGACGGCTCAAGCCGCCAGGTTGAGGTCTTCCTCCTTGGCCAGTAGCGCCCAGATGATGCGCGCGTTCTTGGCCGCGATGGCCACACAGGCGCGGTGGTAACCGCGCCGTTCCCGCACGCTGAGTGCCCAGCGCGAGCGTCGGTCCTCATGCCGGCCCGCGGTCTGTAATACGGATCGGGCGCCGAGGATCAGCAGCGTGCGCAGGTACGGATCACCCCGCCGGGTGATGTGTCCGAGCCGGGTCTTGCCGCCGGTCGAGTACTGCCGTGGTACCAGCC
>JBATNV010000308.1:0-29135 GCA_049290495.1 Gammaproteobacteria bacterium | reverse complement strand
ACCATGAACCCAGTCGCGGCTGAAGCCGCTCCTACCCTGGAATCCAGTTTGAGCGTACCCGCTGAAACCGTCGTCGTCATTCACGGACTGTGGATGAACGGCGCCGAGGCGGGACTCCTGCGGCATCGGCTCAGCGACGAGCACGGTTACCCGACCGAACTCTTCCAGTACGGCACCTTCGACGCTGACTTCAGCACCAACGCCGATCGTCTGCGCGCTTTTCTCGACACTCTCAAATCGCCAACGCTGCATCTCGTCGGGCACAGCACCGGTGGCCTGATGGCGCTGGTCGCTCTCCAGCGCCGGCCGCTCGCCAGGCCGGGGCGCATCGTCTGTCTGGGTTCTCCGCTCCGCGGCAGCATCGCCGCCGACCAGCTGGCAAAGCTCGGCGACCTGGGTGCTGCGGTCCTCGGCCAGACTGGTCGCCAGGCACTGCTCGGCCAGTATCTGAAGCGTTATGACGGTGACCGTGAGGTCGGCGTGATCGCCGGTACCATGAGCGTCGGTCCGGCCATGATGCTGGGCATCTTGCCCGAGCCCAACGACGGCACCATCGCGGTAGTCGAGACCGAGCTGCCAGGCATCAAGGCGCATTTGAGCCTGCCGGTCACGCACACCGGCTTGCTGATTTCGCTCGAAGTGGCAAACCAGACGGCATTCTTTTTTAGACATGGCATGTTCAAGCGCGAGGGAGGAACAGATGGCCAGGTTCAGTGACAAGGTCGTACTCATCACCGGCGCGCTCGGTGGCATCGGTGCGGCCACGGTGCAGTGGATTGCAAAGGGTGGCGCGCGTCTCGCGCTCACCGACATCAACAAGGCGGCGGCCGATGTGCCTGCTGCGATCACTGCCGGCGCCGCCGAGACCGCGTTCTGGCCGGCAGACCTCAGCCAGCAGGCCGATGTCGATGCGCTCTTTGCCAGCGTGATGGCGCACTACGGCCGCATCGATGTGCTGGTCAACATAGCGGGCTTTGATCACGACTCCGGCGTGCCGCTGGAGCAGGTCACGCTCGAGCGCCTGCACAAGAACGTGGACACCAATCTCAGCAGCTGCTTCCTCTGTTGTCAGGCAGCGGCAAAGATCATGAAAGAACAGAAGAACGGCTCGATCGTCAACATGAGTTCGCTCACCTGGCGCGGCAGTCCGATGCAGTTCAGCTACTCGGCCTCGAAGGGCGGCGTTTACGCGCTGACCCGTTCGCTGGCCCTCGCGCTCGGTCGCGACGGCATCCGCGTCAATGCGGTTGCCCCGGCGCTGATCGAAGTCGAGAGCATCACCAAGACCCTGCCGCCGGGCATGTGGGAGCAGATCAAGAAAGGCATCGGCAGCGGCTATCCGCTCGGCCGCGTCGGCCGGCCCGATGAAGTCGGCGCAGCGATCGCCTTCCTGGCTTCCGACGAAGCCTCGTTCATCACCGGCCAGATCCTCGAAGTTTCCGGCGGCGGCCGGATTTGAGCCGGTAGGAGCGCCCGTGGGAGCGCCTTCAGGCGCGATCATTATTTGAAGATAGGGGATCGCGCCTGAAGGCGCTCCTACGAGAGGAGGCGTTTCAGGTCGGCGAGCGCCTGCAGTGCCTGTAGCGGCGTCAGTTCATCGGTGTTCAGTGTGGCGAGGGCCTCGCGGACGAGATCCGGTGCTTCGGCTTCTTCAGGCGCGCTGAAATCGAGTTGCTGTTGCGGGCCGTGACGCGCCTTGTCGGCGGCTGACTGGTTTTCCAGGTGTTGCAGATAACGCCGCGCGCGGCGGATCACCGCCGGCGGCACGCCGGCGAGTGCTGCCACCTGCAGGCCGTAGCTCTGGTTCGCTGGTCCTTCCTTCACCGCATGCATGAACACCAGCTTGTTGCCGTACTCGGTGGCATCGAGGTGCACGTTGGCGCAGGCGGGCAGCTCCTCGCCGAGCGCGGTCAGCTCGAAATAATGGGTGGCGAAGAGCGTGAAGGCGCGCAGCGTCGTGCCGATGTGGTGCGCGGTCGCATAAGCGAGCGACAGGCCGTCGAAGGTGCTGGTGCCGCGGCCGATCTCGTCCATCAGCACCAGGCTGTGGTCGGTGGCGTTGTGCAGGATGTTGGCGGTCTCGGTCATTTCCACCATGAAAGTCGAGCGGCCGCCGGCCAGGTCATCAGCCGCGCCGATGCGCGTGAATACGCGATCGAGCGGCCCGATCTCCGCCGCGTCAGCCGGCACGAAACTGCCGATGTGCGCGAGGATCGCGATCAGTGCGGCCTGACGCATGTAGGTGGACTTGCCGCCCATGTTCGGCCCGGTGACGATCAGCAGCCGCCGGCCCTCATCGAGTTGCAGATCGTTCGGAATAAACGGCGTGTCCAGCAGTTGCTCGACGACCGGATGGCGTCCGGCGCGGATGCGCAGTCCCGGCGCCTCGCTGAGTTCCGGTCGGCAATAGTTGAGTGCCTGGGCGCGTTCCGCTAGTGTGACCAGCACGTCGGTCTCGGCGACCGCCGCCGCCATGTTGCGCAACGCCGGCAGCACGCCCATCAGCGTGTTGAGCAGGCCCGTATAGAGTTCCTTCTCGCGCGCCAGCGAGCGGTCGCGCGCCGACAGCACCTTGCCCTCGAAGTCCTTCAGCTCCGGCGTGATGTAGCGCTCGGCGCCTTTCAGCGTCTGGCGGCGCTGGTAATCCTCCGGCGCCCTGCCAGCCTGGCCACGACTCAGCTCGATGTAGTAACCGTGCACGCGGTTGTAGCCGACCTTTAGCGAGGGCAGGCCGGTGCGCGCGCGTTCGCGGCTTTCGAGATCGGTGAGATAGCGGTCGGCGTGCTCGCTGATGTCGCGCAGCTCATCAAGGCTTGCGTCGTAGCCGGTCGCGATCACACCGCCGTCGCGGATCAGCATCGGCGGATTCTCGATCAGCGCACGGGCGAGCAGGGCATGCGTTTCTGCATGGTTGCCGAGCTGCTCAGCCAGTGAACGCAGCAGCGGCGCTTCGAGTGCCGCGAGCTGTGTCTTTAAAGCTGGCAGCAACGCGCAGGCGTTGCGCAGCTGGGCCAGGTCGCGCGGCCGGGCCGAGCCCAGCGCGATGCGCGCGAGGATCCGTTCGAGATCGCCGATCTCCTGCAGTTGTTCAGTCAGCGCTTCCTGCACCGTGGTCCGCAGCGTGTCGAGCGCCGTATAGCGTGCGTTCAAAACCGCGCGATCGCGGAGCGGCCGGTTCAGCCAGCGGCGCAGCAGGCGGCTGCCCATCGTCGTACCGCAGTGGTCGAGCACGCCGGCCACGCTCGCGGCCGGATCGCCGCCGAGGCTGACTTCGAGTTCCAGGTTGCGGCGCGTGGCCGCATCGATCTGCAGCGCATCGCTGTGACGTTCCGCGCTGATCGCCGTGACATGCGGCAGGCTGCTGCGCTGCGTGTCGCGCACGTACTGCAACAGGCAACCCGCCGCCCGCAGGCCATCGCTGAGATCGGCGACCCCGAAGCCGGACAGATCGTGCGTGCCGAACTGCGCGCACAGGAGTCGGGTCGCGGTTTCAGCATCGAATTGCCACGGCGCCAAGGCGTGCGTCGCCGAGTCGCCCGTTGCCAGTTCTATCGCCAACCCTTCCTCAATCAGCAGCTCGGCCGGCTTCAGGCGCGCCAGTTCAGCCTGCAGGTCAGCTGCGGTCTCGGGTTCAGCCAGCAGAAAACGGCCGGCCGACAAATCCAGCCAGGCGAGTCCGTGACCGCGTGCACTCCGGCACACCGCCGCGACCAGGTTGTCGCGCCGCGCTTCAAGCAGCGCCTCGTCGGTGAGCGTGCCCGGCGTGATGATACGCACCACCTGGCGTTCGACCGGCCCCTTGCTGGTCGCCGGATCGCCGATCTGCTCGCAGAGTGCCACCGACTCGCCGGCACGCACCAGCCGCGCCAGGTACTGCTCGGCCGCGTGATAGGGCACGCCCGCCATCGGAATGGCCTGGCCCGCGGTCTTGCCACGCGCCGTCAGCGTGATGTCGAGCAGTTTCGCCGCCCGCCGCGCATCATCGAAAAACAGCTCGTAAAAATCGCCCATCCGGTAGAACAGCAGGTGCCCTGGATGCTCCGCCTTGATGCGGAGGTACTGCTGCATGACCGGCGTGTGCGCTTCCATTCTTAAGGGGCGAGCGTCGCGTTGTCGATGACGAAGCGGTATTTGACGTCGCTCTTCACCATGCGGTCATAGGCCGCATCGATCTGCTGTATCGCGATCATCTCGATGTCGGCGACGATGCCTTTCTCTGCGCAGAAATCCAGCATCTCCTGCGTCTCGGCGATACCGCCGATCAGCGAGCCCGCAATCGCGCGACGCCTGAAGATCAGGTTGATGACGCCCGGCGACGGGTGGGGATGCTCAGGAACACCGACCAGCACCAGCGTGCCATCGCGCTTGAGCAGGCCCGTATAGGCATCGAGCGAATGGCTCGCCGCCACCGTGTTGAGGATCAGGTCGAAGCTGCTGGCGTGCGCCTGCATCTCGCTCTCGTTGCGCGAGACCACCACCTCGTCCGCGCCAAGATCGAGCGCGGCCCGGCGCTTGCTCTCGGAACTCGTGAACGCCACCACGTGCGCGCCCATCGCGTGCGCGATCTTCACGCCCATGTGGCCCAGCCCGCCGATACCCACCACGCCAACTTTCTTGCCGGGACCGGCATTCCAGTGCCGCAGCGGCGAATACGTGGTGATCCCGGCACACAGCAGCGGCGCGACGGCCGCCAGCTGTGCTTCAGGATGGCGGATCTTCAGTACGAACTTCCGGTCCACCACGATGCGCTGCGCGTAGCCACCGAGGGTGTGACCGGGCGCCTCAGGGCTCGGGCCGTTGTAGGTGCCGGTAAAGCCGTTCTCGCAATACTGCTCCAGCCCCTCGTCGCAGGACGCGCAATGCTGGCAGCTGTTCACGAGACAACCGACACCGACCGTCTCGCCGAGCTTGAAGCCGGTCACTTCGCTACCGACGGCGCTGACATGACCGACGATCTCGTGGCCCGGTACGCAGGGAAAAAGTGTGCCGGCCCATTCCGAGCGCACGGTATGCAGATCGGAATGACACACGCCGCAGTAGGCGATCTCGATCTGCACATCCTGCGGGCCGGGCTTGCGGCGCTCGATGTCGATGGGCTCAAGTGCCTTGTTGGCGGCGCGCGCACCATAAGATCTGGTTGTCATGGAAATCTCCTTGAGATTGGTGGTTTGTTAGGGCTGATAGCCGAGTTCGTGCTGGTGGCGAATAGCGAGTATTCGCACCTCCTGTCGTGCAACCACAAAGCGGTACAGGGCGACGTAGCCCGTCCGTCCATAAGAAATGACCAGCTCGCGCACTTCGCCCGCGATGCGCCGGCCGACCAGCGGGTGCGCGGCCAGATTATCTATGGCCGACTGGATGGCTGTTACTGCAGCTGGTGCGGCGTCCGGATGCTGGTCGCGCAAAAACTGGAAAGCGCGTTCGAGCTGCTCCAGTGCGCGCGCCGAATAGACTACCGTCGGCACGACTTCGGTCGCGCGGGCGATGCTTCGGCGGCCAGCCGCTGCATCCAGGCATGCACGTCTGCGGCGCGATAGACTTCGCCGGTTTTCTCGATGTCCTCATCTGCCGCCAGCGCTTCCTTCACGAAGCTTTGCATCTGCTCTTCGTAATCGGCGTGTCGTTCTACTGCTTCGATGATCAGGCTGTGCGCCGAGCGCCCGGTCTGCTGCGCCAGAACGCCGAGGCGCGCCTGTAACTCGGGCGGCAGGCGGATAGTGGTGGTCGCTGCCATGGCGAAATCCCCATAAATGCAATGTGTTACAAATGTAGCATTGCGGGTTGTTTGCGGCAATGCGCGTTTCCGGTCATCCGGGGCTGACTTCCGGCTCCAGGTTGCGGCGCGTGGCGGCGTCGATCTGCAGCGCGCAGGCTGTCGTTGAGATCAGCCGATCGCCAGTCTGACTGGCTTGCCGATGCGACTGAGCATTTCAACCAGCGTATCGATGGTGAACTTGGCCGTCTTCTTGTTTACCACGTCAGATACGCGTGGACGCGAAACCATCAGGATTTCGGCAGCATCGGCCTGTTTCAGGTGATGTTCTGCAATCCAGATGGACAGTTCCTCCATCAATTGTTGCTTCAGCAGTCGCGTGTCATTGATCTGCTTGCGGGATGCTGCCTGCAGGCGCCTGGCCTCGTTTGGTGGGAACCCCAGTTCCAGAAAGAGGTTTGCGCCGGATTTGCTCACATGGCGAATTTCGCTATCGATCTTCATTTCCGGATCCTCCTTGCGTTGACTACGGCACGATAGCGCACTGCAGTAATGTCCTTGTCCTGTCTTGTGGTCGCCTGCGTGTTCTTCTTGAAGCAGTGCAGTACATACACCGCTTCCTCAAATTTCGCGATGTACATCACCCGGTAAATACCGCTCGTTTCCCGAATACGGATCTCCCTGATGCCAGCGCCTGCGGTCTCAAACGGCTTCCAGTCGTCCGGGTCCAGACCCGCTTGCACTTTGCGCAGTTGGAAGCCGGCATGGCGGCGTACTTCGACCGGGAATGTCAGCAAGTCACCAAAGGCTGAACCCAGCCAACGAATTTCCTTTTCGTCAGGCATTGTTCAGTCAGTATAAAATTTTATACACACAGGGGGTATGGGTCAAGCTTCAGGCAAGCTGCATTCAAGCCACAAAGCTTCGCTGCTGGCAGTCGGTACGGGAATCGAGGAATCGGACTGCTTTGTGCAGTTCCGCGGTCGCAGGCTTATCATTTCCGCCATGCACGTCCTCCACCTCGAAACCGGCCGTAACCTCTATGGGGGGCCGCGCCAGGTCATTGAACTGATGCGCGGGCTGGATGCGCGCGGCGTGCGCTCGACACTGGCTTGTCCGACCGGCAGTGCGATTGCGGCGGCAGCGACGGCGGCCGGACTTGAAGTGGTCACGCACGCGCTCGGCGGCGATCTCGATGTCGCTTCGGTGTCTTTTCTCGTTGCGGAAGTGCGGCGGCTAAAACCCGATTTGCTGCACGTCCACAGTCGGCGCGGCGCCGACATCTTCGGTGGACTGGCGGCAGCCGTGGCGCAAATTCCAGCGGTACTCACGCGACGGGTCGACAGTCCCGACACGCCGCTGATCGGCCATCTCAAGTACCTGGCTTACGACCGTATCGTGGCGATTTCATCGGCGGTGCGCACGCAGCTCGAAACGCAGGGCGTGCCGGCCGCAAAACTCGCCACGATTCGCAGCAGCGTGACGGCAGCCGACTGCGCGCCGACCTGGTCGCGCGAACAGTTTCTGGCTGAGTTCAATATCGAGCCGGGCCAGCGCACGGTGGCGATTGCCGCGCAGCTGATCCCGCGCAAGGGCCATGCGCTGTTCCTCAAGGCCTGGCCGCTGATCCGCGACCAGTGCCCCGACGCCCGGCTGCTGATCTTCGGCACCGGTCCACTGGAAGCGGAGCTGAAGTCGCGCACCGGCTGGGGCGGCACCACGACCTTCTGCGGTTTCCGTGCCGACCTGCGCGAGTTCCTCGGCCATATCGATCTGCTCGTCCATCCGGCCCTGTACGAGGGTCTCGGCGTGAGCCTGCTCGAGGCACAGGCGGCTGGCGTCGCGATCGTGGCTTTTGCCGCCGGCGGTATCCCCGAAGTCGTAGCCGATGGCGAGACCGCCCTGCTGGTGCCGCCCGGTGATACGGTAGCGCTCGCCGCGGCGGTGGTTCGACTGCTCGGCGATCCCAATCTGCGCCAGCGCCTCGGCACCGCCGGCCGTAACCGGGTGCAGGGCAAGTTCGGGCCGCTGCAGATGGTGGACGCCTACCTGGCGCTGTACAGAAAGCTGCTGGCGGAGAAGGCCGGGACATCCAAACCATGAAGCCCAGACAATGAACAGGTTACCGTGAACAAAGCTGTACCCACTGATGCCGGCACTGGCAGTGCTGGTCGAAACCCTCGCAATGAACAAGCTCCCATGAACAAGGCATGGTTATGAACGATACCTTGCCCACCGATGCCGACCTGGCCGCGCTGGTCGAAACACTTGCCACCCGGCTCGCAGCGCTCGATGCCCGCATCGCCACTGCCGAGTCCTGCACCGGCGGCTGGCTGGCCAAATGCCTGACCGACCGGCCCGGCAGCTCCGCCTGGTTTGAATATGGCTTTGTCACCTACGGCAACGCGGCGAAGCTCGCGCTGCTCGGCGTGGGCGAGGGCACGCTGGCCGCGCACGGCGCGGTCAGCGAGGAAGTGGCCGAACAGATGGCGATCGGCGCGCGGCTGGCGAGCGGTGCGGAAATTGCCGTATCCATCACCGGCGTCGCCGGACCGGACGGCGGCACGGCCGACAAGCCGGTCGGCACGGTCTGGCTGGCGTGGACCGGCCCCGGGCCGGTGCTGATGGCCGAACGGCGACAGTTTGCAGGCAACCGGGACGCGATCCGCCGCCAGTCGGTTGCCGCTGCACTCGAGGGCTGCATCGGCCGCCTCGCCAGCTGAATCGCAGCGAAGTGCCAACTTTTGTGCGCCTGTTTGCGCGGGTGAACTGTGGAATAATCACCTCAGCTTCACTCGCAACCGGAATCACTCCATGGATGACAATCGCAAGAAGGCGCTGAGCGCTGCACTGGGCCAGATCGAACGGCAATTTGGCAAGGGTTCCGTGATGCGACTCGGCGATTCCGGGGTGATCAAGGACATCGACGTCATCTCCACCGGTTCGCTCAACCTCGATCTCGCGCTCGGCGTTGGCGGTGTACCCAAGGGCCGCGTCATCGAGATCTTCGGGCCAGAATCCTCCGGCAAGACCACGCTCACGTTGCAGATCATTGCCGAATGCCAGAAGACCGGCGGTACGGCTGCCTTCGTCGATGCCGAACACGCACTCGACCCGGCCTATGCCCAGAAACTCGGCGTGAACATCGACGAACTGCTGGTCTCGCAGCCGGATACCGGCGAACAGGCACTCGAAATCACCGACCTGCTGGTGCGTTCCGGTGCCATCGACGTGGTGGTGATCGATTCCGTCGCCGCGCTCACGCCCAAGGCGGAAATCGAAGGCGAGATGGGCGACACGCACGTTGGCCTGCAGGCGCGCCTCATGTCGCAGGCGCTGCGCAAGCTCACCGGCAACATCAAGCGCTCGAACACCGCGGTGATCTTCATCAACCAGATCCGCATGAAGATCGGCGTGATGTTCGGTAACCCCGAAACCACCTCCGGCGGCAATGCCCTCAAGTTCTATGCCTCGGTGCGCCTGGATATCCGCCGCATCGGCGCGATCAAGCGCGGCGAAGAAGTGATCGGCAACCAGACCCGCGTCAAGGTCGTCAAGAACAAGGTCGCGCCGCCGTTCCGCGTCGCCGAGTTCGAGATCATCTACGAGAAGGGCATCTCCCGTGAGGGTGAGCTGGTCGACCTCGGCGTCAAGCACGGCATCGTGGCCAAGTCCGGCGCCTGGTACAGCTACGACGGCGATCGCATCGGCCAGGGTCGCGACAACGCCCGCGAGTTCCTGCTCGCCAATCCCGCGGTGGGAGCCGAAATCGAAAAGAAGCTGCGTGCTGCACTTTTAGTGAAAACGGGCGATGCAGAGAAACCAGTGGTCGAGGCGGAAGCCCTCGACGAAGCCTGAGACGTCCGGCTTCGGGGAGCCGCCGCCCGAGGACACACAGCCCGGCGACGGGCCGCTCGGGGAGGCGCAGGCCGTAGACGAAGAGCCCATGGGCACGCAGCATGGCGAAGCGTGGCCCGGGCAAACGTTGCGCGGAGAAGCGCCGCCTGGGGATGCTGACCGTGGGCCGCCGTTGCGTGGCGCAGCGTCGTCTGAGGACGCTGACGGTCGGCCGCCGAAACGCAGCCGCGCCGCCAGCTCCCCGCGCAATATCGCCATCGAGATCCTCGCGCGTCGCGAACACTCCGTCCTTGAGCTGCGCGAGAAGCTCCTCGCGCGCGAATTTCCGCCCGACGACGTCGAGCAGACCCTCAGCGCATTGACCGCAGACGGCCTCCTCAGCGAGCAACGCTTCATCGACAGCTTCCTCGCCAGCTACACCCGCCGCGGCCACGGCCCCCTCTGGCTGCGCGCCGAACTCCAACGGCGCGGCATAACCAGCGCCGAAATCGCCGCCGCACTGGCCGGCCAGGAAATCACCGGACAACCCGTGGACTGGCCCGCCCAGGCCCGCACCGTCCGCGAAAAACGCTTCGGCCCCGCCCAACCCCTCGACTACAAAGAACGCGCCCGCCAGTCCCGCTTCCTCCAGTACCGCGGCTTCAGCAGCGAACAAGTCCGCCAGGCTTTCGACGGCGGCGAAGACGACTAAAGGCTGCGCTGGAGCCAGGCTGAAAGCGCGGGCATCGCGAAGGCCAAAAGAGCGGGCATGCGGGATCCCCTTTGGCAACGCTAACGGTGGTCCTCCGCCGTAGTGCTAAAGGGGATCCCGCGTGACCGCGTCACCGCCGCAGTGCCAAAGGGGATCCCGCGTGACCGCGTCACCGCAATAGTGCCAAAGGGAATCCCACGTGACCGCGCTACCGCAATAGTCCCAAAGGGAGCCCCGCGTCACCCCCCAAGCGACGCCCGCCCTTCCGACCCGCCCAACGTTCCCCTATCCTTAGCCGCTTCATCTTTAAGCCAGCTCCCCCAGACCCCATGGACACAGCCACCCTCCGCCAACGCTTCCTCGACTACTTTGCAGCCCACGACCACCGCATCGTCGCCAGCTCACCGCTAGTCCCCGGCAACGACCCCACGCTGCTCTTCACCAACGCCGGCATGGTCCAGTTCAAGGACGTGTTCCTCGGCCGCGACCCGCGCAGCTACACCCGCGCCGCCACCGTGCAGCGCTGCGTGCGCGCCGGCGGCAAGCACAACGACCTCGAGAACGTCGGCTACACCGCCCGCCACCACACCTTCTTCGAGATGCTCGGCAACTTCAGCTTCGGCGACTACTTCAAGCAGGACGCGATCCGCTTCGCCTGGGAATTCCTCACCGTCACGCTTGCCATCCCGCGCGAGCGCCTGTGGATCACCGTCTACCGTGATGACGACCAGGCTGCCGACATCTGGCTGAAAGAAATCGGCATCGACCCGCAGCGCTTCAGCCGCCTCGATGAAAAATCCAACTTCTGGTCGATGGGCGACACCGGCCCCTGCGGTCCCTGTTCGGAAATCTTCTACGATCACGGCGCCGACATCCCGGGCGGGCCGCCCGGCAGTCCCGATGAAGACGGCGACCGCTACGTCGAGATCTGGAACCTCGTCTTCATGCAGTTCGACCGCGCCGCCGACGGCACGCTCACGCCGCTGCCCAAGCCCTCGGTCGATACCGGCATGGGCCTCGAGCGCATCGCCGCCGTCATGCAGGGCGTGCACAGCAACTACGACATCGACCTGTTCCGCCGCCTGATCGCCGCGGCTGCCGTCGTCACCAACACCGCTGATCTCTCTTCCACCTCGCTGCGCGTGATCGCCGATCACATCCGCGCCGCTGCCTTCCTGATCATCGACGGTGTGTTGCCGGGTAACGAGGGCCGCGGCTACGTGCTGCGACGGATCATCCGCCGCGCGCTGCGCCACGGGCACGAGCTCGGCGTGACGCAGCCGTTTTTCCATCTGCTTGTCGAGCCGCTGGCCAAAGAGATGGGCGCGGCCTACCCCGAGCTGCGCGAAGGTCGACTGCACGTGGAGCGCGTGCTCTGCGCTGAAGAAGAACGCTTTGCTGAAACGCTCGCCCAGGGCATGCGCCTGCTGCGCGATGCGCTCACCCAGACGCACGGCAAGCCGCTGGCCGGCGAGGTGATCTTCAAGCTCTACGACACCTACGGATTTCCGGCCGATCTCACTGCCGACGTCGCGCGCGCGCAGGGCATCGCCACCGATATGCCGGGCTTTGAAGCCGCGATGGACGCGCAGCGCGAACGCGCCCGCGCCGCGCAGAAATTCAACGTCGCCCAGGACGCGGGCACGCGCGTAGAGGGCCACACGCAGTTCACCGGCTACGACCACCTCAGCGACAACGGCCAGGTCGTCGCCCTGCTCAAGGACGGAAAGCAGGTCGACTACCTCAGCACCGGCCAGTCTGGCGTTGTCGTACTCGACCGCACGCCCTTTTACGCCGAGAGCGGCGGCCAGGTTGGCGACCGCGGCGAGCTTCGGCTGGTCGGCGTGCGCTTCATCGTCGACGATACGCGCAAGTCCGGCGATGCCGTCCTGCATGTCGGCCGCATGGAGACCGGCAGCATCAGCATCGGTGACCAGCTCAGCGCGCAGGTCGATGGCGCCTCGCGCACAGCGACCACGCTCAATCACTCCGCCACGCATCTACTGCACGCTGCACTCCGCAGGGTGCTCGGCAGCCATGTCACGCAGAAAGGCTCGCTGGTTGCGCCCGACAAGCTGCGCTTTGACTTCTCGCACTACGAGGCACTCAGCGAAGCACAGCTCGGCGCCATCGAAACGATGGTCAATCAGCAGATCCGCACCAATGCCGAAGCGCGCATACGCGTGATGAACTACGACGAAGCCATCGCCACCGGCGCCATGGCCCTGTTCGGCGAAAAATACGCCGACCTCGTGCGCGTGTTCACCATCGGCGACTTCTCCATCGAGCTCTGCGGCGGCACCCACGTGCATCGCGCCGGCGACATCGGCATTTTCAGGATCGTCAGCGAATCAGGCATCGCCTCCGGCATCCGGCGCATCGAAGCCGTCACCGGTGAGGTCGCGCTCGAGCGCATGGTCGCGACCGAACAGTCCATGGACCGGCTCGCTGACCTGTTCCACACCAGCCGCGCCGACGTTGAGGCCAAGGTCCGCCACGCCCTCGAGCGCAGCAAGGGCCTCGAGCGCGAGATCCAGCAGCTCAAGGCAAAGCTCGCCGCCGGTGCCGGTGGCCGCGACCTCGCCGCCGAGGCCCAGACCATCGCCGGCATACGCCTGCTGGTCGCCCGGCTCGACGACGGCACCGATGCCGCCTCGCTGCGCGACACCGTCGACCGCATGAAAGACAAGCTCGGCAGCGCCGTCATCGTCCTCGCCGCCGCCGACCCCAGCTCCGGCAAGGTCAGCCTCGCCGTTGGCGTCAGCAAAGACCTCAGCACCCGCTTAAAAGCTGGCGAACTCGTCAATTCAGTGGCCGTCCAGGTCGGCGGCAAGGGCGGCGGCCGGCCCGACTTCGCCCAGGCCGGCGGCACCGACATCGCCGCCCTCGATGCCGCCCTCGCGGCCGTTCCGCCGTGGGTAGAGGAGCGGCTCAAGCCGGCGGGCTGAGCCGCCAGAATCTAAGCGGCGTGCTTTAAGTGCCTGAGCCCACAGCAAATTTAATGGCTTCTGCGCCCATCCTGTGCTTATGATCGGCGCGCCCGGCAGCACATAAAACAAAAACAAGCCGGGCAGGGGAGAAGATTCCATGCTCATCTTGACGCGACGGATCGGCGAAACCGTGGTCATCGGCGACGATGTCGATATCACCGTACTCGGTGTGCGAGGCAACCAGGTGCGCCTCGGGGTCAAGGCCCCACGCGAAGTCAGCGTGCACCGCGAAGAAATCTACGACCGCATCTGCGACGAACAAACCGCCCAAGCCACCCTCAAGCCCTCGTAGTAGGAGCGGCTCGTAGGAGCGGCTTCAGCCGCGATCCCCTTGCGATCCCCCGCGATCCCTCCCAATCTTTCTGCTATCCTCTCCGGCCCCGCAGCACCCGCCTGCCTGCGGGCCAATTCTCCGGAGAGGTGGCCGAGTGGCTGAAGGCAACGGTTTGCTAAACCGTCATACGCCCTAAAGGTGTATCGAGGGTTCGAATCCCTCCCTCTCCGCCATGTAAATAAAAAGGGCCCCCAAGCGGGGCCCTTTTTATTTACCTGCTGGAAAGGGCTGGCCGATAAAGAACCCTCCGGTTCGACAAATTCGCAGAGCGAATTTGCACAGCGCGAAGCGCTGCCCGAAGGGCGAGGGGCTGTACCCAGCCCCGAGTGAATCCCGACCGGTCGCAAATCAAACTCGACCACCCCCGCTTCCATCCATTGCGCCATCGCGGCACCCTCTGCTATTAGGTACCAGTGTCGGTAAATAAATAAGAAGTGATGACGCCTGCGTGTCCCGAAGGTAGATCGACCGATTGCTCACCGCGGTACGCGGATACATCGCCGATCTCAATCATTGCCCAGGAAATCGTCAATGACCTGGATGCGGCGCTGGAGCAGTTCCGATTGATCGCAGGAGATATTAATGGCGATACCTGACTACGAAACTTTCATGCGGCCTGCGCTGCAGGTGCTGGCCGACGGCCAGGCGCATCGGCCAGCGGAGATCGCTGCCCTGGCGGCGGATGAATTGAAGGTAAGTGCTGCCGATCGAGAACTGCTGCTGCCCAGCGGCCGGACTCCGTACTACCGGAGTCGGGCAGGTTGGGCGCTTACTTACATGAAGCAGGCCGGATTGGTACTCACGCAGAAACGCGGCGTTTACGAGATCACGGATCGTGGTCGCATGGTCCTGGGCCAGAACCCTGATCGTTTGGATAACGATGTCCTCGATCAATTCGAGGAATTTCGTGAGTTTCGGCAACGGGCCCGGGCCGAACGCAATGAAGAACAGCCCTCGGAGTCACTGACGCCGACCAGTACCCTGGATGCCCCGCCTGAGGAAGCGCTTGAGCTTGCGACGAGTACGCTTCGGGAAGCCCTGGTGACTCAGCTCATCGACACGCTCAAGACTGTAAGTCCGAGCCGATTTGAAGTGATCGTTGTTGATGTCCTCCAGGCTATGGGCTACGGCAGTGGCCGTCCGGATGCCGCCCGCGCAGTTGGACGGTCAGGGGACGGCGGCATCGACGGTGTTCTGGATGAAGACCGACTGGGATTGGATACCGTTTATGTTCAGGCCAAGCGCTGGGAAGGGACGGTCGGTCGGCCGGTTGTCCAGGCTTTTGCCGGTGCCCTGCAAGGGCGGCGGGCTACCAAGGGTGTGATGATCACGACATCCGACTTCACCCGTGACGCCCAGACCTATATCGGCCAAATCGGTACCCGAATCGTTCTCGTTAATGGCCGACGACTGGCCGAGCTAATGGTTGACCACAATGTTGGCGTCAGCGTGCAGGCGACGTTTACCGTGAAACGCCTTGATAGTGATTATTTCGAGGAATAGCGACATCGAGCCCAGTACGCATCTGTGGCGGTGCCTTGGGGCCAGTGGCAAATCTTGACAGAATGAGTAGAAGTTCAGATCGACGGGTGGTCATAGCGTATCAGTGTCGTCATGAGTGGGTGGTCCAAGCGGCGGTGTCCACCCTTCAACGATCATCGATCCGATCTGACGATTGGCATCGTCAAAAAGGTCAAACTTAAATCTTTCTTGGTGCTGCGAAATTCCAGGGAACGTGATTCGGAACTGGATCTGCACACCACGAGTCATTAGCGGGCCAATTGGTGATCTATCAAGGTCAATCAGTTCAATCACGGGAAGATCATACGTTCCCAGTGGCGTTAACTCTGCACGACCCAATGCTCCCGGCCTCAGCCCGGAGTTGTGGACCTTTACACCTGCCGATAGGACGCTAACGTCTTTGCCGCCAACGAGTTTTCGCTCGTCGTACACTAACTCCGGCGGCTCATCCGTCTGCACAGCCAAGTTAGCTTCAAATAACGGCGTATACAATATGATCGCTTGGGCAATCACTGTGCCTAGGATGCCCAGTACTGCGCCCAACCAAATGCCGCTATTTGATGATTTAGCCTTGACCGGCAGAGTATTGGATTTTGGTGGACGAATAGTTTTACGTCGGACTCTATTGCGCATAGCGTAGTGACTGAGACTATATGGCGCGTGAGGCATGTGACGCGAATGGGTCCCTCACCGGTCAGTCTACAATGACGCTAGGGCAAGGGTATACGAGTTTAAACTCCATCCGGTGAGTCTGCCCGCCACGCTCTTCGGCCGGCGCCGCCCTAGTACGGTCGACGTCCTGCTAAACGAATCGCCCGCAACAAGTGGGCTTTCAGATGATGTAGTGCCCGTGTTGCGCATAGAACTCGCCCGGAGACCCCATGAACTACGAGCAACTAAAAGCCCGCCAGCGCGCCGAGCGGCACGCCCATCCGCCCAACCTCGCGCTGCGCGTGCATCGGGCGATCAGCTGGCTGCAACGCGCGGAACAGCTTGCGCTTCAGGATGACAAGGACGGCGAGTTCATCTTCCTGTGGATCGCGTTCAACGCGGCCTATGCGACCGAGATCGACGATCGCTATCGGCTGAACGAGCAGACGACATTCCGCGCCTTCCTGCAGAAGCTCTCAGATCTGGATGCCGGGCAGCACCGGTTGGCCGACCTGGTCTGGACAGAGTTCTCCGGCAGCATCCGCATCCTGCTCGACAACCCCTATGTGTTTCAGGATTTCTGGAGCTTCCAGAACGGGTCGATGGCGGAGGACGAGTGGAAGCGGCGCTTCGCCGACGCAAAGAAAGTCGCGAAACTGGCCTTGCGCAATCGCGACACCGTGACCGTGCTCGGCGTGGTGCTGTCGCGTATCTACACACTGCGCAACCAGCTGATGCACGGTGGCGCGACCTGGAACAGCACGGTGAACCGCGAGCAGATCCGTGACTGCACCAAGCTGATGGGCAAGCTGGTGCCGCTGGTCATCGAGATCATGCTCGATCACCCCGAGACGCTGTGGGGTGATGCGTGTTATCCGGTGGTGGAGTGAGCGCCTGCGTGAGTAGCTGGTCTAGCTACTCGAGCCCGTCAACGTAGCGAACGGCAAGCGATGACTGATCCTGGCTGAGAATTCCGCGCGCCGTGAAGGATCAAGCAGGACATTGAAATCCGATGCACTCAGCACGGATGGAACGCGCAGGCCTGCCGGCCGGGATTTTCCGCCGGGTAACCGGGCTATGGCTTCGAGAAACTCGCCGGCGATTTCCCGGCTGTCATCGGCGACTGGCCGTGCATTCCAGTTGCCGGGCAGGGTGATATCGAGATCTGCCAGATCAACGATGCTGTCGTCGGGCACTTCAATGGTGGCGATGAGGATCTGTCGTATCGTTTCGAAGCCGGGCCGCACGGCAACTTCCAGAATTGCCAATGCCTCTACTTCAGCGGCATAAAGGATTTCCGTCGAAAGATTGTTGAAGCGCCAGCCCTTTGGGCCGCGTATCGAGCCGGAGCTGTCCAGCGGATCGAACGATGTCGGTCCGCTGCGCCATGCACGTGCGCGGTAGAGTTTCACACAGGTCCGCTATCGGCTTGAGCTTGCAGTTCGGACAACACCATCTGCTCTCCTTCAGCTGTCTTCAGGAGATCCCGTGGTGCCGCGCCACCAAGAGCGAAGTTCGGCGCGCGCAGGTAGTTGCGTGCCATGTCCGGCGAGTCAAATACCCTGGCGGCCATGGTCAGCACGCGGCCGATGCGCAGGGCGATCTCACTCTCGTGTGAGGACAGTCGCTTCCCGATCCGGGCCCGCGCGGTTTTTGCGCTGACATCGAATAACGGCAGTGCTTCCTGGAGGCTGTCGAATGCCATCGCCGATGAGATGTACAGGGCTTCGCCGGGCAGGCCCTTTACCAGGCTGCGGTGCACGCCCATGACGTCTGAAGTCTTGCCCTTGCGAGGACTTCGCAGGAGCTTCGCTACGGCAAGAGCGGTTTCTGCCCACAGTGGTTCGAACTTCGTTCTGGCCGGGTCTGTAACCAGCCTGCGCAGACCGCCGGTTGCGAAGAGACTCAGTACGCGGTCATCTATCCCGGACTTGATGTCGGAAAACGATTCGTCCCTCGAGGGTCGAGCCGTGGTTGCAGGCTTGCCTCTGGCTGCCGGGGCGCTCATGTAACAACTCCCTTTACCTAAGGGGAATAGTGCCCTAGCTGGCATTGCTTGTCACATCTTGCCGCTGCTGGCCCAGATTAGCTGGCGGAGACAGTAGGCGGCGAGCTGCTTAAATCGGCAAATCGCAGCTAAACAGCCAATCCGCGAGTTCGCACCTGAGCGCGACTGGGACAAATTTCATTCGCCAAAGAATCTTGCCATGGCGCTGGCCGCAGAAGCCGTCAACGAAGCGAAGTATCCGAAGGGTCTCGTGCGGGGCAGGGCGAAGAAGTACACGGAGTACTGAAGAGGATCGTCCCGCTAATTCCAGGTAAACGCACCCGGTTCTCCGGATGACCCTGCGACGAAGTGGAACTACCCTCTGGTGATCGCCGTTACCAGTCCGGATGGTGCCTTGCTTTGCAAAAGGCCCGCTACAACCCGCCCAGTATCCGTTACCTCTGGTTGACGTTACTAACGGCGCCCGTTAGCATCTACCCGTGATCAGGAGTTTCGGCGACAAGGGCGCCGAGACTATCTGGGATGGCGTGTTTTCACGCCGGCTCCCGCAGGACATCCAGAAGCTGATTCGCCGTAAGCTCCGCATGCTCGATGCAGCAACTGACCTGCCGACGCTGATGGCACCGCCCGGTAATCGCCTGGAGGCCCTGAAGGGAGATCTCCGTGGCCAGTGGAGTATTCGCATCAACGACCAGTGGCGAATCTGCTTCCGCTGGCATGACGGCGATGCGTACGAGGTCCAGATCGTTGACTACCACTGAGGAATTATCGTGAAAGCCAGGCGCCTGCTGAACATCCATCCGGGCGAGATCCTCCGGGAGGAATTCATGCTGCCTCTGGAGCTGAGTTCCTATCGCCTGGCCAAGGAACTGCACGTCACGCAGCCCCGCGTTAATGACCTGGTGCTGGAAAAGCGGGGCATTACTGCTGACATGGCGCTCCGCCTCGGCGCGTACTTTGGTGTAAGCGCCGAATTCTGGATGAACCTGCAGCAAAGCTATGCGCTTGAGGAAGCGAAGCGCACGGCGGGCGCCAGCGTCCGGCAAATCCGGCCGAGGTCAGAAGCCAAGGCGGTCGGGTCCGTCAGGCGCTAGATTGGCCAGCCATTCCCCAGCAACGCATGTCCGACCGGCGGCTGAAGTACTGCCCGAAATCAGCCAGAAACGGCTCTGCGCCTCGCGTACGCGAATGGTATTCGCGAAATATCCCGGTGCACCACGAAATGCTGCTTGAGCGTGCTGACCAATTTCTGGACTATTAAACGGCTATAACACGGCATACCGAAAAATAATCGATATCTGTTTTATGTCTTCTAAATCAGGCACTTATAGTGAGGGGCACGTGAATAATCATTCATATCAAATGAAGGCGCAGTTATGCGCGATGGCAGTCGTTATAGCGGTTACTGGCCAGCCATCAGTAGCAAATGCCGCCATTGAAGAGATCGTCGTTACCACCCGTAAGCGGGAAGAGAATCTCCAGGATGTGCCGATTTCCGTCACCGCATTCACGGTCGCGGATATGGAGCGCAAGGGCATGAATAACCTTGAGGACATCACCCGCCAGACGGCCGGCGTGATTTTCGACAATGGCGGCATGTCTGCACAGGATATGACGGTCATTATGCGCGGCCTGAATCCGACCCGTGGTCGCCAGAACGTGGCGATTCTGCAGGACGGTATCGACGTGTCGAGCGAGTCGATTCTCACCGCAGGCGGATCCCTGCTCATGAACACCCGTCTGTTTGACATAGAGCGGGTTGAGGTAGTGAAAGGTCCGCAAATGGCACTCTACGGGCGAAGTGCCTTTGCAGGCGCCATCAACTACATCAGCAAGCGCCCTGGCGATGAAGTTGAGGGCAAGGTCAACTTTGATGTTGGTGATTACGGTCAGTTTGAAGCAGGTGCGGGCATCAGTGGCCCGGTTATAGAAAACCGTCTGTCCATGGGCGTCAACGCCTCATCCTGGCGGCATGATGGCTATTACAGCAACTCCATAACAAACGGCGACCTGGGCGGCGAAGACGGTTACGGGGTCTCAGGATCTGCCTTGTTCCATGCGACGGACGATCTGTCGTTCTGGTTGAGGGCAGAGTATTCACATGATGATTTCGAACCGCGCGCGCGAGCAATCATAGAGCGTAATACGATGTTACAGGTTCCGCCATCAGCGATACCTGGCGTGACAACCACGACCACGGTGCCCGCTTTTGTCGGGTCCTATGGGGACGCCGACGGGCGGTTCCCGATAATCAGCCAGAACCCGAGAACCGGCTTTGACTATGTCGGTAGCAGGCGCAACATTTTTCGCACCACGTTGACCACCGAATGGCAGAACGATGCTTATAAGGTGACGTCGCTGACCCATTACGCGGATGCTACCGTCTATCAATTTGAAGATGCGCAAATTGTAGGCAGCTCTGCAACAACGCGGACCTCAGCCGGCCTGGGATTTGGCGGCGAATTTTACTTTGACACCAAGACGAAGCTGTTGAGCCAGGAACTCAGGTTGGCGTCAAACGGCGATGGACCGGTCAACTGGATGGTTGGCGGTCTCTATTGGGATGAAAGAGCGACGTTGTACGACGGTTCCGTGAACGTGCTGAGCAGCATTGGCTCCGGTGCTGCCGCGCTGGCGCCAATTGGCACGACATTGTCCCGCAATTTGCGCTTTAACGAGCGCCGCACCAAGCACTGGTCGGCCTTTGGACTTGTGGAGTGGGCGTTTACTGACCAGCTAGCGTTGACCCTGGAAGGGCGATACGTGAATGAATACCTCGAGGTAACCGGGTCGTCGGCTAATGCACTGGCGATTATTCCTTCGCCGTTCTTCTCAATTAACTATCCGCCTTCTGCGGGACTACCGGTTACCGGAACCGACCGGGACAGCTTCTTTACGCCGAAAGCGACGCTGGAATGGAAGCCGGCGGATGCAGTGATGCTGTATGCGTCTGTCGCAAAGAGTGAGAAGCCAAGCGGAATCAGCACACTTACCGGCGGCGCTGGTGGTTTTAACGTGGGGCAAAACCGCTTCGATTCCGAGAAGATGTACACCTATGAAATTGGTTCTAAAACTGCCTGGTTCAACGATAGCCTGCAATTGAATGGGTCCCTCTTTTACGAGGACTTCAAGGACAAGCAAGCTTCCAGTACCGTTGTTCTCCCGGACACCGGTCTGCCGGGTGTCAAGCCAGAAAATGCATCATCAGCAGAGGTCTGGGGACTTGAGCTGGACGCCACCTGGCAGGCAACCGAGCACTTGTCCTTTGCGGCATCGTATGCATGGCTGGATACAGAATATAAGGGCTTCCTCTCCAACACTTCGAGCCCGGATGCCATTGCCAATGCCGGAAACTGTACGGTCGTGACGGTAGGAACGAGTACGCTCTGTCAGGTTGACTTGTCAGGCAACACGCTTGAAGGCGTTCCGCGGAATGCCTTGAATGTGTCCGTGCAATACAAGGCGCCCGTCAATAATGACCTGGACTGGTTTGTTCAGACAGAAGTTCTGTATCAGGACGACCGTTACGACTCAAGTTCCAATTCGAGGTGGTTTGATTCCTACACCCTCACCGATCTGCGGTTCGGCGTTCAGGCTGCTGATGGCTGGGACGTGATGGTCTATGTCGACAACGTTTTTGACGACGACACCATCAAGACGGGTCTCACTACGGCTGATCTGCGAACCTTTGTACCGCCTGGAACCATTTACAACGCCGGCAAGGCGATGTTGCCGGATCCGCGTACTTTTGGAATCAGAGGTTCATACAGGTTCTGATTTGGGGTAGATCTCCAGAGAGCAATGCCGGGCCGGCGTCCAATTCCCCCGTGGACAAAGGCCCGGCATTGTAATTTCCCGGCGGAGAGCAATTGCCGTACACCTCAACGGCATTGCCGACAGGCGTTTCCTAGTGGAGCGTTTGTGGTGAAACGTCCGGATTGCCAGTCTGTCCTGCCTGTTCGCGTGAGCTTTTCAGCTGATCGAGTGAGCGTTTCACGCTATTGAGATAACTGCGACTGACCGGGACTTCCAGGCCACTGGAAAGTACCAGGTGGATGCGGTGGCCCTGGGTTTTCATTCGCACAATCTCCGCTTCGCGAACCCACCAGGACCGGTGGGTTTGCAGCCCGCTTTGCCCTGAAACATCAGATATCGCGTCATTAAAGCGATAGTGCACAAGTGAATTGCCATGGTCTGTATATACACGGACGTAATGGTCTTCGGCCTTCATGGCAATCAGCTTGCCGTATGTGGCGGCAGGAAGCCGGGACATAAAGGCGGGATTCGAATCCGCGGTTCGACTGGAACCCGGATCTGCTTCAGGCTCAACATCAGGCTGATAGCTGTAGCGCCGGATACCCAGGGCCTTGTCATAGAAAAGGTTCAGGCCAAACCACAAAAAAGCACCTGGTAAAACGCCGTTGATCAGCCTGAACGCATAATCGAAAGACAGGGCGAAGGGTGCGTACAGGATCGGAGCAAGGGCATCTCTGCCCATGTTGCGGCCCCAAAGACTGTAGGCATGCATCGGCCATGCCAGGGCCAGGGTCGAGATAGCCAGCCCCGTCAAAAGCACAATGATCATGCGCGGCTCCCACTTTTTCAGCAGGTGATACGCAATATGGCAAGCCGCAATAGAGGTGAGCCAGACGATCATGACCAGGCCGGCCCAGAAAATCAGCGACAGGACGAGTGGCGTGCTCCTGTCGACGATGACGTGATTCCATCCAAAGATGAATGCAACGAATAAGGGTACGCCGAGGAAAAAGGTGAGCCCGGATACGAGCGACATGCCTCGTATTTCAAACTGGATGATTCGTTGAATGGCATTCACAAACAAATGCACCTGTTAAGTATGTATTGGATAAGTGGGCTGTCTCTAGTATCACAGAGCGAGAAAAGTCGTTGCCGCTCGCTCCCGCGAATGGCAGACGCGAAATATGCTGTCATTTCACGAAAATCGGCTCGGGTGCAAATAATACCCGCTTAGCTGATCCCTATACTCGCATCGCACGATTCTTTTGGCGGTGATTAGCCAGAGAGCCGCGATATTGGGAGTTTTCCCGGGGCGGATTGTCTCGTGAAAGAGCTCCGGAATGGACCTTGAGGGACGCCATGAGTCACCGCTGTTTAAGGCCGTACGCCGCCATTCTGGCTTGCTGGTGTCTCTGTCTCACTGGCAACGCCAGTGCCCGGGAGCTTGCAGTTGTTCAGACCTCGAACGGCGCAGTCCTTGGCGCGCAGCACGATGGCGTGGAGGTGCACTGGGGTATCCCGTATGCAGCCCCGCCGGTGGGCGAGCTTCGATGGATGCCGCCTCGGCCGGCTGCAAGCTGGAAAGGCGTGCGTGCCACTGCCGTTCCCGGACCGATCTGTCCGCAAACCGGAGACCGCGAACGCAGTTTTGAAACCGGCCCGATGAGCGAGGACTGCCTCACGCTCAATATATGGATCCCGCGCACCGCGGATACCAGCAAGCAGCTACCGGTTATGTTCTGGATTCACGGGGGTGGATTCCGGACCGGGGCGGGTTCCTGGCCCATTTATGACGGCACGCGGCTCGCTCAAAAGGGCGTGGTCGTTGTCACCATCAACTATCGCCTCGGCTATCTCGGGCAATTCGCGCACCCGCTTCTCAGTCGATCGCAAGCCGGCCAGCCGCTGGCCAACTACGGCTTGATGGATCAAGTGGCTGCCCTGAAGTGGGTTCAGCAGAACATTGCGGCCTTTGGTGGCGATCCGGACCAGGTGACGATTTTCGGGAACTCGTCGGGCGGCGTATCCGTGAACTACCTGATGGGCACACCAGCTGCGAAGGGCTTGTTCCGGAGGGCCATATCCCAAAGCGGTGCCGTGAATATTGCGGGCTCCAGGGATATAGCGAAGCAGGTCGGGTTCTTTCCGTCATTAGAATCCAGTGGCGAGAAACTGGCCGCATCGCTGTTGTCGGTTGAGGATGCCGGGTTGCTGGCTGCACTCCGTGCTGTTCCCTATCAAAAGATACTGGAGATACAGGACAAGGATGGCGGTAACTCGCTCAACCCGGTCGTGGATGGCGTGTTCATACCGAAAAGCCTGGGGCAGGTATTTTTCGACGGCGAGCAGCACGCTGTACCCCTGTTGACCGGCAGTAATACCTGGGAGCAGAGCCTGTTGGTCAACACGGCGCAGCCCATTCCTCCGCGCTTTGTGCTCGCAGGAGTTAAAGACATGGACAAACTGCGGTCGATCTATAACAACGTCGATGATGCACTCCTGGCGAATGAGTACTTTCGAGACGGGCGGTTTGCATTCACCTCATACTTTTTAGCCACGCAGATGCAGCGCGTGTCGCAACCGGCATACCTGTATTCATATAGCTATGTTCCGCGGGCCCTGTCCAGAGTGCGCGAAGGTGCTGCACATGGTGATGAGGTTCCGTTCATCTTTGGCAACCTGCCCGGTGGCCTGCACGACTATGCAGCGGACCAGATCACGGCCGAAGATCGCAGCTTCTCCAGTAGCATTGCAAATTACTGGGTCCAGTTCGCAAAGACCGGTAACCCGGATTACCAGGGTCAGCCGCATTGGCCGCCGGCCAACGGCGAAAGCGCAAGCTGGATGGAGCTTGGGGCAAACATCAGGACCCTTGACGATTTCAAGACCATTCCGATGCAGTTCTACATGCATGAGGCTCGACTGAGCCTGGAATAGCCGAGTTCCTGCACAGCGTCGCAGCACCGTATATCAACGTCACCACGTTCTACTTCCTGGAGTATCCGACTCATGTCATCGTCAAGGAAACCGACTGCCAACTCTGCGACTATCGATCGTAGACGCGCGATCAAGTTGGGTGGATCCGCACTGCTTGGCCTCGCCGGCGGTGCACTGCTTTCCAGCTGCGCAGTGAATGCGACTGCGAAGAAGCGCGGCGTCGCAGGCACGCCTCAAACCGACGTTCTCATTATTGGCGCAGGCTTGTCCGGCCTATATGCGGCACAGCTTCTGCAGGAGCAGGGCGCTCGCGTTGTCGTTCTTGAGGCCGATACTCGTGTCGGCGGGCGCGTCAAGACCATGGACATGCTGGCAGGAAAGCCGGAAGCCGGTGGTATGCAGATCGGGCAGATGTATGCCCGCATACGAAACATGATCAACACCGTCGGTTTATCGGTGTACGAACCGAAACAGGGTTTTCCGCCCATGGGTATGTATATCGGCGGGCAACCGGTAAAAATTTCTGATTGGCCGACATCGCCCTTGAACAAGACAGAAGGAGCCGAGCGCGGCCTGCCTCCGTTTGCCCTGAAGAACCTGTATCTCCGGAAGGCACCGCCATTGGAGCAGCTGGATTCATGGCTGAGCCCAGACCTCGAAGCCTCTGACTATTCCTTTGAGCAGTTTTTACGCGCTAACGGTGCGTCTGACGAAGCTATTCGATTGCTTGAAGTAACGGGCGAACGTACAAGTTCCGTTTCTACGCTTGACCAGATGCGCAATGAAAAGGTGCTGAAATCTGAAATCGCCAGTGGCCCCTACAGTTTGCTTGAAGGCGGTATGAGTCGCTTGCCAGAGGCAATGGCGAGCCGAATCCAGGGGGGAATCTTCAAGAATAAGAAGGTTGTGGCCATCAACCAGCAGGATGGTGCGGTTGAGGCGGTGTGTGCGGATGGTTCAAGGTACAGGGCTGCTTCTGCCATCGTGACATTGCCATTTTCGGTGCTGCGTGAGGTTGTATTTAATCCGCCCTTGCAGGGTGCGCAAGCAGATGCCGTGCAGAACCTTGGCTACAGTCAGGTGACGCAGATCTTTTTCGATGTAAAGAAGCCCTACTGGGAAGAAGATGGCATGCCCGCTTCCATGTTTAGCGATGGGCCCCTGGAACGCATGATGTTCCTGGCAGGTCCGCCGTCGGGCCACGACCAGTATTTGTGGACGTTCATTAGCGGCGCCGACGAAAAGCATCTGCAGGCAATGAGCGATCAGGAAATCCTGGACTGGTCATGGACAGAGCTTAAACGCCTGCGACCGTCGGTCGAGGGGCGCGTTGAGCCTCGCATGGTGTGGTCGTGGAGCAAGCATCCATACGCCCGGGGCGCCTTTTCCTACTTTGGCCCAGGGCAGGTTACGCGCTTCAAGAATCACATGGCCGCACCTGCCGGGCGCATTCATTTTGCCGGCGAGCACACCGCCGTGATGCAAACCGGTATGGAAGGGGCGATGGAGTCGGCAGAACGGGTCGCCATTGAAGTGCTGGAACGTTTGTCGACGAAGTCCGGATAGCCAGTACCAGCCGACATGGGGCTTTGTCTGGTCAGCATCCGGTGCTGCCCGGCGAGATGTAGCGCTGTCCGCTATCGCCGGCGAGCCACGATCGTCTTTCCATCGGCTGCCTTCAATACAAGCGCACCAGTCTTGTCGATGCGGTAGCTCTCGACAGTGGTGAGCAGATCCAGCAGTTTTCGTTCCTGGTTCATCAGTGCTTCGGGGCAGGCCATCATCGTTGCGCCGGCCGGTCCCATGCTCAATTGCGGGCCCTCGCTCTTGTAGCTGCCGAAAAAGCGGTTGCAGCTTGCGTTGCCCGCGAATCGGCCGTCGGCAAGGAATTGCAGCGTGGCATGGCTGTTGTCGATCACACCGCCACCGGCGATGTCCTCGATCACCCATTCCTCGCCCAGCAACGGTGTCTTGTCGGTGGCCATCAAGTGATCAGCGACTGCGCGGTAGGCGGGCAGCGAGCCCGGATCGCTGGCTGCGTTGGCGGCCACGGGGTTTGAGGCAAAGCGGGCGATCACCATGTCCGCGGCCGGGTCGATCCAGATCGTCTGGCCATGCACACCGCGCGCGGCGTACGCGCCGTGGTCGTCATTGCTGACCCACCACATCGCGCGGTAACTCCAGCCCGGCAACAGCGTATAGCCGGCCTTGGCGAATGTCTCGCGCTTGCCACCCTCGCGGATGCTGGCGATGGCGGCCGGCGGTACGATCTGCTCATTGCCCGACAAGCCGTTGTCCAGCATGAGCTGGCCCAGCCGGGCCATGTCGCGCAGGGTGGCGTTGAAGCCGCCACCCGCGAACGGCGTGCCGATCGAGTCCACGGTATAGAAGGCCTCGCGCTGCGTACCGATGCGGCTCCAGATACGCGCTGCCAGTTGCTGCGCCACTGATTCGCCGGTGCTGCGGGCGATCAGCCAACCCAGTGCATCAGCATTGACGGTCTTGTAGCCAAAGGCCGCGCCGTGTGTGCCTTTCTTTTTAAGCGTCTCGAGATACTCGAAATAACTGCGCGGGCCCGTGTAGCTGGCGGGCTTCGGCAACGGGCTGCCCGCTTCGGCGTAGGTCCAGACTTCGGCCTTCGGGTCGGCGTAGTCTTCGGAGTAATCGAGCGCCGTCGTCATGTCCATCACCTGGCGGACAGTGGCGTCGCCAAAGGCGCTGTCTTTCAACTCCGGGATCACGCTGTCGACCCGTGCAGTCTCATCGAGCTTGCCTTCGGCCACGAGGATTTCGCCCAGCAATCCCGTCAGCGACTTGGTGACTGACATGGCGCCGTGCAGGGTGTTCTCGTCCAGGCATCCGGCGTAGCGCTCGTACACGATGCGGCCATGGTGCAGGACGATGAGACCGTCTGTGTAGTTGGCATCAAACGCGGCCTTCCAGCTCATGCTTTTTTTGGCACCCAGCGGTGTGAAGCTGACTGCATCGAGCGAGGCATCGAGTGCAATGGGCAGCGTGCGTGCGCCGTTACTGCCGTTGCTCACGCCGACCGTTGGCATCAACTGGCGAAAGTTGCACACCGTCCAGCGCAGCTTTGGAAAGGCAAAGTAATCGGCATCGCTGAAGCGGATCGTCTTGTCGGCAGCCGGAGGAAAGCCCTGCATCCAGCCCGGAATCCTGGGATCGGACGCCTCGGCCGAGAGCGGTTTTGGCTGTTGCGCGATCGCGCTGCCGGCGAAAACGACGGTAACAGCGAGCGTCGATGTGAGCAGATGTTTCATACGCCGGCACCAGTGATGACAGCGACCTGGTCGTCCAGTCTGAAACGGGCTGCTTCGTACATTAAAAAGATCCTGTGAGGCTAGCAATGCAGGATACCCATAAACACTTGATAAACACCGCCCAAACCCCATATTAAAAATATGCATCAAGAGAGGAGCGGAATGCTCCCGCCAACCTGCCCCGCCCGGGCAAGGTGGCGCGCCAACGGGCGGATGCGGCTGCTTCAGCAACAAAACGGGAGATGTTCATGCGAATCGTCATGTCACCGGAGTCGACCGACGCGGACTTCCTGCAGGTCACGGGCCTGCTCAACGATGCAGAGGAGGGTGATAGCGTTGCCGCTTGCCTGATCGGCGACCGGTGCCGGGAGGGGCGGGCTGGTGTCCGCTACAGTCCGAAGCGGGCCTTTTACTGGTACGCGCAAAGTGCGCTGGCTGGTAACCCCGATGGGCAGAACAATCTCGGCGTTTGCTATGAGGCCGGTTTCGGCTGCCGACTGGACTATGCCAGCGCCTTCAAATGGTATCGGCAGGCGGCAGCGCAGAAGTCACCCACCGCGACCTTCAATGTTGGCCTTTGCTACCTCAACGGTCGCGGTGTTCCCGTCGACCGGGCCGAGGCGCTCACCTGGTTCGAGGCGGCCCTGGAACTTGGCCATGAGCCGGCGCGTGAGAAGTTGGAGGGTCTTGCGGGAGAGATGCTGCCGACGCTGCCGGTTTCGGGTGGCGAGCCCGCTGACAACGGGCCCTTTTTCAAGGATTTGACGATCGAGCGACTGGGGCAGGATATTTTCCTGTTGAGACCGGATGTTGATGAAAAACTCCCTGATTTGCCTGCGTGAGTCGCTGGCTGGTGCCGAAACCATGCACTAGAATCCCTCCATTAACAGCAACCACTGGCGCTGAAGCAATGAAAACGCACTTCGTACACTGTGAGTGGGACGATGAAGCCAAGGTCTGGTACGTGGCGCATTCCACAGTGCCGGGGCTGGCAACCGAGGCGACCGGGCCGGTTGAATTACTGGCAAAGCTTCGGCTGTTGATTCCGGAACTCCTGGAGCTGAATACAGATGGTGGCGCGGCAGCTCAGGACGTACCGGTAGAGCTGCTCTGGCAGGGACAGCAGCGGCTCACGCTTCACACGACTTGATGCAGTGGCGAACTTCAGCCGCGATCTCAAGAATATCCTGAAAGAGCAGGGGTGCCGGTTCCACCGCCAGGGGAAAGGCGACCATGAGATCTGGTTCAGCCCGATAAGCGATCAGTACTTCACGGTCGATGGTGACATCAAGTCACGACACACTGCCAATGCGGTTCTCAAGCAGGCAGGTTTGGACAAGCGGTTCTGACCATGACCGACACCTTCCTCACTGAAACGCGCGCGCGACTCTGCGA
>JBATNV010000307.1:0-1944 GCA_049290495.1 Gammaproteobacteria bacterium | reverse complement strand
GTGCTGGCCCAGCCGGGGTGCGCAGCCTTCCACATCTACGAGGAGCAGTGCCCGGAAGACACCGTCGTCCTGGTCGAGCGCTGGGAATCCGAGGCGGCGCTCGACGCGCACATTCGCTCAGAAGCCTACCGACGAATTCTCGGCGCCATCGAGCTCTCGGGCGGCCCGCCCGAGGTCAACTTCGACTACGTATCCGCCAGTGAAGGAATGGAGCGGATCGAACGCTCCCGCAACCGTCCGTCCGAAACACCCGAAAGACACTGAAGGAGAAGGTCCGATGTCAAACGAAACCGTTTCCGGGAAGAGCACCAACGCCAGCGTCAAGGCCGACAAGGCCCGGGTCGATCGGCTGAAGGAACAGCTCAGGAGCACGACCCCCGAGGTCGACTTCGAGCGGATCCGGATCATGAAGGAAGTCTACGAGAGCACTCAGGGCGACCAGAACATCATGCGTCGCGCCAAGTTCATGGCCACCCTGCTGGAGCGGAAGAAGCTCTACATCGACGACAACTGCTTCGTGGGCAGCATGGCCAGCACCGTCAACGGCATCTACACCTATCCGGAATGGAACATCGACTGGATGAAGGAAGACAATACCGTCGAGAAGTGCAAGGACCCGGAG
The DNA here is from genome assembly GCA_049290495.1 of Gammaproteobacteria bacterium. Lineage (GTDB taxonomy): Bacteria > Pseudomonadota > Gammaproteobacteria > Steroidobacterales > SHZI01. The sequence continues at coordinate 1,322 of JBATNV010000307.1, read as the reverse complement.
GACAAGAAGGTCAACCAGTGGGCTCTCGACTACTGGGAAAAGCGCGCACTGAAGCCCCGCACGCTGGAGATCTTCGAGAAGAAGTACGGTTTCGATCCGAAACCCTGCTACGAGTCGGGCTTCGTCGTCAGCTTCTTCGACTGGCCGGGCGGCGGCGGCAACCTGAACTATCCCAGAATTTACAATTACGGGCTCGCGGCCATGATCAAGGAAGTCGAGGAGCGTCAGGCCGCCCTCGACATGCGGTTGCCGAATGCCGACAAGCTCTACTTCTATGAAGCGAGCCTCATCGTCATGCGGGCCATCGTCCGCTTGGCGCATCGCTATGCCGAGCTGGCCCGGGAGATGGCGGCGAAGGAGAAGGACGCAACCCGCAAGGCAGAGTTGATCGCGATTGCCGAGACCTGCGAGTGGGTGCCCGAGCATCCCGCCCGGAACCTGAGAGAAGCCATCCAGTGTCATTTCTTCTGTCACATCTGCGCGGAGCTCGAGCAGGTCGGCTGCGGCTACTCCGAGGCCTATCTGGGCCAGAACCTCGAGCCCTACTACCAGCGCGACAAGGCCGCCGGGCTGATCGCTCCGGAAGATGCGACGTTCATGCTCCAGAACCTCTTCATCAAGCTGAACGAAATCGGCTATTACTTCGGGGAAAAGGTCGCCATACAGAACTCCGCCGACCTGGGGCAGAGCATCTCCCTCGGCGGGTTCACTGCGGATGGCGAGGATGCTACCGCCGAAATGGACTACCTGATCCTCGATGCCTCAACCTACCTCCATCTGCCGCAGCCTCCGCTGAGCTGCATCTGGACGGAGCGGATGAGCGGCAAGTTCCTGGAAAAGGTCCTCGATTCCATCGGCACCGGTATCGGCATGCCCCAGTTCGTGAATGGCGATGTGATGGTGAAGCGGGCCCTCAACCTGTTCGCGGCCTCGAAAAAGGGCCTCACACTGGAGAAGGCCAGACGCACCTGTATCGGCGCCTGCGTGGGTTCCTACATCCCCTACGAGACCGGTCACCCGGTGGAAGGCCAGCCCAACCTGGGGAAGGTGATCGAGCTGACGATGAACGACGGCTTCGACCCCCGCACCAACAAGCAGGTCGGCCCAAAGTCCGGGGACCCCGCGAACTTCAAGACCTTCGAGGAGCTGTACGCGGCTTTCGAGACGCAGCTGAAATTCAACGAGGAGGTCCTCCGCCGGGGCGCCTGGATCGCAAGCATGCTGTGCGCCGACTTCCTTCCGGTTCCGTGGCGCTCGCTCCTGACCGGGGGCTGCATCGAAACAGGCACCGAGGTCTGGAACGGCGGCGCCAATTACTACAC
>JBATNV010000306.1:0-1957 GCA_049290495.1 Gammaproteobacteria bacterium | reverse complement strand
GTGCGATGGAGGCCGTCGCCGGAAGTGATTGCGCGGTTTGTCTGATGCACATGCAGGGTGAGCCGCTGACCATGCAGCAAAGTCCACGCTATGGCGATGTGCTTTGCGAGGTGCGTGATTTTCTTGGCCAGCGCGTCGCCGCGGCAGTTGCTGGAGGGATTGCACCTGATCGCCTGGTGCTCGATCCGGGTTTCGGTTTTGGCAAGACGCTGGAGCACAACCTGCAATTGCTTCGTCATTTCGACACGCTGGCGATCGACGGATTGCCGCTCCTGGCGGGCATTTCGCGCAAGTCGATGCTCGGCAGCATCACTGGTCGAGCGGTCGAACAGCGCCTGTCAGCCAGCCTCGCCGCAGCCTTGCTGGCGGTGCAGCGCGGCGCCAGCCTCTTGCGGGTGCATGATGTTCTCGAAACACGTGACGCGTTGGCGGTCTGGCAGGCGGTTTGTTCGAGCTGAACTCTACTGTGAGCCCACTCCTCCAGCCAGATCGTCTCTTGTAACAATGCTGTAACAATTTCGGGCAAGACAAGCGGGATGGAATTCTGCTAACCTTTGCCGTTGGTTGCACGGCATGGAACCTTGGCTGTGGTGGTTGCGCTTCATGCTGGCCTGGTTGGTCACGGACGTCAGGAAGATACCCAAGAGAGAAACCCGAATGTCGACGGAAATCGAGCTGAAATTACGCGTGTCACCCACTCAGGCACGACGCCTGCAAGCCCACCCGGCACTGTCCGGAATCAAGCCGCAAAAGTATCGGTTGCTCAATACCTACTATGACACGCCTGAGATGGATCTGCGCCAGCGGGGCATTGCCCTGCGTTTGCGTCGCAAGGGCTGGGCCGTCTGGCTGATGACGGTCAAATGCGGTGCTTCAGGTGCCGGCGGCCTGGCGCAGCGCAGCGAGTGGGAAGCACCAACGCAGCCGGGAGTCTTCGATTTTGACATTGTTACCGATGCCGGCTTGCGCGAGTTTCTGGAGTCTTGTCACCCCCGGCTGCAAGCCGTTTTTTCGACCGATTTCACGCGTACGGCATGGGTTATCAAGCATTCAGGTTCGCTGGTCGAATTGGCGCTTGACCGGGGCAGGATCAACGCCATAGCCGTTACAGGTGGTGCTGCTCCGGTCAGCAAACCGCTTTGCGAACTGGAACTGGAGCTGCTTGAGGGTGCATCGCCCGATGCCCTCTTTGAACTGGCCATCGCATTGGCTACCGACCTGCATCTTCACCCGGAGATTGCCAGCAAGGCGGAACGCGGCTATGCACTGGCCGACCAGGCCCTGGCCAAACCGGTCAAGGCCTTTGCCTCGCCGGTCAATAGCGACATGTCTCCGGTCGATGCCTTTCGATCGATAGCGCTGTCCTGCCTCATGCAACTTCAAGGCAATGAAGCGGGGGCCAGCGCGGGAAAAAACCCGGAGTATGTGCATCAGGCCAGAGTTGCCATCCGCCGCCTGCGCTCGGCCTTCAGGCTGTTCTCTCCGGTACTTGATGTGCACTTTGTCGAGGTTTATTCACCACGCTGGCGGGAGATGGCGGGGGGGCTCGGAAGCGCGCGCGACTGGGATGTGTTTCTGATGGAGACCCTGGCTCCGCTTGAAGAGGCCTTTCCAGGGGACCCCGACCTGGCGGTTTTGAGAGCCAGAGGCGAAGCAACCAAGGCCAAAGCGCAGGCCTCGGCAGGCATTACCTTGAAGCAGAAGGAATACAGCCAGCTTCTGCTGGCCTTTTCAGCCGCACTGTTCAGAGTTGAACCGCCAACGATCGACGCTCGGCACAAATCCTCGGCTTTGACTCTGCGCAAGTTTGCTGCGCGTCGGCTGCAAAAACGGGTCGAGATGATTGAAGGGATGGTGCATGAACACGCCAGGATGAATGCCGAACGTCGACATGAATTACGCATCGCCTTCAAGAAGCTGCGTTATGCGCTCGAATTTTTTGCCCCGATCCTGCCGC
>JBATNV010000305.1:0-2655 GCA_049290495.1 Gammaproteobacteria bacterium | reverse complement strand
TCGGCATTCAAGCCGCTGGGCCCGGGCAGCTTCTGCGCGTTCTTCGGCGATCTCGTGTACTTCAAGAACCCGGGTGCTGCGATCAATGCGAATACCGAGTGGGAAGAACACATGCTGTTCGGCTATCCCACGGCAGGCAACGGGCCTGACCTGTCAATCCGTATGTACGACTTTGAGAATGACGGCGTGCCAGAGGTCGTGGCCAGCCATTTCTTTAATCGAAATGGTGCGATCCGGATCTATGGAGCGCCGGTCGGCATGAACTGGAGCGCTGTCGATCCGGTCAATGGCCCTGTAGTCCGGCAGGCAAATATTGTCGGTTCGGGCAGCCAGGGTCAGCCCTTCGGTTTCGATATTGTGGATCTCAATCTCGACGGCAAGGTCGATATCCTGTTGACCAACCACCAGCGCGACAACTGTTTTGCTGTCACCCAGAGTGTGGTGCCAGGACGTGTGATTGCGCTTGAGCAGCCTGCCAGTGGTAACGTCTTTTCTGGCCCCGCCGCCTGGCCCATGCACATCCTCAAGGACAACATCCGGCCAAATCCGACCTTTCCGGCGCCGGATGCGGCACCAGGTCGTCTGGCGCCTGGACTCGCGGTGGCGTTTACGCCCATCGCTGGTCAGCAGGGCATGGTGAAGCCCTGGATCGTGGTCGGTGGTGATGAGGCCTCGAAGGTCTGGCTGCTCACGCCAAAGGTTGCGACCAGCAAGACCAACTGGGACTATCTGTCGGCCGTTATCTTTGATATCAACGACGCCTATGGACCAGGCACCACGCAGACCCTCATGGGACCATCCGGTATTTCGCCTGGCGAAGTCATCTCGACCATCGGCACGCCGAGTGTGCGCTACGACGGTGTCGGAGCCACAGCGCGCACGCAGATCTACATCCCCGTGTTTGAGGCCAAGGCGATTCATGTGCTCACTTTGCGTCCGGGCAGTACCGCAGATCGTGTCGCCTGCCCACCGGATGTCCGCGAGGCCTGTCCCGTCGCGCCGTAACAGGAACGCACATGGCGCGCGCTGATGCGCTCTATCAGCGCGGCAACGAGTTGTACCGCCTGGGCCGCATGTCTGAGGCGCTGGCAAGTCTTGAGGCGGCACTGGCGGTACAGCCGAAACATCCGGGCGCACTGCTCAGTCGTGGTGCCACCCAGTTTCAGTTGCGGCGCTTTGAAGCGGCGCTGCAGAGCTTCGATCGCCTGCTGGCGCTGCAACCGAAATCCTCAGCTGCACTTTATAATCGCGGCACCGCCTTGTTTGCGCTGGAACGCTGGTCTGACGCTTTGCATAGCTATGATCGAGCGCTGGCCCTGAAACCAGACTATGCCGACGTGTGGGTTAACCGCGGCATGACATTGCAAAGGCTCCAGCGGCACGCAGAGGCGTTGGCTAGCTTCAATCAAGCGCTCGTGCACCAGCCTCGCCACGTGGAAGGGCTTAACAACCGCGGCACTGCATTGCAGAGCATGAACCAGCATGTAGAGGCGTTGGCGAGCTTTGACCGGGCAATTGCGCTCAGGCCAGACAATGCTGATGCCCTGAATAATCGTGGTAACTCGCTTGATGCGCTGGATAGGCCGCTGGAGGCAGTGGCGAGTATTGATCGCGCCCTGGAGTTGCGGCCGGACTTCGCCATGGCCTGGAATAATCGCAGCGTAACGCTGCGCAATCTCAACCGGCTTGAAGAAGCACTGGAGAGTGTTGACCGCGCACTCACGCTGCAGCCGGGATACTCCGACGCACACTGGAATCGCAGCCTGATCCTCCTGCTGCGCGGTGATTTCGCGGCCGGCTGGGTGGAATACGAATGGCGTCTGCAGATGCCCTCGCTGGGCTACGTGCCGCGGCCCTTTGCGCAGCCACGCTGGAGCGGTACGGAGTCGCTGACTGAAAAGACAATCCTTGTTTATGCAGAGCAGGGTCTCGGCGACACGATCCAGTTCTGCCGTTACGCGAAGCTGCTCGCCGAACGCGGTGCGCGGGTGGTGCTGGAGGTGCAGCGCCCGCTGCGTTTACTGTTTGCGGGACTCGAAGGGGTCGACATGCTGCTCAGCCCCGGCGATGCCTTGCCGACCTTCGATTTCTATAGCCCGCTGTTGAGCCTGCCGCTGGCTTTCGGCACTGACATGAATTCAGTTCCGGCGCCGCGCAGCTATCTCGCCGCCGATCCGGCGCGTGTCGCGGCGTGGCGGTCCCGTCTCGAGATGCCTGGCAGGAGCGCGACGACCCGACGCATCGGCCTGGTGTGGGCTGGAAACCCGACGCTCACGCAGGATCGCCATCGCTCGGTTCCCCTTGAAGCCCTGCTGTCACTGGCAGCGCCGGGTCTGCAATTTTGCAGCCTGCAGAAGGATCTGCGCCCTGGCGACCGTGAATTGCTCAGTACACGCCCCGAGATCCTGCATTTCGGTGACGATCTCGATGATTTTGCCGATACGGCCGCGTTGATCGAATGTCTCGATCTGGTGATCTCGGTAGACACTGCCGTGGCGCACCTGGCTGGCGCGCTCGGCAAACCGGTCTGGATCCTGCAGCGCTACTCGCCGGATTTTCGCTGGCTGCTCGAGCGGGAAGACAGCCCCTGGTATCCCTCGGCACGGCTGTTCCGCCAGCCGCAGCGGGGTGACTGGCGCAGTGTGATTTCAGCGA
>JBATNV010000304.1:0-1695 GCA_049290495.1 Gammaproteobacteria bacterium | reverse complement strand
GCAGGTGGCTTGCCGCGCGTTCGCTGCGCCCGGTCGGCGCCACGCTGGCCGCCTCCCGCGCAACCGCGGGCCGGTCCCAGGGCAGTTCAGTCTGCACCACCGGCTCGACGCCCCACTTCGACACGATCCGGCTCAGGGTGCCGAGCGCAGCGGCACCCGGTTCCAGCACATGGATTTCGCATTCCTGCAGACGCATCAGGCTCTCAATGACGCCAGGGAACTCGACCAGCCGCTGCGGCACCTGCACGACGTGCGGGCCACGCATCACGATCCGGGAGCGCAAACGTTGCAACAGGGGCTCGCACGCTGCGCCCATGCGCTCTTTGAAATCCGCCGCGTCGATGGTGGCGCGGAACCGGTCATCTCCCGACTTGAGTTCGAGCCGCGCATCGACATCGCGCGTCACCCTGTCCAGCCAGTCTGGCAAGTGGTTGAACAGCGCCTGCTCCATCTCCGCACTGTGCAACGGATCGAATCGGCTGTACTCGATGAAACGCCGCGCGATCAGTTCCGTCGCCAGCCGCTGCAAGGACTCGACACCCAGCGATGGAAAGAACTCGCGCTCACCGATGCTGACCTGCCCGTTCTGGCGCATATGTGTGAGCGTCAGCGTGTGCAAGCCGGCGTCGATCTGCAGCAGCTCACGCCCCGGGTACTCGTTGCGCACGGCGGCCACCGAGGCATCGACCAGGCCGATGATCGGCACGTTGTATTCACGCGTTATCGCGATCAGCGCCGCAATCTGTTCCGCCGTCCACCAAGGCGGTGTGGCACCGACGATGCCCTGCTGGCTGCTGGTGCCATAACGCAACCACAGTCGCCGCAGGTGCGCGCCGACGATTTCGGCATTCGACTCAAAGGCACGCAGCGGCCTCGGCAGCGGTGTCGCGGTCAGGTCGCGCCAGTAGCGCACGCTGGTCAGCCTCGGCCAGCGCCTGAGCACCGGCAAGGCCTGCGTACCGAAGCGCGCCGGCCCCTCCGCAACCACCACATAGGCCGGCTCAACGTGCAGCAGGCCTGCCTCGTTCACGACCGCAACGGCCGCATCGTTCAGGTCGATGGCGAGCGGCGTGCTGAAAAACGGCTGTTTTTGCACCGGATCAGTTCACCTGCAGGTGGCGGATCAGGTGCTCGTCGAGATAGTTTTCAGTCTCGAAGGACAGTCGCTCCTGCAGCAGCTGCAGCTGATGCACGAGGAACATCAGCAGGATACTGATCAGCAGTGCGACCAGCGTAGAGTTGAAGGCCACGCCGAGGCTTTCGGTAACGCCGCTGATATCGCCCGACACTGCCTTGTTGGCCACGCTGAGCGCATCACCGATACCGCGCACCGTGCCAATGAAGCCGATCGATGGAATCGCCCAGAGGATATAGCGAACCATCGACAGCTCGGCCTCGAGCTGCTCACCGCCGGACATCACCACCGTATGTGCGGAGGAAGACGCATCCTGCACATTGTGTGTGGCACCGAAGCGCTGCAGGGCATTGAGCAACGCGCGCGGCAGTAACAGGCCCTGGTCGGCCGCCGGCAGCGCCTGGATCTGGCGAATGTAGTTGCGCGTGTCCTCGGGCAAGATGCGCATGCCCTCGGCGATCGGCAGCAGCTCCTGCTCGAGGATCTGCCGCTCGCGACTGACGTTGCGCGCCTTGTAGCCCATGATCGACAACGCCCATAGCCCGAGCACAAAGCAGGAC
>JBATNV010000303.1:0-26361 GCA_049290495.1 Gammaproteobacteria bacterium | reverse complement strand
CCGCCCAACTGGGTTCTCGCCCCAGTCATTGGAGTAGGTGCTCTAGAAGGTCGTTTGAGGCGAGACCTATAGGAGGCCGGGTGCGGGTACTGCTGGTCGAAGACGACGCAATGATAGGCAAGGTCGTCATGGCGGGCTTGCAGGATGCTTCGTATGCCGTCGATTGGGTGCGGGACGGCAAGGCTGCGGTGCACGCCCTGTCCAGCCAGTACTATGACGTCGTACTTCTCGACCTGGGATTACCAGGAAAGGACGGGCTGGAGGTGCTGGCTGATACACGCAACCGGCGCAATCCGGTGCCGTTGCTCATCATCACCGCGCGTGACGCGGTCGAGGATCGGGTGCGCGGCCTGGATGCCGGCGCCGACGACTACCTGCTCAAGCCCTTCGAAATGCGCGAATTGCTGGCGCGCATGCGCGCGATCGTTCGCAGGAAAGGCGGCACCGGAGACCCCGAACTGACCAATGGCCATCTTCGGCTTGATCCTGCCACACATGAGGCAAGGGTAGGCGATGCCTCGCCTGTGCTGCTTTCGCACCGCGAGTTTGCGCTGCTGCAGGCCCTGATGGTCCGCCCCGGCGCGATTCTCTCGCGAGGGGAGCTTGAAGATCGCATCTACGGCTGGGGTCAAGGCATCGAGAGTAATGCGGTGGAGTTTCTGATTCATGCGTTGCGCAGGAAGTTGGGGAGCGACGTCATCAAGAACGTGAGAGGCGCGGGATGGATGGTCGCAAAAGGGACTTAGCGGACTCGCTCCAGTTCAGGCTGGCGCTTTGGTTGGGGCTCACCATCCTCGGCATGGCGATCGTCGCGGGATTGGCCTCCTACCTCTCGGCGTTCCAGGAAGCAAATGAGTTTCAGGACGACGTGCTTCGGCAGATCGCCACGCTTTACGAGAACTCAACTCAGCCAATTCCCCGCATTGTGGATCCGGATCCATCGGTCAATAAGGACGACGAGTCCAGAGTCTTTGTGCAGGTCCTGGGCCCGGCCGCATCAGATCCTGCCAGACCACCGTCCAGGTATCCCTTGGCACTGGCCGAAGACCTTCCTGTGGGGCTGCAGACTGTGCGTTCCGGTGTGGAGTCCTACCGGGTATTCATCAGGACGCTGAGCGATGGCCAGCACCTGGCTGTTGCCCAGGGCACGGCGGCGCGCGATGAGATCGCCCGCGACAGCGCACTGCGGACGCTCACGCCGTTGCTGGCGATGTTTCCGATCATGTTCATTATTGTGATCTACCTGGTTCGTAGAAGCTTCAGGCCAGTAACTGACCTCGCGAGTGAGATCGATCGGCGCGGGGAGAACGAACTTCAAGCATTGCCAGCGGATTCTGTGCCGGCCGAGATTCGGCCGTTTGTCGGTGCAATCAATCGACTCCTGCAGCGCGCCGACAGATCGATGGAAGGCCAGAGGCGCTTTGTCGCTGGCGCCGCGCATGAATTGCGGTCGCCGCTGACAGCGCTATCATTGCAGGCGGAGCGACTTGCCAATGCGGAGATGTCTGCGGATGCTGCAGGGCGATTGGTCATGCTTCGCCAGGGAATCGAGCGCGGCAAGTCATTGCTCACCCAACTGCTGTCACTGGCGCGTGCGGAATCTGTGTCCATCGTGCCGGGTTCAATCCTTTCCGTTCAACGAGCTTATCGTCGTGCGCTTGAGGGACTGGTGACGCTGGCTGAAGAAAAAGGCATTGACGTTGGTATCGCCATCGAGCCGGACGCCGAAGTTCGCGCCAACGAAATGGATCTGGATACCCTCGTCAGGAATCTTGTGGAAAACGCAATTCGATATACGCCAGCGGGCGGGCGCGTGGACCTGTCCGTATCGACCAGCCGTGACGGCGTCACACTGGTTATAGAAGACAATGGACCCGGGATTCCAGAGACGGAGCGTGAACTCGTGTTCGAGCGATTCTACCGATCGACAGGCAACGACGACATTGGTTCCGGTCTGGGCCTGTCCATTGTCAACGCCATCTGCAGTCGTCTCGGGGCTAGCATCAAATTGGGTGCGAACGACGGTACCCATCAATCAGGGCTGCGTGTGACGGTGGCCTTTCCGCCGATCGGATGACGACTGCATACGATTTTCTATGCGTATTGTCAGCGATGGAATTGCGCTGGATCCAGTCAGACGCAACATCTACTCCAGGTTTTCTAGGCATGGAGCAACCAGACGGAAATCAGCGCTGCGCAAGTATTGTTATGGCGATTACCACTGGTACAAACACTTCACAGATTCGATCGACGAGGCGTTGTATGGGTGCTTTGCCTGCCTGTGCGTTTTCTACCAGGCGGATGATCTTTGCCAATGTCGAATCTTCGCCGACCGCGGTTGCCGTGACCTTCATCAGGCCCGTGCCGTTGATTGAGCCGCCGGTCACTTTGTCACCTGGGTGCTTATCGGCCGGAATGCTTTCGCCGGTGATCAGAGACTCGTCTACCTCGCTGGCCCCCTCGGCGAGTCTGCCGTCGACCGGGATGCTTTCACCCGGACGTACGATAACCAGATCCCCCTTGCGTATCAGTGCGATCGGTAACTCACTTTCGACGCCGTCACGCCACACCCGCGCGGTTTTCGGGCGCAAATCCATAAGCTGGCGAATGGCGGCTGTCGTGCCCCGCTTGGCCCTGGCTTCCATGTATTTGCCGAGCAGAACAAGGGTAATGATGACGGCCGATGCCTCAAAGTAGAGGTTGCCGGTGGCCTTACTGCCCAGCTCTAGCCCACTGATGCGGCTAGCGCGATCTGGAGTTGGATCGCCGAAAACGTGTAGCCTTTTCTAAATACGACTCAATGATCAGGGTGTTCATCAGATGCGTCATCATGATCCGCATGATCCGCATGATCCGCATGATCCGCATGATCCGCATGTTGCTCGTGCCCTTCATCGCCTGCCACATCAGAATGTTCATGTGAATGGCCGCTGCTGTGTTCGACTGCTTCCTGGTAGCCATCTGGCGTGAGTGTGGGCAGCTGTTGAAGGAACGCGACCATTCCCCAGATTGTCTGGTCATCCATGCTCTTGCCCCACGCCGGCATGCCCGAGGCCTTTATGCCGTGCTTGATGATCCAATAGGCATGGTCTGGCGGTGTGGTTGGCGTCTTGGAAGCCAGTGCGGGCGGTTGTGGATACAAGCCGCGATGCATCTCGCTGTCAGTTTCGCCGGGCTTTAGGTGGCAGCCGGTACACATGGCGTCATAGTTTCCGGCGCCGGCGCGGATCAATGCGGCGTCGCTCAGATCGGGAACCTCGATGCCTGCCACGCGGGCCCCTATCCCGCGGTGGCGCAGGTTCTCCATCAACCAGTACACCAGCCGGGAGTGGGGTTGGTCAGCTGCCGGATCAAATTGGCCGGAATAGACGAACCCGATGCCGCCCAGCAGTCCCAATACGAGGACCGCAACCACTGCCTTCGCGAAATTCATAAGAAAACCTCCGTGTCAGTGCCGTTTTCGAATGATCCATCTGTGAGTCATCCGGCGAGGGCTCGTCTGCGTGTGATCGATAGTGTTCGCGGAAATGTTCCCGACCCGCTCATGAGAGCCGGTCGTGCGTGGCTGTACTTAGCGATAGGCCTGATACACGCTGCTGCTGCCATCCGCCTGGATCAGCAAGACGTCGTAAGGCATCTTGCGACCGCCATACGCCGGTCCATCCATACCCGGCGATCCAATGGGCATACCCGGTGCGGCCAGACCGACCGCCTGGGGTCGCTCCTTGAGTAGACGTTGAATGTCGCTGGCTGGAACATGGCCCTCGATGGCGTAGCCGTCGATGCTGGCCGTATGGCAGGAGCCAAACCTGGCCGCGACCCCAAGGCGTGCTCTCGCATCTGCGTTGCCGGTGTTAATGATGCGTACCTGCCTGCCCGTGTTCTTTTGCAGATGCACGATCCAGTCTTCGCAGCAGGCACAAGAGGGGTCTTTCCATATCTGGATGACCTGATCCGATGCCATTCCGGTACCGGCGAGCGACAGCAAGAACAAGCCTGTGAGCAGGATACGTCGATTGATTTCGCCATTCGCCATGATGGGCCTTCTCCTGGTGTGCTCTCAGCCGGGTTTCTGAAACTTCAGCGCGAACTTGTGCGTGCGATCCCGCACGGTCTTGTCGAATACAAGCACATCGAGAGGGTCATCCGGGTTTTCCAGCAGATCAGTTTCGTCGGTAAGCATGAAGCCCGCCGCCGTTACCTCGTCGACGACCAGCTTTCGCTCAATGCGGTGCATTGTCTGGGCCACGCTTGCGCCGGATCCAGCAGCCGCGTGGTGATCGACGACTGCAAATATGGCGCCGGGTTTAAGCGCCGTGAATACAGAGGCATTCATGGCCGCGCGATCTGTGCCGACCCAGATGGTGTCGTGGTAGAACATGAAGCTAAGAATTACATCAAGACTGCCGGCCGGAAGCTTCAGGTCTTCGAGTTCACAGATAACGCTAACGGTATTCGTGAGACCAGTTTCGGTAATCCGTTCTGCTATCGGGTCTGCTCCCTTGAAACGTTCGAGGAGGCGCGGTGAGTTCTGGGCATAGACCTTCCCGGTGTCGCCCACGATTCCGGCAAGGGTTCCGGCGAGATAGCCGCGGCTGGCCATCAGATCAGCCACCGTCATTCCCTGGCGGATCCCGAAGAACGCCAGGAGGCTGGCAATGTGTCGGGGTTCGTCACGATCCCTGTCCTCATCCGTGCGGCGCGGGCTCCGCAGGGCCCGGAAAATCTCGTCCGGGATGGTGATCTCGGCAGCTTTCATCCGCGATACACCGCGAGGCCCGCCAACGAACGGAACGGTGCAGTGAAACCCACATCAAGCTGCTGCAGGATCTTGCCGTCCTTGAGGTCGATGCGTGCTGCGACGCCGGTCCAGACGTTCGCAGCGAGCGCATAGCGCTCGTCCACGTCTGGCGCAACCTGTGCCCAGCCGTAGCCTGGCAGGTCGATATGCTGGAGCATCCGGCCATCCTCGTCATAGACCGCGAGGCCAGTGGCGTCTGTGCACAGCAGGCGGCCGTCGGCCAGGTAGGCCGGTGCGATAAACCAGCGCTTGTCGGCACGATCGAATGGGTCGGCATCGGTATAGGCTGCCAGATCGGGCATCTGTTTCTCGTTGCGGATGTCGTAACGCATAAGCCGGCGAGCTGTTTCAGTCGTATAGGTAATGAACTGTTCCGACGGGTGCAGCGCTGAATGCGTGACGCCCTTGAACATCGTTGCCTCTGGTGCATTCTCAACCCGAAAGGTCTGCAGTAGTTTCAGATCCGGGCTGTACTTGTAGATGCAACCATCGCCCAGCGTGCCATTGTCGAGCAACTTCGCGCTGGTGCCTTTCCAGATCTCCTTGCCGATGAAGTACTCACCGAAGTAATGATTTCCTTCGCTGTCCCAGTTGACGCTGCCGAAGGAACGCCCCGAGTCCCAGGGTGACAGCTCCTTTGCATCCGGCGTCGCTCGCACCATGATGTGATCGTGACAGTCGAATGCCCACAAAGTCCCGTCAGGGGCGATCCGGCAGCCCACGACAAAATAGCGGGTGCCACTGGTATACCAGGTGCCTTTCATAACCCAGTCCTTGTCGAACTGCAGTACCCGGCCTTCGCCCATATGATCGTCCGCAGGGTTGTTGAGGTAGGTGCAGCCGAGAAAGATATCGCCCTTCGCGAAAGGCTTGAGCGTCGAGGTTTTTTTCATCTGTTTTTGTTCGTTTGGAGGCCTTCACCAATGGTGCCACGCATTTATCTCTAAACTATCGCAGCTACCCGCGTGGGCAGATCGAAGCTGAATCGCGCACCGTGACCTTCCTCGCTATGTATTGAAATCGGTATGCCATGCAGATCAAGGATGCCCTTGACGATGGCAAGTCCAAGGCCGGTGTGCGTAGATTCTGTCGATCGGCTCTGGTCGCCCCGGTAGAAGCGATCAAACAGCTTCGCCTGGTCTTCCTTGGCAATACCCGGTCCCAGATCTTCAATGTCGATGCGGACCTGGTCTGCGGATACCGCTGCGGCCCTCACGGTCACTGTTCCGCCAACTGGCGAATACTGAAGAGCGTTATCAATCAAGTTATCAATTACCCGTTCAATCAAGCCAATGTCAGCCACAACTAGCGGCAGGTTGCTGGCATATTCAGCCCGAATCTCAACATTGGACCTGGATGCGGCAAGCGAAAATTTTTGCGTGATGTCCTGAATCAGCTCCGCCACCTGGAATGGTTCACGGTTGAGTGCAAGGTGACCGGCATCAAGGGTCGCAAGTTCCAGTAGCTGGCTGACCAGCCGCGTCAGGCGTTGGCACTGTTTCATGGACGTAGCGAGGTACTGCTTCCGTTCCGCTGGCTCAAGGCTGGCATCCTTCAGCGATAAGGTATCGAGATGGGCCTTTAGCGTTGTCAATGGAGTGCGCAGGTCGTGTGAGATGTTTGCGATCATGCTTCGGCGCATCTCATCGTTTGAACGAAGTGCTTCCATCTGGTCGCGCAGCCGGTCTGAAAGACCGTGGAACAGGGTGGTCAGGCGTTCGATTTCGTCACCACGAGCCTTCCCGGTCAGTGTTAGTGAACCGCTGCCGCCCGCAATCGCGTCAGTCTCCAGTTGTTCCATGTCCGCTTTGAGATTGCTCAGGCGCCGCGTAATGGACCGAATGACGATTGCGGTTGCGATGAAGGCGAGCAGGCCGCACGACACCAGGAGTGCAAGGCTTTCATTGATCAGATAGGCCCGGTTTACCTGCTGGACGGCTGAAGTGGTCTGGTTCCCGTGCAGCACCACGTAGAGATATCGTGCCGGGCAGTCACTGATGACCACCGGTGCCACGGAGAATATGGTCTGTTGACTGTGGTAGCGGGGATCATCTCCAAGAATAGGCAGGACTGCATCGCTGCCTAAAAAGGCCTCGATTGGCGCAAGAGCCACACGGCTCACTGTCCAATCGCTGCTCGCGACTGATGAGGCAATCAGCGAACCGTCCGGTCCGATCAGGTAGATATCAACATCCGGATTGAGCTGCGCGAGATTCTTGATGCCCTGATGGAAATTCAGTGCTGTCAGTGGTTCTTCATTGATCAACATTCGGGCATCGACATACTGCTGTGCGAGGTTCCGGTTGGCGGTCTGATCAGCCTCGACGTGGTAGGCCTCGTGTGAGCCCAGCAGAATGAAAGCGAAGACGGTCGTCATCGCGAGGCCGAATCCGAGGATTACGAGAAGCAGGCGTTGATACAGCGTTCCGAACACGTCTATGCACCACTTTCGGGAATATCAACCAGCTTGTAGCCGACGCCCCATATCGTCAGCAGAATTGTCGGGTGCGCCTGGTCCAGCTCGATCTTGGCCCTCAGGCGATTGATGTGGCAGTTGACAGCATGTTCGTAGCCTTCGTGGCTGTATCCCCAGACAGCGTCAAGCAGTTGTGACCGGCTGAACACCCGATCCGGGTTGCGGGCAAAATGCAGCAGGAGGTCAAATTCCTTTGGTGTGAGGCTTACAGCCTGATCACGCACTACAACGCTGCGGGAAACCGGATCAATCCGTACCGCGTTGCCGATCACGATTGGTTGACTTGGCGCGCCGGGTGCCGGTACCAGTGAGTCCATCCGCCGCAATGTGGCTTTGACCCGGGCCACCAACTCGGCGATGGAGAATGGTTTGGCAATGTAGTCATCAGCGCCGGAATCCAGGCCGAGTACCTTGTCAACCTCGCTGGTACGTGCAGTCACCATGATGATGGGTGTATCAATCCTGTCTGCACGCAGGCGGCGGCATATTTCCAGGCCATCCATCCCCGGCAACATGAGATCCAGCAGAATCAGATCGAAGGTACTGGCCTTTGCAGCTTTCAGGCCAGCATCACCCCTCGATACGGTCTCCACCGCTAGCCCGCTGTCCTCAAGGTGTCGTTTGATCAACCTCGCCAAGTCGGCTTCGTCCTCAATGATGAGTACTCTGCGCATCATGTTCCAATCCTAATCGACAATCTGATCGATGAGTGATTTTAGGTGAATATACCTAGTGCGCATTCATTGAGATCTTTTCGAGATAACTGCTTCGTGTGCTCCTGATAGGTTTACTGCCTAGGCGGTGCGTTTTCTGAGCGTCTATCGCTTTGAAAAGTTACCTTCCCATCACCTACTGCAGGAAGTACCCAAATGATTATCAGGTCTGTCTCGCGGTCGCTTTTGCTGATTGTGCTGGCAGGGCTTGCCGCGTGTTCGTCGCTGGAGACCGCGCGTCACGAATACCTTATGCGTGGTCAGGTCGTCAGTGTGTCTGGCTCAGACGCAGTGGTGTGTATCGGCTCAAGTGACGGCGCGCGAGCAGGCCAAACGCTCAATGCCTACAAGATGGTCGAGAAGAAAAGCGGCGGGTCAGCCAAGACGCCGCCACGATGGGAGAGAGTCAAAGTAGGCACGGTCAGTGTGCGTGAAGTGCTGGATGAACACTTTGCCAGGGCGCGGGTCGACAGTGGGGAGGTCAAGGTCAATGACCTCGTCGAGCTTGCAGCGAAGTAGCGCGTGCCTCTGTTCGGCACGTTGAACCCGCCGCTGCTGCGATGCGCACTGTCCGGCGCGATGCTGCTCGTGCACATATCCCTGGCGCGGGCGGAGTCAGCTGCCGGTGCTCCAGCGCTCGCCGGGAATACGGTCACGATAACGGAAGACGATCTTGTGCGGCGAGCGACGCCTGAAGTCCTGACCCGTTACGCTGTTGAGAATAATCCGGCGATTCTTGCCGCGCAGTTCGACTGGGAGGCGATGAAGCAGCGAATCACCTCGCAGAAATCCTACGAAAATCCGCTGGTGACGTATGTCCCGGATACCGGTGATATGACGGAGACCCGCGCCGGCCCCCAGGGAAACAGTATCGAAATCGCACAGGCAATTCCGTTCCCCGGCAAGCTCCGGCTCCGTGGACAGGTTGCCGAATCACGCGCTTCTGCAAGTCGTCAGCTCGTCGATGCAACGATTCAGGAAATTGGCCGTCAGGTTCAGTCACGTTACGCAGATTACTATCTGGCTACGCGCGCGTTGAAGATCAATACCGAGACCACCGAGCTTACGCATCAGTTTGCCGATGTCGCCAAAATCAAGTATCAGGTCGGTACCGCCGCCCAGCCGGACGTGATTCTTGCTCGCGAGCAGCTGAGTCGTCTGGCCGCTGAACACGTCCGGCTGCAATCTGACCGGGAGTCAGCAATTGGTGCGCTGAACGCCTTGCTCAACCGCCCGCCGCGTGCACCGCTGGGACCTCCGGCAGACTTGACCACAAAGCCTCTGGCGATATCACTGTCAAAGTTGATTGAGACGGCTGACGAGGACCGCCCGGAACTCAACTCACAGCACTATGTGATTGAAGCGAGTCATCGTGCCGAACAACTGGCACGCATGGGCTATCTGCCGGATTTCAGGTTATCGGCGCAGTGGATTCAGGTTCAAGGCGGTACGAATCCGTCCTTTGCGAAGGATGGCAACGACGTAAAGATGATCAAGTTCGGCTTCTCCGTGCCGATCTGGTTTGACCGAATTGGTGCCGAAGTCCGCGAGACCGAAGCGCAGGTTCGACGTGACGAATCGCGCCGACGTGACCTGGTCAACCAGGTGCATGATCAGGTGCAGCGACAATACGAACGAGTGATTGCTGCAGTCAGTACTGAGCAAATCTATCGGACTACCCTCATTCCCCAAACAACCGAGCGTGTGGCTGCCGCGCAGGCGGGCTATCAGACGGGAGCGGTTGATTTCCTGACCGTGATTGACAGTTTGCGGTCGCTGGAAGAAATGCGCCTGCAGCGCGATCGCGCAGTCCGTGACTACCAACAGGCATTAGCCGATCTGGAACGGGCGGTCGGTCGGCCAATCGCCGGGTTTGAGCCGCAGGAGGCTGACGCAAGTCCATGAAGACAGTTGTTTCACTAATAGTGTCCGGTTTGCTGTTACTGCTGGTGGTGGCCTGTACTGAAAAGCCACCGAGCCAGGATCCTGCGTCCGGAGAGTCGGCCAAAGCTGATGGCGACCGGAAGGTCCTGTACTGGAAGTCCACCATGGATCCGGCCTTCATTGCCCAGTCTCCCGGCAAGGACGGCATGGGTATGGATCTTGTGCCGGTATACGCTGGGGAGGCGTCTACGGAAGCGCCCGGAACTGTGCGCATCGATGCGGCTACGATCCAGAATATCGGCGTCAAAACCGCGCTGGTGACCAAGAAGGCCCTGACGCACGAAATTCGTACTGTAGGACGTGTTGGTTACGACGAGACGACCGTTCGCCGGATTTCGCTGAAGGTCGGTGGCTGGATCGAATCACAGCACGTGAACTTCACGGGACAGGTCGTGAAGCGCGGCGAGCCATTGCTCGATATATACAGCCCGCAGCTGGTGGCAACCCAGGAGGAATACCTCGTGGCACTTCGCTATCGTGGGAAATTGAAGGCCAGCACCTTGCCCGACGAGATTGCAGGTAGCGAAGAGCTGGTTCGATCCGCAGAAGCGCGGCTGCGCTACTGGAATATCACAGACAAGCAAATCGACAAATTGCGGGAGCGCGGCGAAATCTCCCGCACCATGACCCTGTACGCACCATTCGACGGGATCGTCATGGAGCGCAATGTGCCGGAGGGGGGCTTCCTGCAACCCGGGCAGACGGTATATGCCGTGGCTGATATCTCCACTGTCTGGGTCTATGCCAGTGTTTACGAGTATGAAGCGCCGTGGGTGAGGGTCGGTCAGCGTGCCACCATGACGCTGGCCTACGATCCCACCGTCACCTACTCGGCCAAGGTTGAGTACGTTTATCCCGCGCTGGACAAGAAGACGCGGACAGTTGAGGTCCGACTGCGGGTTCCCAACACACCAGCGTTTGAACTCAAACCGGATATGTGGGCCAACGTGACCCTGCACGGCGATATGGCCCGTGACGCAACAGTTGTGCCAATTCAGGCTGTCATCCGCACCGGTCAGCGTGATCTGGTCATCGCGGCCCTGGGGGATGGCAGATTCGAGGCACGGGGAATCCAGCTCGGGGCACAATCCGGCGACGAGTTTGAGGTCCGCTCTGGCCTGGCTGTTGGCGAGCGCATCGTGACCTCGGCGCAGTTCCTGATCAACTCCGAAAGCAATCTGCAGGCCGCGATCAGCAAGCTGATCGGTACAAGTGGAGTCGATGCACCCGGTCAGGTCGACGCGCAGCCTGCGAATGCGATGCCATCCATGAGTCAGCCATCAGCTGAAGCATCTTCTGCCGACCACTCCCAGCATGCCCACGAGTAGACGGTGGTGCTGAAAAGAATCATCGAGGCGTCGGTCCGCAACCAGCTATTGGTGGTGATCTTCACGCTGGCGATCGTTGGCGCTGGCATCTATGCGGTTCGCAACATCCCGGTTGATGCCCTTCCGGATGTCAGCGACGTGCAGGTCATTATTTTCACCGAGTGGCCGGGGCAACCGCCACAAGTTATTGAAGACCAGGTGACCTATCCGTTGACCACAACCATGCTTGCTGTGGCGAAGGCCAAGGTGGTTCGCGGGTATTCGTTCTTCGGTTTGTCCTTCGTCTATGTGATTTTCGAAGATGGTACCGATATCTATTGGGCCCGCAGCCGTGTTCTTGAGTACCTCAGTTTCGTTCAGAACCAGCTACCACCGGGTGTCACGCCTGCGCTGGGTCCGGACGCCACACCGGTGGGCTGGGTGTTTGAGTACGCCGTGGTTGATCGGACCGGTAAGCACGATTTAGCGGAACTCCGGAGCATTCAGGACTGGTTTCTGCGCTATCAGCTGCAAACGGTTCCCGGGGTGGCCAACGTGGCGACGGCCGGCGGTTTCGTCAAGCAGTACCAGGTCACGGTGGATCCGAACCGTTTGCTGGCCTACAACGTTTCGCTGCAGACGGTAATGCAGGCAATCCGGCGCAGCAATAATGATGTCGGAGGTCGGGTCGTCGAGTTTGCCGAGTCCGAGTACATGGTGGAGGGTATCGGCTACATCGAGCAGATAAAAGATATCGAACTGATCCCGGTTGGCGTAAACCAGGATGGCACGCCTGTCCTGATACGCGATGTCGCGAATGTAACGATCGGCCCCGACATTCGCCGGGGCGCGGTGCAGCTCGACGCAGACGGTGAGGCCGTGATGGGCATTATCGAGATGCGCTATGGAGGCAATGCCCTCGCGGTTATCCAGCGCGTCAAGGAAAAACTCGAAGCTCTCAAGCCTGGGCTGCCACCGGGCGTTGAGATCGTTCCGATCTACGACAGGTCAGGTTTGATCGATCGTGCCCAATCCATGTTGCGTATGAAGCTGATCGAGGAAAGCCTGATTGTTGCAGCAGTCTGCATGCTTTTCCTGTTGCACTTTCCATCGGCTTTGGTCGCTATCTTTACCCTGCCGGTTGGCATTCTGGCGGCGTTTGCCATCATGTACTTCCAGGGACTTGGCGCAAACATCATGTCGTTGGGCGGAATTGCCATCGCCATCGGGGCCATGGTGGACGGCGCCATCGTCATGATTGAGAACGCGCATAAGCACCTTGAGCGGGATCAGGGCAAGAAACCACACTGGGAAATCATTCTGGACTCGACCAAGGAGGTTGGACCTGCGCTGTTCAACTCCCTCATCATCATCGCCGTGTCGTTTCTGCCCGTCTTCGCGTTGACCGGGCAATCGGGCCGCATGTTTGCCCCGCTGGCCTTTACAAAGACCTATGCGATGGCGGCCGCAGCATTCCTCGCCATCACTGTGGTGCCTGTGCTGATGGGGTACCTGATCCGGGGGCGAATTCCACCGGAAGCACGCAATCCCGTTAATCGCTTTTTGAAGTGGGTATACCAGCCATTACTGCAATGGGCGTTGCGGCTGCGTTGGGTCGTTCTGGGTATCGCGGCCGTAGCGCTGATCGGTACGGTCATTCCCTATCAGCGTCTGGGTTCGGAGTTTATTCCACCCCTCAATGAAGGCGACCTCCTGTATATGCCGTCAATGCTTCCCGGGGTTTCGATTGGCGAAGCCCAGGCCATCGCCCAGCAGACCAATAAACTGATCATGACCGTACCGGAGGTCAAGCATGCTTTGGCCAAGAGTGGTCGAGCCCGTACGCCTCTGGATCCGGCTCCGCTGTCCATGATGGAGACCACCATCATCCTGAAGCCGGAGGCGGAATGGCGGTCTGGCATGACGATCGAGAAACTCACGGACGAACTGGACGGATTGATCAAGTTCCCGGGCGTGACCAACGCATGGACCATGCCGATAAAGACCCGTATCGACATGCTGTCCACGGGCATCAAGACGCCCGTTGGTATCAAGTTGACCGGACCGGACCTCGCCGTGCTTGAGCAATTGGGAAAGCAGGTCGAGCCGGTGATTCGCAAGCTGTCTGGTACCCGTAGCGTTTACGCTGAACGCGTAGCCGGCGGCTACTACATGTCATTTGTAGTCAAACGACAGGAGGCTGCCCGTTATGGCCTGACCGTCCAGGATGTTCTTGACGTGATCCAGTCGGCCATCGGCGGGATGAATGTCACGACCACGATTGAGGGCCTCGAGCGCTATCCGGTGAATGTGCGCTATGCGCGGGACCTGCGCCAAAGCCCGGAGGCGTTACGTCGTGTGCTGCTGGCAACACCGAGCGGCGCCCAGGTGCCGTTGGGTCAGGTCGCAGACATCTTCCCGCGCATGGGGCCACCGTCCATCAAGACAGAGGGCGCCCAACCGCAAGCCTGGATCTACGTCGATATCGATACGGAACAGGATGTCGGGCGCTACGTCGAGCGAGCCCAGCAGGCGGTGGCGAAGGCTATCAAGTTACCGACCGGGTATACGGTCCAGTGGAGCGGTCAGTATCAGTATATTCAGGAGGCTGCGGCGAAGCTCAAAGTGGTGGTTCCGGTCACCCTGTCGATCATCTTCCTGTTGCTCTATCTCACCTTCCGCAGCGTAGCCAAGGTACTTATCGTCATGCTTACCCTGCCATTCGCGGTAACGGGTGGCATATGGTTCATGTGGATACTTGGCTACAACATGAGCGTGGCCGTGGTGGTCGGTTTCATTGCTCTCGCCGGGGTTGCCGCAGAAATCGGCGTGGTGATGATTCTCTACCTCGACCAGGCCTTTGAGGCCCGTCGGGCGGTTTCGCCGCACATGAGCAGCGATGACCTTTACGACGCTGTGATGAAGGGTGCGGGCGAACGCGTGCGTCCCATTGTGATGACCGCTACAGCGGTGATCGCCGGGCTTCTGCCGATCATGTGGAGTGTCGAGACCGGTTCACGTGTCATGAAACGTATTGCTGCGCCAATGGTTGGCGGCATGCTGTCTGCAACTGCGCTGGCGCTCGTGATCCTGCCAATTGTCTACGCGATCTGGCGCGGCTGGCAGCTGCGCCGGGAATCCTTTGGCGCGGACAAGGTCAGGTAGCTGTACGTCATCTGGAACGATTGAGGCAAAAGCGAGAGGATTTCAGAAACCTGCTGCACTGGATGAATAGTCATCAAGGCGTAATGCGCAACATGCCGGAACGAGGTGCGAGATGAGACAGATACCGGCAACGAGCATTTTTCTGATCCGTCTGGTGACCTTGCTGCGGGTGCCCTTGTACAGACTCTTCGCGGATCGCAAAACAGCTCCAGAGGAAAAGGTGTAGGCCATGATTTGTTGGGAGCGGAGCCAATGAGCGTAGCGTCACAGCATGAGCAACATGGCACTCCGGGGCAGGCGACTGCGGTTCATTTCCATGACAAAGGGCACCACGGCGGTCACGATCACAAGGCCATGATTGCGGACTTTCGCCGCCGCTTCTGGGTGTCGCTACTGCTGACGCCACCGGTGTTGGTCCTCTCGCCGATGATTCAGGACTTTCTGGGTTTGCGCGAGACGCTTTCATTTGCGGGCTCGGATTACCTATTGCTGGGCCTTTCCAGTGTCGTCTTCTTTTATGGCGGATGGCCGTTTCTGACCGGACTTGCCAGTGAGCTGGCGAAGCGGCGCCCGGGAATGATGACGTTGATTGCCCTGGCAATCACGGTGGCTTTTGCCTATTCCGCAGCTGTCGTACTGGGCCTTGCTGGCAAGATGTTTTTTTGGGAGCTGGTGACCCTGGTTGACGTCATGCTCCTCGGCCACTGGATCGAGATGCGCTCAGTTATGGGCGCGTCTGGCGCGCTGGATGCTCTGGTTCGACTGCTGCCATCGGAGGCACACCGGGTCGGGAAGGGCGGCGTTTTCGAAGACGTGCCGGTGACGGAAATCCGCCCGGGTGACCACCTTCTGATCCGCCCCGGCGAGAAGGTACCGATAGACGGAATCATTCTCAGCGGTCAATCCAGTTTCGATGAGTCGATGCTGACGGGTGAATCTCGTCCGGTGGAGAAGAAAGCGGGTGCAGAGGCCGTTGGCGGCGCGATCAACGGCGAGGGTGCGGTGACGATCGAAGTTCGCAAGACCGGTGATCAGACCTACCTGAGCCAGGTCATCGACATGGTGAAGCGGGCCCAGGAGAGTCGCTCGCGGACGCAAGATCTTGCTAATCGGGCTGCGCTCTGGCTGACCTATATCGCGCTTGGCGCCGGAGCGCTGACCTTGCTGGTCTGGATCGCCCTGGGATTCGGCTTCCCGTTCGCGCTGGAGCGGATGGTTACGGTTATGGTGATTTCCTGCCCGCACGCACTCGGTCTGGCGGTTCCGCTGGTGGTCGCCGTCAGCACCCAGTTGACAGCCCAGAATGGCTTGCTGATTCGTGATCGGGCTGCGTTTGAGCGGGCCCGGAATCTGCAGGCCGTGCTGTTTGACAAGACCGGTACGCTGACTGAGGGGCGATTCGGCGTTTCCGACATTGTCACCTTGGCCGATACACCAGAGGAGGAAGTGCTCGTCTGGGCGGCAAGCCTTGAATCGCAATCCGAACACCCGATCGCGCGTGGCATCGTCGCCAGCGCCGGGAAGAGGGGCCTCACCCTGCGAAGCATTAGCGGCTTTCGTAATCTCACTGGCCAGGGGGCTGAAGCTATTGTGGACGGCCGCAGCGTCAAGGTTGTCAGCCCGGGTTACCTCCGCGCCCATCAGTACCAGATTGCCAGCGATCAGCTGGAGACACTTGGTGGCCAGGGCAAGACGGTCGTCTACGTGATGCTGGATGAGCAGCCGGTGGGCGCGATCGCATTGGCCGACATCATTCGCCCTGAGTCCTTTGATGCCGTCAAGGGCCTGAAGACGCTCGGCATCCGGTGCATGATGCTGACCGGCGATGCCGACGCCGTGGCCAGGACCGTTGCTGGAGAATTGGGGCTGGATGAATACTTCGCCGAGGTTCTGCCGGCCGATAAGGCGAAGAAGGTTCGGGAGCTCAAAGCGCGCGGACTGAGCGTGGCCATGATTGGCGACGGGGTGAATGACGCGCCAGCGCTGGTCGAATCAGATTTGGGCATCGCCATCGGTGCCGGCACAGACGTCGCGATCGAATCAGCCGACGTGGTTCTGGTGCGCAGCGACCCTCGCGATGTATTTGCGATTCTTGCCCTGTCCCGGGCAACCTACAACAAGATGATGCAGAACCTGCTCTGGGCCACGGGGTACAACGCCATCGCCATCCCACTGGCCGCCGGCATTGCCTATAACTGGGGAATCATCATGACGCCGGCTGTGGGCGCGGCATTCATGTCGCTCAGCACCGTCATTGTGGCGATCAATGCGAAGTTGTTGCAACGAGCGGGGCGCCTCGTGCCGCACCGGGATACGTAGGGTTCTGGTGCATTGACGGTCAGGTCCTGGAATTCGCGTCCCGTTCAGAGGAGGAACCGAACGTCGAAAGGTACTGCACGCGACCCCATTTATCGGCGTCGTCGTTTCTTGTCCTAAACCATCGAACTCTGTGTTCACCTTGTCGATTGTTGGCGGTTGCTGACCCTCGTCCCGCCACCGACGGGGGCGGGCTTTCTTTCTGCCGGTCATGCCCAACTTATACCTGTTCCGGAAACAACCCCGGCATCCATCGCGAGGCGAGCGCTGCAGGGAAAGCCAGCCGCAGCGGTGCACGCGTGCTGGCCGATGTCAGAACACCCCGGTCGAGGAGGGCAGAGACCACCCGACGGGCCTGACGATCGCCAGTACCGACGATGTCCGCGGCCTCACCGCGAGGAAGTTCGCCCCGGAAAAGGACGGCTTCAAGAATGGCGCCGGATTTTGGCGGCAGACGGTCGAGCCGGATTTCTTCTTCGACCCACATCTGAATGCGGGTGCGCAGCTGGTCCGGTTGCACCAGCCGCTCCATGAACGTCACCTGGTTGTTGATGTCCATCTGGATCTGATCCACTTTCAGGCGCGCTTTCCATCGAACGCTGACCCGCTCTGGATCCAAATTAATGGCTTGGCTACTGATCTTCACAGCTGTAAGTCTGGGTCAGCTACCAGTGGATGTCATGAGTCAGTACTGGATTGAATTCAACAGAAGTAGCTATATTTCGCTTCAGTTCACGAGAGGAGTGATTGTTGCAGGGTGTTTCGAACCAATCACAAAACACTATTATCCTGAGTTTATTGTGCGAGGCGCGGACGACGTGAAGGTCTTGCGAAAAGTCGGCGCTGAAGACATGAAGAGACAAGCGGATGCAGAGGGCCCATAACTGCTCTCTGAAAGTCACAAACTGCAGAAAAGAAAAACCCCGCTGAAACGGGGTCTCAGTCGTCACGTGAGGAGTGGATCAGGCGGTAGATCGTCGCCTCATCACACCGAGCAGTCCGAGCGCACCGCTGAACAGCCAGGCAGCGGCGGGAATGGGGACCAGCAACAAATCACCGGGGCTGACCGCCCAGGTAAAAGTAGGAGCGGTCTTGGGATTGAAGCCAGACAAGATAACACCCATATTTATTATCCATCTGCTGTCGGGCTCACCAGGTTTATCCGTACTGGATCCGTAATATCCAAAGCCGACGTAGTTGGCAATATTCGTAAATGGTGACGGTGTACCCGCAGTAACATTTATTACGCCATAAATATAGCTCAGTTCATTGTCCTTACAGATCCGCACGGGCAGCCGTTCACAGGCGGTGTAGATGATCTGATCGCCGTTCAAATCGGCACTTGGTAGCCGCCAATTGCTTAGCCCCAGGTAACTGGCGGAATTCATGGCCCCTATCCAGTTCTGCTGCGTGTCCCAGTCCATTGCACCTGGCGGTACCGGACAACCAGAGCCGGGGACCGGCTCCGTGTCCAGGCAGATTCCTGTCACACCAAAAGTATTTGTAGCGGGCAGATTCGCGTCGGCGAGCCACGTAATATGCAGAACGGTATCGTAATAGGCCTGATAATCACTCCCACCCGGCGTCATGGGCGCTCTTCCAAGGAGAGACGCCTGCGCACCGATGCTAGCGAGGCTAAGGACAATCGCTATAACTGATCGCATCAGACGATCCTCCGACGCGCCGCGCCCAGCAGACCAAGTGCACCACCGAATAGCCAAGCGGCGGCGGGAATGGGGACAACAGCGAACGGGTCGCCGTCCAGTACCGGCCAGACGAACTCCTTATAACCCTTCGGTACAGCGTATTGAAAGCCGCCAACGGCATAAAAATTGAACGTCCAAGCGTAAGTGGTGTTGATCGCGTACGACGTTTCCGACCAGACGTCTTCGGGTGCGGCCATGTTGATAAACGGACCCGGCCGATACCACGTGATGCCATCGGAATGGAGGTGCGGCATTTCGCTGAGGGTGCATCCAAAGCCATAGTTTTGCCGGGGGGCCGGATAGGGATTGGTACGGCCATCGCAGCCGGGGTCAGGCTGCACCGTCTGCGGCATTCGCCAATCGGTTGTCCCGAGGTAACTCGCTCCATTCATCGCGGCGATCCAATCGTTCGCGGTAGACCAATCCATTGCGCCGGGATTTTCGGGACATCCCGACCCCATGGGATCGTTGCCCTGGCATATGCCTTCGACGCCAAAGGACATGCTTCGCGGCAGATTTGCGTTCCGTAGCCACGTAATGTTCTGCACATCGTCGTAGTAAGCCTGATAGTCAGTTCCGCCCGGCGTAAGTGCCGATCGACCGAGTAGTGCGGCACTGGCAGGTCCCGCAATCAGGCTAATAACGATGGATGCAATGATTCGCTGGCGCATGGCCTACCCCCTATTATTATTTTCCTTATCGTACGCCACGATTCCGAGTCGACATATCAGGCCAGTACAGAATCTGGCCGAAATCACCAGATTCGACGCTGGCCCCACAAACAAGAACCCCGCCGAAGCGGTGTCACTGGACGTCAGTATCAGGTTGCTTTTCTTCGCCGTGCTACACCGACCAGGCCGAGCGCACTGCCGAACAGCCAGGCGGCGGCGGGGATGGGGACTACAGATGAGGACGACAGGGCTGTTACAGGGCCGACCGTATCGCTATTAATGTATACGAGATCTCCCAATTGCATGTTCCACCGAGATTGCGGAAATGCTGCGAGATTCGCCCCAATCGAATTACTCAACACGTCGCTGTCGAAAATGTTCGTGCTGCGATCCGCTGGGAAAAGGTAAAGCTTGAGGTTATGTATGCGGACGCCGTTATAGACCGGTGTATCCAGTGACGTGAAGTCCGACGTCGAAACGACAATCCTGATGAGATCCCCCTCGCCAAAGGACGGGGAGTAATTGTTCGCGACCTCAACGTACCGATAGCCATAGCTATCTATCGAATAGGTCTGTTCGCCGAGTGTAAACGTTCCAGTTAATCCCAAATACCGCCCGACATTGCTGGAGGGATCGGAGTCGGGTGTGTTCGTATCGATTGAAAATTGTGCTGAGAGTGGCGTGCCGTCAGGGAATGGCGGTGGGCCGAGTCCCCTGGAGTCAGAGATTGTCCCGCTCGCCGTATACGTAATTACGGCCGCACTAGCGCCACCACCTGCAAGGCAGAGAAGTAGCACGATAGTCATCCCCGATAGGATTCGTGTGTTCATCTGTCCGCGACCCGCTTCAATTGGCTGTTCAGTATAGATCTCCGATAGCACTGCACCCAAAAGCATTGGAGACATAATCTGGCCGAAATCACCAGATTCACCCCTAGCCCTGATACCTGGTGCCGGCCGGCCATCCCGGCATGACTGATCCCGATTACCTGAAGTTTCGCGAACTGCTGAAGCAGGGCGGAGACTGAGCCGACGTTGAGTGCGGAGCTGGACAGACTGATTGGCACATCGGACCGATGGCTTAGTTTCGCGAGTTGCATAAAAGAATGAACCGGCCAAAGTGGAACCGGTCTACTCGCGCCTGTAGCTATCGCACCAAGCCGCTGTGATACGGCGTTATGATGGCCCTCATGTCTTGGGGGCATGTGCGTACATCATTATTTTCGCTAGTGGTTCCTCTGGTGTCTCTGCTGGTGGGGCGCGTTAACGCAGATGCTCTTTCTGACTTGAGGCAGGTGGCAGATCAAGGGGATGCCAACGCTCAGTACAAACTTGGCGTCATGTATGGCGATGGGCTCGGTGTTAAGCAGAACTCTGCCGAGGCCGTCCGCTGGTATCGAAAGGCGGCAGACCAAGGACAAGTCGATGCCCAGCTCAACCTTGCAGCAGCGTACACCCTTGGGCTTGGTGTTAAGGGGAACTCTGCCGAGGCTATCCGCTGGTATGGGAAGGCGGCCGACCAAGGGCATGCCGACGCCCAGTTCAACCTCTGTTTGATGTATGCAAGGGGGCACGGCGTTCGGCAAGATAATGTAACCGCTTATATGTTTTGCAGCCTTGCGGCATCACCCCCTACCAGTAAGGCTAGTGGCGAGGCCAGACAACTTCTAGACGTCTTGTCCAGCAACATGACTCCTGCCCAGATCGCTGAAGCGCAGAAGCTGGCGCGTGAGTGGAAGCCCATGCAGTCTGAGAAGAAATAGTCAGTGCTTCAACTGCAAGTGCCGGGGCTTCTGCATGAGCTTCGGCGCCCGGGCGCATGGTGGAGACCGCGGCGCTGCTGGTGCACAAGGTCTTGCCCCGGCACTCCGGAGGTAAATAACTTGTCCTGTTGATCCCGGGTTATCCGGTTCGGCCGTCCGGCACAGGCTATATGGCGCGCCTGTTGCAGCGTTTCCGGCTGAATGCTTTTTACGTTGCCCCATGACCGCATTCGCCGGTATCATGCGCCCGGCGCCGAGACCGTCGTTTAGTGAGGTGATGCCAGCCAAAGCCGCACAGACTACTGGTAAATTTGCTGGTATCTCGAAAAAGCTCTCTTAGACAATATCTTTTTAATCAATTGGTTGAGAGAATTGTTCGATAGAGACTAGCACCATTTACTTCCAGTATCGTTAGTTTGCCAGAACGTCCCCATCGTCTAGAGGCCTAGGACACTGCCCTTTCACGGCGGCAACAGGGGTTCGAATCCCCTTGGGGACGCCATCACTCACGATTCTGGCGCTGGTCGCGACCGCGGCCAGTACTCCAGGCAGAATCCACTGTTGTGATGGATTCATCGAATGCATGCTAACCATCTGAGTCAGCAGGCATTATGATGCGCGGGTGACCGCTGCATTGTTCAATACAGTCTTGTGGGCCAGCCTGGTGGCGCTGTCCTATGCTCTGGTTGGCGCCTACGTGCTGCTCACCGGCGGTGGCGTATTGTTGCGCAAGCAGATACTCGGCGTGGTTTTCGCTGGAGTGGTCTGGGGTCTGCTGTTTGCCCGTTCCGGACATGCCAGGGCGATTCCCTATTTCCCGCTGCTGGCCTACGCAGCACAAATGCTCCTCATCTATAGCTGGTACCAGCTCCTGCACCGGCTTTTGTGTGGACCCTACGAGCGGTCCATGCCGGAACTGGTCCGGTGGCTGCTACGCCTGTTCTGGATCGTGGTCATCAGCGTATCAGCGGCCGTCGTCTGGCTGGTTTCTGCCGGGGCAGCTGGATGGCTGGATACAGTCTGTAATGTCACTTCAGCGGCCGCCGCGCTCCTGTGCCTGGCACTTGCCGCCCAGTTTGTCAGCGATGCGCCGATCGAAGGCCGGACGGCAACGCGCGCCCTGGCGCTTGCCGCAGTACTGGTTTCGGGTTCGCAGGCCGTCCTGGCTATCGTTGCTGCGGCCGGTGCGGGCGTTCCACGCTGGCTGAGCGGCCTCGCAGCCCTGTGTCTGGCTGCGGCGGGTCTGCTGATGCTGTTCGCGCTCCGCCAGCGTCCGCAGTGGTCGCTCGATATTTTCGTGTCGCCTGAAGCACGCAGTTATGCGCCGCGCTTTCTTGCCACCGGGTCCATTCTTCTGGTCACCCTGTTTCTGCTGCCGGTATTCCGCTCGCTGGAACCGCTGATTGCCCGGCACGCAGCGCTCGCCCTGGTGCTTGGAATGGGTGCGCCGCTTGTCGTGTTGCTGTTTTCCGAACGCCTGAATGCGCGCCTCAAGGTGTTTGTCAGCAAGCATTTCGTACCGTTCCGCTACGACTATCGTGAGGAGTGGTTGCGGCTTATCGATACGCTGGTTTCGAAGGGTACCGATCTGCCGCTTCCGGAGCGCGTCATCAAGGCGCTGGCTGAGATCGTAGGCAGTCCGGCGGGCATGCTCTGGACGCGCATTGACGAGAACCGGCAGCTGACGGCCCTGGCCGGCTGGAATGTAGCGAGCCTGCCGGAACTGCGCATTGCGATCGATGACCCGCTGGTCCTGTTCATGCTCGATCGTCAGTGGATCATCGATACGGCAGAGTTGTCGCGCCGCCCCGAGCTGTATACCGGCCTAAAGCGGTCGTCGTGGCTGGATACGTTTCCGGATGGCCTGCTGATCGTCCCGTTAATCAGCAATGCGACACTGACTGGCCTGGTCATGCTGCATCAGCCCGGTTCCACATTCAGGCTGAGTTTCGAGGAGATCGACTTGCTGCGCACCTCTGGCCGGCAGGTTGCCGCATTTCTCGCGCAGTATGAAGCGGATCAGAAGCTCGCCGAAGGCCGCCAGTTTGAAGCTTTTAACCGGCTGACGGCGTTTGTGATGCACGATCTGAAGAACCTGATTGCCCAGCAGTCGCTGATGCTGCGTAATGCGGCAAAGCATAAGAGCAACCCGGCATTTATCGATGATGCGATGGCGACTATCGACAACTCGGTCGCCCGCATGAACAAGCTGCTGCAGCAGCTGCAGAGTGGTGAAACCACTGGGCACCGCCAGCGCGTCCGGGCAGCAGCTGCGGCCGCTGACGCGGTGGAGCGCTGCCAGGGCAGGGAACCGGTCCCGCAGTTCAGTGATACGAAATCAGACCTGCAGGTCTGGATAGATCGTGAACGGTTCACCGCAGTGCTTGTGCACTTGATACGGAATGCCCAGGAGGCGAGCGCACGCGACGGCTCTGTCATTGTCGCGCTTGCTGCGGCTGACGATGGCGTGATGCTGACGATCGAGGATGACGGTTGCGGAATGGAACCGGAGTTTATCCGCACCCGCCTGTTCCGTCCCTTTGATACGACCAAGGGCAGCAAGGGTATGGGCATCGGCGCTTATCAGGCGCGGACACTGGTCATGGACGCGGGCGGTTCGCTGCGTGTTGAGTCCGAGCCTGGTGTGCGTACCCGGTTCACCATCTGGTTGCCGCGCTATGAACCCGGTACCGTGACCCCGGCGGCATGATGTGCCGGACCTGTGCGTTATGATGAAACAGCTTTGTGTCGCATTTGATCCTGCCTGGCGAAGTGTGCTGCAGGACTGCATTTTTCAGCGGAGAGATCTTTGACAGGCCAGCGCAGGAAGCTTCTTGTGGTCGAGGACGACCCTGGCTTGCAAAGCCAGCTCAAGTGGTGCTTCACCGACTATGAAGTTCTCGTTGCCGAGGACAGGGTGAGCGCGTTGGCTCAGCTGCGTCGTCATGAGCCGCCGGTCGTGTTGCAGGATCTTGGCCTGCCGCCTGATGCCGAAGGCGTCAGCGAGGGAATGGCCACGCTCGAGGAGATCCTGGCGCTCGT
The DNA here is from genome assembly GCA_049290495.1 of Gammaproteobacteria bacterium. Classification (GTDB taxonomy): domain Bacteria; phylum Pseudomonadota; class Gammaproteobacteria; order Steroidobacterales; genus SHZI01. The sequence continues at coordinate 2,458 of JBATNV010000303.1, read as the reverse complement.
GCCTGCGACCAAGGTGATTGTCGTCACCGGGCACGGTGACCAGCAGAATGCGGTACGTGCCGTCGCCATCGGCGCCTACGATTTTTACCAGAAGCCGGTTGATACTGACACGCTGCAGTTGATCGTCGATCGTGCGTATCACATCCACGAGCTGGAACGGCAGAACAAGCAGCTGCTGCAGAAGCAGGGCATGTCACCGCTGGATGGCGTCGTGGCTGCCAGTGAATCAATGCTGCAGGTCTGCCGCATTGTCGAGAAAGTCGCGCCTACCAATGCGACCACGCTTTTGCTGGGTGAAAGCGGTACCGGCAAGGAAGTCCTGGCCCGGGCCCTGCATTCATTGAGTCCGCGTGTCGACAAGGGTTTTGTTGCCATCAACTGTGCGGCCATTCCGGAAAACCTGCTCGAGAGTGAGCTGTTCGGTTACGAGCGGGGCGCATTCACCGGCGCGGTACGCCAGACCCCGGGCAAGATTGAGCACGCGGATGGCGGTACGCTGTTTCTCGACGAGATCGGCGATATGCCCTTGTCACTGCAGGCCAAGCTGCTGCGCTTCTTGCAGGAGCGCGTCGTCGAGCGTGTTGGCGGGCGCGAGGAGATTCCGGTCGATGTGCGTGTGGTTTGTGCTACCAACCAGAACCTTGAAGTGGCAATCCGCGAGAATCGCTTTCGTGAAGACCTGTATTACCGGATCAGCGAAATTACCATCCGCATACCGCCATTGCGGGAGCGCGACGGCGGCTGCCGGCTGTTGCTTGCACGGACGCTGCTGGAACGATTCGCGCTGCAATACCACCGCCAGTTCCGTGGTTTCAGTCCGGACGGCCAGAATGCCATAGAGCACTATTCGTGGCCTGGTAACGTCCGGGAGATGGAGAACAAGATCAAGGGCGCCGTGATCATGGCGGAAGGACGCTATATCACCGCGGCAGATCTCGGTCTCGCCGCTGACGGTGAGCAGACGCCCAGCCTGAATCTGCGCGAGGTACGCAAGGATGCCGAAAGTCGCGCGATCAACAGTGCGCTGTCCTATGCAGCCGGCAATATATCCAAAGCGGCCCAGTTGCTCGGCATTACGCGGCCGACGCTTTACGATTTGCTGGACAAGTACGCGATCAAGCACGACAAGGAGCACTGAGATCCGCTACGGGATCATTCAGCTGGCTGTTTAAGCAGGCGTTGCTCCCAGCGCAGTGCCGTGCTGACGATGAGATCCAGGTCGTCGAAACGTGGCTGCCATCCCAGCACGGTGCGAATCCGGTCGGCGGCCGCGATGAGGGTCGGCGGGTCGCCGGCACGACGGGGTTCTTCCTTTTTCGTGAGCGTCAGGCCGCTAGCCCGTTCGACCGCAGCCAGCACTTCACGCACACTGTAGCCGTGCCCGTAGCCGCAGTTCAGTACCGCTGACTTTCCACCATCGCGCAGATACCGGAGTGCGTCGAGATGGGCGGTGGCCAAGTCCTCAACATGGATGTAGTCGCGTATCCCTGTGCCGTCCGGCGTGGCGTAGTCGGTGCCGTAGATCGAGACAAATGACCGCTTGCCGACAGCCGCTTCACAAGCAACCTTCGTCAGCAGGGTTGCCTTGCGCGTGGACTGGCCAATCCTGCCGCCTGGATCGGCGCCTGCGACATTGAAATAACGCAGGGCAACGTAGCGCATCGCATGAGCGAGATCTGCATCCCTGAGCATCCATTCGCTCATGAGTTTCGAGCTGCCATAGGGATTGATCGGTGCAGTCGGCGTGTCCTCCGAGGCGATGCCACCTTCTGGAATACCGTAGACAGCAGCTGTCGATGAAAAAATGAAGTTCTTGACGCCTGCGTGGATGGCGCACTCAAGCAGGTTGCGGGTGGCGCAGGTATTGTTGCCGTAATACTTTAGCGGGTCGCTGACCGACTCGGGGACGATGGTGTGTGCGGCAAAATGCAGAATGGTGGAGACCCGGTGTTCGGCAAGCAGTCCGGTTACCAGGTTCCGGTCACCGGTATTGCCTGTGATCAGCGTTCCCTCCGGGACGGCTGAGCGAAATCCAGTGGACAGATCGTCCAGCACAACCACCTTTGCACCCGCCTCGCACAACTGTCTTACGACATGGCTGCCGATATATCCGGCGCCGCCGCTGACGAGGACGGTATCGTTGGTGCTGCTGGCACTGCTCATGACAGAATCCCGTGATGGATGGATGGATTGACTGCCGATTATATAGCCCGGTCCGGATTCCGGCCGTGACGCCGGTCGCCGGACCCGATGATGCAGCCGCTTCCTGAAATCGCAGCCGAAACCGGACGGGCGCCGGGCATCGATCCCTGGCGAATTTCCGTGGCGCCGATGATGGACTGTACCGACCGGCACTGCCGGTTTTTTCTGCGCCTGCTGAGCCCTCATGTCCGCCTTTATACGGAGATGGTGACGGCAGCCGCGATCATGCATGGTGATTCAGGCCGGTTGCTCCGCT
>JBATNV010000302.1:0-2012 GCA_049290495.1 Gammaproteobacteria bacterium | reverse complement strand
ATGCTGCAGCGAGTGACGCGCGAGTCTGCCAGTTGGATTTTGCTTCTCCTGTCCTGTATTTTTACGCTGGCCACACCGCTCAGTGCACAAACCCCCACGCCCGAGCAGCTGCGCATGCTGCAGTCTCTTTCACCGGAACAACAACGCGCCCTGGCCGAACAGTACGGCCTCAGTGGTAGCCAGGGCGATGGTGGCCAGGCCGATCGGCCCCTTGATAAACCGGTAACCAGCCGGCCCAAGTCCGATCGGGGTGCAGATACCCGGTGGTCCGATTCGGCCTGGTCCGAAACATCGGTATTCCAGACCGGTTCGCCACGTATCCGTGGCGGGGATACGCTTCTGCTCGATCTGCAGCTGGGCTCCATCAGTGCAGATGGCGGCGTGCCCGGCGCAGGGCAGCAGTACCCAGGTCAGCCTGCTCAGCAGACGGGTGCGCCCGGCCAGAATCTTCCGGGCAACACATATTCCCTGCCAGAAATGTTGCCGCAAGAGTTGCGGGATCTCGAACAGCTGCGTCTGCGGGCGCTCGCTGCGAACCCCTACCTTCTGGACAAGCTGGGTCGTTTGCAGATCCCGGGTCTTAGCCAGCCTATCCCGCTGGCCGGGCTGACGGCAGAGCAGGCCAGTGAAAGACTGCGGCGCGAGCCGGCATTGCGGTACCTGACTGCCACCGTGTCGTTGCTCAGTCTTGAGCGCATCGGTGTGGAAGCCTTGAAGCCCTTCGGTTACGACCTCTTTGCAAATGTGCCCACCACCTATGCGCCGGCCACCGATATCCCGGTGCCGCCCGAGTACACGGTGGGTCCGGGCGATTCGGTCAAGGTTCAGCTGATCGGCAACGTCAAGGCCAGCTACACCCTGGTCGTCAATCGCAGCGGCGAGCTCAACTTTCCAGAACTCGGGCCGATCAGCGTCGCCGGCATGCCGTTCAACGAACTGCAGTCACTGATCGAGAAGACCGTCGCCGACCAGATGATCGGCACGCGCGCAGTCGTCGGGCTGGGTGAACTGCGCTCGCTGCGCGTGCTGATTACCGGCGAGGCAGAACAGCCGGGCTCCTACACCGTTAGCGGCCTTTCGACCATGACCAATGCGTTGCTGGTCAGTGGGGGCGTGAAGCCGATCGGCTCGCTGCGCAATGTGCAGCTGAAACGCGGCAGCCGCCTGATTGCCACTCTCGACCTCTACGACCTGCTGCTGAAGGGCGACTCAAGCAAGGATGCGCGCATCCTGTCTGGCGATGTGATCTTCATTCCACCGGTAGGTAACACCGCCGGTATCGCCGGTGAAATCCGCCGGCCTGCGATCTATGAATACAAGGGCGCCGCGACCGTCTGGGACCTGGTCAGCCTGAGCGGTGGACTCACCGCAGAGGCTGCACCGCACCTCGTCAAAGTCGATCGTATCGATGCAGACGAGGGCCACGTGCTGCTGAGTGTGAATCTCGGTACGGAGCAGGGGCGGGCAACGAACCTCAAACCAGGCGACGTCGTGCGCATCCCCGCAGTGCGTGAAACACTGGCAGATTCAGTAATGATCAGCGGCCACGTCTACCGTCCGGGGCCAGCCCAGTTCCGGGCCGGTTCACGGCTCACCGATCTGTTGCCGGGTGTCGATGAGCTCAAGCCGAATGCAGATCTGCACTACGTGCTGATCCGGCGCGAGCTGCCGCCGGACCGCCGGGTAACAGTGCTGTCGGCCGATATCGCGAAGGCATGGGCCGAGCCACGGTCCGCTGCCAATGTCGTGCTGGCGCCTCGTGATCGCATCATCGTTTTCGACATGGAGGCTACGCGTTCGGCCCAGCTCGATCCGATACTCGCTGATCTCAACCGGCAGAGCCGTCGCGAGCGGCCGAGCCAGATCGTGAATATCGGTGGCAGTGTGCGCATGCCCGGCGAATATCCGCTGGAAAGCGGGATGACGGTCGCTGACCTGGTGCGCGCGGGTGGCGGTCTTGATGAGGCTGCATTCGCCGCCGATGCCGAACTGGTGCGCTATGAGGTGATCAA
>JBATNV010000301.1:0-1872 GCA_049290495.1 Gammaproteobacteria bacterium | reverse complement strand
AGAGCTAGCCAGCGTAGTGCGCCCGCAGTGCGCTGGCGAACAGTTGCATCTGCTCGACCGTGCCCATGCTCACCCTGCACCAGCTCGGGTACTGGGGAAAGGGCCGGCCCAGCGAGAAACCACGCTGGCGCATGGCAGCCAGAAATTCAGCGGCGGGCTGACCGGTATCGAAGAACACGAAGTTCGCGCGAGTCGGCGCATACGCGAGCTTCAATTCATCCAGCGCTACCGTCGTGATTGCGACGCCGGCAGCCAGGTTCTTTCGACTCAGTGCCTGGAACTGCATATCGCCATAGCTGGCAGATGCAGCGGCCAGCCCGAGGCTGCTCACCGCCACCAGCTTGAGTGCTGCCATACGTTTGATGAGATCAGGCCGCGCCAGCGCATAGCCGATGCGCAGACCGGCAAGTCCGTGCAACTTGGAAAAAGTGCGCGCCACGATAACGTTATCACCCGCGCGAACCCGGTCCACGACGGACTGCTCGCGCATGTCCGAGGCGATCTCCAGATATGCCTCATCGGCCAGCACAGTAATCTCGCGGGGTAGCGTCGCGATGAACTCGCGAACTTCCGCACCGGACACCAGCGTGCCCGTCGGATTATTGGGATTGCAGACATACACCAGCCTGGTGGCCGGCGACACAGCCGCACGCATGGCCTTGAGATCGTGGCGCATGCCGGAATCCATCGGGACCTCGCGCACGCTGCCACCGATGGCGCGGACATGGTCCGCGACGAAGGAGAAGGTCGGCGTTGCCGTGACCAGTTCGCCGCCACCGGAACCGGCAAGTAACGCCGCGATATGCAGGATCTCTGATGAACCGTCACCGATCAGCACGTGCTGCGGCGTGAGTCCTTCGCGTTCGGCGATCACGGCTTTGAATGCCATTTCCTCAAGGATCGGGTATTTCCAGCTATCGCCCACACCCGATTTGATTGCCGCCCTGGCAGCCGGGCCGGGTCCGTAAGGATTTTCGTTACCGGCGAGACGGATAGCGCCGGAAGCCGCTGCCCGGGACGGCGAATATTGTGCCGCGCCGGAAGGCGGCAGCGCACCGAGCGCTACGCCGGCGAGAACCGCTTGCGATGCACCAATGAATGCCCGTCGCGAAACCGTTGTACTCATGCGATACCCCCCGGTTAACCCTGGTAACAGAGCGCACAGCATAGCGCCGTGCCCTGCTGCCGGGTGCGGCCGCTTCCTGTACGGCGCTAGCTCAGCCGTCGCGCTGGATCAACTCGATCTTGTAACCGTCGGGATCGGTGATGAACGCGATTACCGTGCTGCCACCCTGCACAGGCCCGGCCTCGCGCGTGACGGCACCGCCCAGTGCTGCAGCCTTCTCGCGCACCGCAGCGCAAGTTGCGGCAACGTCGGGCACGCCGATCGCGATATGACCGAAGGCGCTGCCGTGCTCGTAGCACTCGACACCGTAGTTAAAAGTCAGCTCGATCTCCGCGTGCTCCGGATTGCTGCCATAACCGAGGAAGGCCAGGTCGTAGTTCTGCGTCGGCCGCTCGGTCATACGCAGCAGTTTCATACCGAGCACCTGCGTGTAGAAGTCGATCGCGCGCTGCATGTTGCCCACGCGAAGCATGGTGTGGAGGATTCTCATTCAGACCACGGGTTAATAACGTCGAGACCGTGGAAGCAGAAGTCGGCGACATTGCGCGTGACCATGCGCAAACCGCAGTGCAGAGCGGTTGCGGCCAGCAAACTGTCCACAGCGGACAGCGGCCTGCGCCTCTCGGCCATCAGGCGTCCCCAACAATCAGCGACAGCAGCAGATACGGGCAATAGTCGCTGGCCAAACCAGACGCTCACATCATGCTCCAGCCAGAGTCGCAGCTGTTCCTTGCGGATACCGTCGG
>JBATNV010000300.1:0-4272 GCA_049290495.1 Gammaproteobacteria bacterium | reverse complement strand
TGATGCCGTTGCGCACCAGCATGGAATAACGCCAGGATCGACGGCCAAAGCCGATCGCGTCCTTGTTGACCAGCAGACCCATCTTTTCGGTGAACTCACCGTTGCCGTCGGGAATGAAGGTGATATCTGAGGCCTGCTGGTCTTCCTGCCATTCGTTCATGACGAAGGCATCGTTGACCGACATGCAGATGATCTCGTCCACGCCCGCTTTGCGGAAAGCCGGCGCAAACTGGTTGTAGCGCGGCACATGGGTGGAGGAACAGGTGGGGGTAAAGGCGCCGGGCAGCGAAAATACGACTACCGTCCGGTTGGCAAAGATTTCCTTGCTGGTACGGTCTACCCATTCAGCCCCTTGCCGGGTATGAAAGGTAACCTCTGGAACGGGCTGGCCTTCGCGATTGGCAGTCATGGTCGATACTCCTGTCGGGTGCTGTTGCGGCTGGATGCCTGGCCGCACATCTTAAAACAGGATCAGCACAAAGCGTGGGGAGCGTGCCTTGTGCTGACCCTGCTGACGCCACGGCGCCCGATCAGACCTGAAAGGATCAGAAAGATTCGGTCAGGAAACAGTCTTCGCCAGCTGGTCCCGCGATAACTCGGCCTTCTTGTGCGCCGGTACGCGCACTGCAAGCCAGGCACCGATAGCCATCGCTACAGCGATCATCGCGAGTATCGGACCAAACTTGGGCAGATCGACCCAGATATCAGTGAAGAGGTGCCAGCGTCCCGCGATCTCGTAACTGCTGTAGGCGATGATCGCCGTCGGGATGCTGTAACGGATGGCCGTGGTGACCTTCCACATCTTGATCAGGCGCATGAACAGGAAGATCGCCCAGATCGTGTTGAAGAAGAAGAGCACGAAGGTGACGGGGTGGTGATCGCCGAGGATCTGCTCGTCGTAGATGAACAGCAGCGCGAGATAGCAGAACCAGGTGACGTAGACCGTCTCCAGCGCAGTGATGGCCGCAAAATTCCTTTCGTAGCCGCGGGTCGGTTTGCCCGTGCGCAGCTTCAGGTTGCGCTGAAACCAGATGAACATATTGCACTTGGTTTCTCTATTGAGCGTGAAGTACGCGAGCGTTGTCAGCAGAATGCCAACCGACGACATCATCACCAGATACTCGGCCTTGGTGGCAATTTCACCCGCCACACGCGGATCCATCAGGTCCGGAATGTTCAGGACGTTGGCGCTCCAGACGAAAGAGAACTCGATCCAACCGGTCCACAACAGCGAACCGGCCCAGAAGCCATACCAGGTACCGGCGACTTCACCGGGATGCTTCATGCCGATGTACAACAGCACCGCGCCGACCGCACCCAGGAAAAATGCTGACTGATAGATGTACTGCTCACCGAAGAGGCTTTCCATGCCAACCATCAGCGTGTGGCCGAGGCCCTGCACCAGAAAGACCACGACAAAGGCGAGCAGGCCGACAAAAGGCGGTCGATAGAGGAGATTGAGCAACGGGTTGCCCGGCTTCTGCGGACGGGTTTCAGTACTGATGTTTGCTTCGCTCATGCGACTTTCTCCGGTAATTCGAGGTAAATCAGTTTTCCCTTGACGCCATCCCAGTCGGCAGCGTCTGCGGGTGACTGGCCGCGGGCGGTAATCACCGGCCACACGGCAGAGAGTTGACGATTCAGCACGCGGAACTGCAGCATGTCGGCGGGAAGATCATCTTCCGCGTGAATGGCACTGGCAGGGCACTCCGGCTCGCACAGCGAGCAGTCGATGCACTCATCCGGATCAATGACCAGATATTCCGGCCCCTCATGGAAGCAATCCACGGGGCAGACCTCTACGCAGTCCTGGTACTTGCACCGGATGCAGTTCTCGGTAACGACATAGGTCATACAGCCATCTCCTCTGCAGCCAGTCTAGACAGGCCGGATCGCCGGGTGTGTCAACGAAAGGCAAACAGAGCGCAACCCATGGCAATCGTCGGCTAAGCTGCACCCATGAACGCTGGTACACCCCGACTGTTGCTCGTCGACGACGACGTCAGCCTGGCGGCGATGCTGCGTGAGTTCCTGGAACTGCAGGGCTTCAGCGTCGACGTTTTGCATAATGCCGAGGATGGTCTGGCGCGCATCGACGCTGACCCGCCAGACCTGCTGGTGCTGGACGTGATGCTGCCCGGCATGAGCGGCTTCGAGGCACTCAAGGAGCTGCGCAGCAGGCATGAACTGCCGGTCGTCATGCTGACCGCACGCGGCGAGGAATCAGAGCGCATCCTCGGCCTGATGGGCGGCGCTGATGACTACCTGCCCAAGCCCTTCAGTCCGCTCGAGCTGGCTGCACGGATCCGGGCGATACTCAAACGCTCACTCAGCGAGCCGTCCGCAGCCCGTTCCAGCGATATCCTGACTGCGGGGCCACTGCACCTTGATCTCCGCCGCTGCGAATTGCAGATTCACGGCGTGCCGGTCGCGGTAACGGCAGCGGAGATGCGCGTACTCGAACAGCTGATGCGTCATCCGGACGAGGTGCTGTCGCGCGCACGGCTGACCGAGCTCGCGCTCGACCGGCCGATCGAAGCCTACGACCGCAGTATCGACACGCTGATCAGCAAGCTGCGCCGCAAGCTGGCCGATGCCGGCATCGCGGCCAGCTGCATCCGCGGCCTGCGCGGCCACGGCTATGTACTGGATACTGCCGACATACACGAGTCCTGAGCGATGAAGCTCTCGTACCAGCGGCTGTACCTGCGCATGGTGCTCTACATTGGCGCGGCCCTGCTGGCCTTCACGGGTCTCGCGGTAGCCAGCGTTGCTGCCGTGGCCTCCTTTCAGCTTGAGAGCTACGTCGCCACGCGTCAGAGTGCCTTGGGCAAGACCGCTGCAGGCGTGCTCGCTACAGGCGGCCTGCCGGCACTCGAGAAGTGGCTGCGCACGGATGCGGCAATTCCGCCCGACGTGACAATCTTCATCCTTGATGAGAGCGGCGACGATATCCTCGGCCGGCGTGTTCCGCCGTCCTATGCCAACTTTGTGAGCCACTGGGTCGTGAATGCACCGGAGCTGCCAGGCACCAACTACCGGCCAGTACGCCTCGCGCCGCAACTCATCGGGCCAGACAACCGCGCTTATGCATTTCTGGTCCTGCCCAATACGATTTCTGTCTGGGGCAGTCCGGCTACTGCTGCCGGCCTCCTGATCGCAGCCTTGCTGGTGATCGCGACGGTGGCCTGGTTAATCGCCCGCACTGTAGGCAGGCCCATCGGCGAGCTACAGGTCGTGGTCCGTGAGCTTGCGCTTGGCCATACCAAAGCCCGCGTCTCGTCGACGATTACCCGTCGTCGTGACGAGCTCGGTGCACTCGCTGCGGATTTCAACTCGATGGCCGACAAGCTCGCCGCACTGCTCGCCAGCCGTCAGCAGCTCATGGGCGAGCTGTCCCACGAGCTGCGCTCGCCGCTCGCCCGCATGCAGGCAGCCCTCGCGCTCGCGGAGCACCGGCAGTCCATCGGCACTGCCGAGCGGGAGCGAATTGAGCGCGAAGTTCAGCGCATGGACCTTGTTATCGGCGATCTGCTGCGTTTCTCGCGGCTGGATGCAGCGGCGGCAATCGTGCGTCGGCTGGTGCATCTCGACAGTCTGCTGGCTGAACTGGTCCGGGATGAAGAAATTGAAGCAGCCGCGCACCCCTGCCGACTTGTGCTGGATGCCACGCCGGATCTGGAAATGATCGGCGACCCGGGCCTGCTGCGCAGCGGTTTTGAAAACATCGTACGCAACGCAATCCGGCATGCGCCGCCGGATTCTGTGGTGGAGATCGTGGCGAAGCGCGATGGCAAACGCCTGAAAGTCGGCATACTTGACCGCGGCCCCGGCGTGTCGCCCGAGCTGCTGACGCGAATCTTCGACCCCTACGTGCGCGCCCCCAAGTCAGCAGATGACACCAGCGGCACCGGCCTCGGACTCGCCATCGCACGGCGGGTGTTTGAAGTGCATGGCGGCAGCGTTGTGGCGACGCCACGAACCGGCGGCGGGCTCACCGTCAGCGTAGAGTTGCCGGTTGCAGAACTGAGTTGAGCCAAGGAACCGATATGAGCAAAATTCCCGACCATCAGCCGCCGACTGGCAATTACGCCGGAGATGTCACAGCACAGCAGTCATGGAGCGTTCTTTCCACAGACCCGAAAGCGGTGCTGGTGGATGTGCGCACGCAGATCGAGTGGACCCTGATCGGCAAGCCCGACCTCAGCCAGATCCCGGGCGAGCCGGTTTACCTGCAGTGGGTGACCGCGCAGGGCCCGAACCCCAACTTCA
>JBATNV010000299.1:0-1542 GCA_049290495.1 Gammaproteobacteria bacterium | reverse complement strand
AGTTTGGATATAGACCGATGCGCTGCGCCCGGAGAGATAGATTCGCGGCCGGGTACGGCCGCTCACCCCTGCGGGGCAGCCTGCGGCTGTCCAAAACTGCTCTGCAGTTTTGTCGAACTATGGAGTTCGAACCAGTTATCCAGACACGCCAGATACAAAAATGGGTCCCGATTGGGACCCATTTTTGTATCTGGCGCGCCCGGAGAGATTCGAACTCCCGGCCTTCTGGTTCGTAGCCAGACGCTCTATCCAGCTGAGCTACGGGCGCGTGTTTTCTTGGGTCGGGCAGTGCGGCGCCGGAGAAACCGGGCCCGGTACTGTCCGGCAGGCGGGGGATTATAGGCAATCTGGTCACGATGGGAAGTGGTTGGGGATGGATTGAGGGGCTGGGGTAGACTGCGTCTATCGCGGCTGAAGCCGTTCCTACGGAAAACCGGGGGGCGCGGCTGAAGGCGTTCACACGGGTGAAACCGGGGATCGCGGCTGAAGCCGCTCCTACCTTTTATGGAGAGACACATGATTTTATTGACTGGCGTGACGGGCAAGACGGGTGGTGCAACGGCGAAGGCGCTGCTCGGGAAGGGCGTGCCGCTGCGGGCGATTGTGCGCAACGCGGAGAAGGCTGCGGCGCTGAAGGATGCGGGCGTGGACCTGGTGGTCGGCGACGTGACCGACAGGGCAGTCATCGACAAGGCTCTGCGCGGTGTCGAGCGGGCGCTGATGGTGATGCCGAACGGCGAAACCCAGCTGGAATCTGAAAAGCAGTTTATCGATGCGGCGAAAGCGGCGGGCGTGAAGCTGCTGGTGAAGATGTCATCGAGTGAAGCGGCGCCCGATGCGAAGGCGCCGATTCCGAAGATTCACTACCAGGCCGAGCTGTATCTGCGCGCCTCGGGTCTGGAATGGACGCTGCTGAAGCCGAACTTCTTCATGCAGAACCTGCTCGGCAGTGCCGGCACGATCAAGGAGCAGGGCAAGTTCTTTCTGCCGATGGCCGATGGCAAGACGGTGATGGTGGATGTGCGCGACATCGGTGCGGTGGCCGCTGTGGTGCTGACCGGTGCCGGTCATGCGGGACAGAGCTACGCGATCACCGGTCCCGAGATCCTGGGCTTTCACGACGTGGCGGCGCGTTTCACGACCGTGCTCGGACGCAAGATCGAGTACGTCCATGTGCCGATGCCCGCGTATCGGCAGACGCTTTCAAAGTTCCTGACCAATGCTTGGCACCTGAATGCGGTGTGCGAGCTGTTCCAGGAAATCGCCGACGGGCACGACCTCCAACTGAGTGCTTCCGTGCAGAAGCTGACCGGCAAGGCGCCGATCTCGCTCGAGCAGTTCATCCGCGATCATCAGGCGGTGTTCACCGCCTAGCCGTTCTCACGGGCGACGGCGACGGCATCGAGCTGACCGTCGTCGTCGACCGTGTAGTGCACCAGGATCGGCTCGCAGCAGACTGAGCAGTCTTCAATGCAGGTCTGTTCGCCCTGCGAGAGGTCGAGTTCCAGCGTGATGCTTTCCCAGCAGTAGGGGCAGGTTACG
>JBATNV010000298.1:0-1540 GCA_049290495.1 Gammaproteobacteria bacterium | reverse complement strand
GGGAGAAGCTCCGCCGCCCGTGCTGTTGTACAGCGACGATCTGTTGCACTGCGGTTACAACGACGCCTCCAGCCTCGCGACCCTGATGAGCGAATGGGAAAGCCTCTTCGAGCAGCTCCAGCCTGATGTGATCGTTGCGCAGGCAGCTCCGACTGCGCTTCTGGTATCACACGGCAAAAAGTACCGCAGATTCACGCTGGGCCGCGGTTACGACATACCCCCTGCCACATCCCCCCAGCGCCCGCTGCGTCATTGGGAAACCGGCGACCCGCTGGAACTGGCCAGCCGTGAAGCACGCATCCTCTCAACAATCAATGCAGCTCTGCAGATCCGGGGTCGTGAGCCACTGACGACATTCAGTGATTTTCTCAAGGTCGAGAAAACTTTTCTTTGTGCACTGAAGGAAACTGACCATTATCCGGATCGCGGGCCGGTGCCCTATTACGGTAGTCCGACCACGAGCGACAGCGGCACGGAACTGATGTGGGCGCCAGGCGCCGCGCAGCGAATTTTCGCTTATATCCGTCCCGAGAAAAAAATCAGCATACCGGTCATACAGGCGCTATTGCGGCTGCCCGCCAACATCGACATCATCGTCGCCGCACCTGGAGTGAATGACAGCGTATTGAAAGGACTCAAGCGGCCCGGCGTGCGCATTATTAGTGGCCCGGTGCGCCTGGGCCCGCTACTGCCGCACTGCGACCTGCTGATCAGTCACGCCAGCTCTGGCATATGCAATACAGCCCTGCGTGCCGGCATACCATTGCTGATGTTCCCCAACCATATCGAACAACTGATGCAGGCGCGTGCCATCGCTCGTCAAGGTGCCGGACTAGGTGTTGCAGGCGGGATGAGTCCCGAGGGTGTCCTGCAAGCCATCGGGCGAGTCCTGCGCGAGCCACACTTCAGAAATGCTGCGCGCGCCATACAGGAAAAATACCGGGACCTGGATCCGGATCAGGTTGCAGACAGGATAGCTGCGGAGATTATCGGCACGGTAGTCACCTGAGCAGGCGGGCTTCTGTCAGATAGCGACTTCGACCGCTGGCTCGCGCAGGTTGTAGTTCGAACTCATCACGCGGCCATAGGCGCCGGCATTGGCGATCACCAGCACGTCGCCCTCCTCGCAGGCCGGCAACAGCCGGTCCGCACCAAGTCGGTCACCGGTCTCGCAGATCGGTCCGACGATGGTGACGACGCGATCGGTGTCCTCGCCCCAGCGGCTCAGGTTGACGATCTCGTGAAAGGCACCGTACAGCGCCGGACGAATCAGGCTGTTCATGCCGGTGCTGACACCGACATACATCATCTGCCCCTTGCCCTTGACCTGCGTCACCGTGGCCAGCAACACACCGGCCTCAGCGACGAGGTACCGGCCCGGCTCCAGCCAGATCTCCAGCTGTGGCTGCGCCGCATGGATCTCTGCAATCCCGGCATCGACAGCCTGCATATCCAGCGGATGCTGGCCAGTCTTTTCCGGCACACCGAGACCCCCGCCCAGATCCAGAAAACGCAACGCGGGAAAATCCTGTGCGATCGT
>JBATNV010000297.1:0-3330 GCA_049290495.1 Gammaproteobacteria bacterium | reverse complement strand
CCTCAGAATCGGTCAGGTTCGTGCCACTTAACGTTACCAGCACCTTGCCAGTCGCATCCTCCCAACGTAGCTGCGCACTCAGGAACTCATAGTCCTTGGTGGAGATACCTTCAGTGCCGCAAACGTTGTTGTAGTAGTCGTCTTTGGCTGTGTAGTCAGCACCCACAGAGACCACACCACGCTTACCCAGGTCGTAGGAATAGTTGGCACCCAGTCGATACTGCCAGTCTGGCGCCTGCTTTATCGGCAGATTAAGGTACTGATCATTAGTTGTAATACCCTGCGGCGCACAGGTAGACAATGATGCTGACCACTTTGTGTACTTGCTGTCCAGCAAGCCGACTGAGCCGGTCAATTCGAGGCCTTCAATTGGTACAGCAGTGACCTCCAGTTCCGCGCCTTCGAAGGTGATATTGCCGGAATTGATACGGCCAAAGGCCCCGTCCGGCGTCACCAGGCCAGCCTGCAACCCCTTATACTCATTATGAAATACAGCAAGGTTGGTTCGAAGTCGGCGTTCGAGCCAGTCAGCCTTGACGCCCAGTTCATAACTCCAGTTCGTTTCCGGATCTCCGATCAGGCGATTGAGATTACGCAACGGATTGGTATCGCGACCAGACGTTGTTCCACCCTTGAAACCCTTGGCGGCTGAAGCGTACATCATCACAGAATCGGTGAACTGATAGTCGACAACGAACCTTGGCGTCCAGTCATTCCAGGACTTGTCGAACGAACTCTGATTGGTGAAATCCGAGTACCCGAGTGCAATCTCTGGAGCCGTACAAGGTCGTGACGCGACTCGAGTGGCCGGACTGACGGTCTGATTGAGGCAGTCGACCTCCACCGTTCCGTTCGGCAAAATCACATGATTGCTGAAGTCTTTGTTTTCTTCCGTGTAGCGCAGCCCTGCGGTTACGGAAAGCTGATCGGTCACATTGAAGGTTGCGCTTCCAAATACCGCATACGAATCAGTCGTCAATTCCTCTCTCGCAATGTTGGTCAGGTCCAATCGGCCTGCGGACGCCACAGGCTGCCCATACAGAGCCGGAAGACCGGTAACACTCTGGGTATCCTGCTTGTTATTTTCACGGAAGAAAAAGACACCTGTGACGTAATTCAGGCGCGAGCCCATTGCCGAGCCGAGCAACTGAAGCTCCTGTGCGGCCTGGTACTGGTCCTGATCCTGATGCACATGGTATCTCGCCGGCGAAGGAGCCGGCCCATACACATCACCGTCGGCGTCCATATAAAGCAGATTGTCCATGGTCCTGTAGGACGTGATGGACTTGATCGTCATGTCGTCGCTGACATTGAACTCCAGTGTGGCGCCTAATCCCCATTGATTGAGATCATTGACCGGGCCTTCGATATCAGAGTTGGTAACAAACGTGCTGCCGGTTTTTGGTACGGGATTCGAAAAGGGATCTCCTGTACCGTCGAGCGCCAGCGGAACCGGGTAGCCGGGCGTGGAGCGCTCCTTTATGTAGTCAAAGGCGAATAGCGTGCTGAACCGTTCAGTCGGTTCTGCAAGCAATGACAAGCGCGCACCCTTGACATCCTGGTCGTTGACTTCGCTGCCATTGAACTGATTCCGCGTATAGCCATCCCGATTACGCATCAGGAAGCCGCCCTGCAGCGCTACTTTTTCGCCAATGGGCAGATTACCAGAGGCGCGCACGCCGATCTGACTGTAGTCGCCAGCGGCCAACTCCACCTTGCCGGCGTATTCGCCAAGGCTTGGCTTCTTTGTCACGAGCTTCAGCGCACCGGCCGAAGAGTTGCGGCCGTATAAGGTGCCTTGCGGGCCACGCAGTACCTCGATTCTTTCGACATCGAAAAGATCGAACAAAGCACCCGTCTGACGGGCAATGTAGACATCGTCTATATAAATGCCAACCGGTGTATCAGCAGTAAAGAACGACTCTGACTCACCTACCCCACGCAAAAATATTCTGGCACTGCTGCTGGTACCGGTATTCGGTGCGATCGAGAAGTTTGGGACGATCTCGCCTAGCTGCGCAATGCTGCGAACCTGCTGACGTTCGAGAGATTCCTCGGATAGCGTGGTGATTGCCATCGGAACATTCTGGCTCTGCTCCTCCCGGCGCTCGGCGGTAACCACAATCTCCTCCACCGCATCGAGAACTTTGGGTGGTGTTGGTATATCGCTCTGTGCCATGGCCAGGTTGGCACAGGTCAACGATGTAAAGCCGGCTACTAGAATTGCAGCGACAGAAGCGTGCTTCTTGATAGAACTTACCATGTGTTATTCCCCCTCTGGAGCCAGGTTTCTACCGAAGAGCTTCCGCTATCAGGCAGTTACCACATTGTTGATACAGACCTTAAAAACGCAAGACAGATACGGCTTGCCGCCGCCATCAAAGGCCGCGCATTACGCGCTCGTCACTTTGGCCGGATCAGTTAGTGTGCCGCCGACTCAATATAGGAAATTAGTGCCTGGCGATCGGCTTCGTTGGGCATACCGATGTATGTCATGAGCGTACCAGGCACCACTGCGGCCGGACTCGTAATCCAGCGATCGAGAGTAGGCTTATCCCATGTCACGCCAGAAGTCCTGAGTGCGTCCGAATACGAGTAGCCCCTGGCGGTTCCAGTTGGTCGGCCAATCAGGCCATACAGATTCGGACCAATCTTGGTGAGCATGCCTTCGCCATCACTATTCGGTTGAGGCGGCGTGATGTCATGGCAGGCGGCACACTGCAGGAACAGCAGCTTGCCACGCTTCAATACCCTGGCATCTGTAGCGCCCACCTGGTCGGCTGCAATGACGGGTGTTGCCGCACCAGCAGCGGCGAGGCAGGTAAGCGTGAAGACCGATAGAAGTTGCCGACAATACTTACGCACGATCAAGAACCTCCAATGCAACACGCTCCCCGGACTCCATGGCGCCTTCCATGCCCCGTTCCATGATGGCGGTGTGCTCACCGCAGAACGAGACACGCGGCAGGCTATCGCGCATGTGATTGCCATATTTCTGGATCTGACCGGTCTTCCAGTACGCCCAGTCGCCGGCACCGAATGGATCGCGCCCACAGGACTGGACCGCGATCGGCGTCAGGATGCCGCGCATGGACGGCCGGATCCTCGCGGCAACATATGCGACATAATCGAAGCATTGTTGATCAGTCATGAAGTCAAAGGGGAGTGCTTCGGGGCCGTTAATGTATGCGTGCACGACCGCAAATTTTCCAGTCGGACCCCGGCTCATCGCTGATAGCTGATCGATGGGCGTGTCGGTCCACATGTTTGCTGGCAAACCATCCTTCTCCCAATACGGCTCCTTGATTCCCATGAACACCCGAATTGACG
>JBATNV010000296.1:0-2610 GCA_049290495.1 Gammaproteobacteria bacterium | reverse complement strand
GTGCCATGCGCGCGGCACAACAGAAGTGGAAACGGATCAGCATAGAGTCGCGCATTGAGGTTCTGCAGGCTTTCAAGACCGCGCTGGCAAACTGGCGTGGAGAGATCGTCGCTGCGCTTGAGGCCGACACCGGGCGACGCCGCATTGCCGGCATAGAAGTAGATACCGTCATCGACAGCATCGACAACTGGTGCCGCCTTGCGCCCGATCTGGTACTGGCGCACGTCGAGCGGCCAGCGGGCAATCTGCCGCTGGTGGGTGTGCAGCAGCGGCTGGAGCCGTACGCATTGCTTGGTGCGATTACGCCGTGGAATTTCCCGCTGATCCTGTCTTTCATCGATGTTGTTCCCGCGCTGCTGGCTGGTTGCGCCGCCCTCATCAAACCCAGCGAAGTCACGCCGCGATTTTCTGTGCCGGTCGAGGCTTGTATTGCCACCGTGCCGGAACTGCGGGACGTGCTCGGCTTTGTCCGTGGCGACGGACGCAGCGGTGCAGCATTGATTGAACACGTGGACGTCGTGGCGTTCACTGGCAGCGTTGCGACCGGGCAAAAGGTCGCTGCGGCGGCTGCGGTGGCCTTCATTCCGGCCTTTCTCGAACTCGGTGGCAAGGATCCGGCCATCCTGCTGCCAGGAAGCGATCTTGAGCGCGCATCCACGGCGATTCTCCGCGCTTCCATTCTGGCTACCGGCCAGGCCTGTCAGTCGCTGGAACGGATCTACGTTCATGAAAGCCAATACGATGCATTCGTGGCGCTGCTGGCCGACAAGGCTCGCGCTGCGCGGCTGAGTTATCCGGATATCAACCAGGGCATCGTCGGTCCGCTGATATTTGATCGCCAGGCCGAGATCATCCGCCAGCATATTGAAGACGCTGTCGCGAAAGGTGCACGGATCGAAACCGGTGGGGAGGTCCGGGAGCTGGATGGCGGCCTGTGGATCGAGCCGACGGTTCTCAGTCAGGTTGATCATTCCATGGCCGTCATGACCGAGGAAACCTTCGGTCCGGTGATGCCGGTGATGAAGTACACGGAAGAAACCGAAGCCATCGCGCTGGCCAACGACACGCACTATGGACTGTCCGGCGCCGTATTTGGCCCGAACGAAGATCACGCGCTGCGGGTGGCCGCGCAAATTGAGGCCGGTGGTATCAGCGTCAATGATGCCGGCATGACGACAATGGTTTTCGATGCCTGCAAGTCAGCTTTCCGTTTGTCCGGGATGGGTCCTTCCCGGATGGGCTCGACCGGCTTGACGCGGTTTCTGCGTCAGAAGGCGATCTATATCAATCGCGGGCCGGTCGTGCCGATCCAGGCGACGGCCGAGGATCTGCAAGAAGCATCGAACATCCGACTGACTTTGTCGTAGTACGTAGAGCTAGGGTGCAGTTAATGTCTGGCGATCAATCAGAAAAAAATAGCGCAAACGTGATCAGCAGGCGTGACGTCCTGGTCGGAGCGGCGACTGGATCTGTCGCGTTGGTTTCATCCAGAACCGTTGATGCGTCGGCTACCGGTTTGCAGCCCGAACCAGGCACCGGGATTGCCCGCTACACCGCATTGGCACTCCAGCTGGCCTGCGATCCCGTCAACCAGGACGACCCGCAGAGTGCCCGGCAACGGATGACCCGATCGCTTGAACGTTATGGCAAGACCATTCGGGATACGAGTGCATTTCTCAAGGTATTTAACGGGCGGCAGGTCAAGCTGGTGGTTCTGCCGGAGTACTTCCTGACTGGCTTTCCTATGGGAGAAAGTTTTGCCGAATGGAAGAGCAAGGCTGTGCTGGATCCCAACGGCCCTGAATACGAATTCCTTGGTCGCATAGCCCAGTCCAGCGGTGTGTATCTGAGCGGCAATGCCTATGAGGCGGACCAGTATTTTCCCGATCTCTATTTTCAGACGAGTTTCATCATCGCGCCATCCGGTGACCTGATCCTGAGGTATCGACGACTCATCTCGCTGTATACGCCGACGCCTTATGACGTGTGGGACAAGTATGTCGATCGCTATGGACTGGATGGCGTGTTTCCGGTCGTCGACACGGATATCGGTCGCTTGGCGTGTATCGCGTCGGAAGAGATCCTGTACCCGGAACTGGCGCGCTGTCTTGCCATGCGCGGTGCCGAAATTTTCTGCCATTCCTCATCGGAGGTCGGCAGTGTCGAGATGACCATGAAGGACCTGGCAAAACGCGCTCGCGCCATGGACAACCTGGCCTATGTGGTCTCTGCCAACACGAGTGGAATCCGGTCGATAGGCCTGCCTGAATTCTCTACCGACGGTATGAGCAAGGTTGTCGGGCCACGTGGCGAAGTTATCGACGCAGCGGGCTTCGGTGAATCGCAGGCGGCCGGCAAGATTGATATTGCCGCGCTCAGGTCCGAACGAAGCCTGCCCGGCATGACCAACCTGCTCGCGCGTCAGCCTTTCCAGGCCTACTACGAGTCGTATCGCGATTTCGAACACCTGCCAGCCAATACGCTGGCCAGTATTCCCGCGGGCCAGTCGACGCGATCGATAGCGAGCAAGCGCCTGGCTGATACGATCGCGAGGCTTGATACAGGTCAAACCCGGAGACGCTAGAGGCCGTTAATCTCACAGCTCTGTAG
>JBATNV010000295.1:0-1698 GCA_049290495.1 Gammaproteobacteria bacterium | reverse complement strand
CCAATAAACGCTGGTTCATCAAGACACTCCCCCCAAATCTGTAAAATACAGGCGACTAAGATAAGCGATCAGCGCCGACCCGTCGATCACTCCGCGATGCCGGTCGTCAGGCCAGTGAGCAGCTGATCATGCCGTCGTCCTGCCAGGGCGTGACCCTGAGCTTCACGCCCATAGCAGCGCCGTAGCCGAGCAGCCGCGGTGTTGTCCACGTCTCGTGGATTTCCTGCGAGCTCAGGTCGAACTGTCCGATCTTGTGGGACTGGATCAGCACCCAGCCAAAGGGGTCTTTCCAGGTCCGGCTGTTGCCGTCGCCGGTGCTGGTCAATGCCAGCCCATAGTGACAGGCCGTGCGATCGAAGAGCGCCACCAGCGCGATTTCCGGAAGGCCGGTCTTTTCGATGATCTGGCGCATGCGCAGATTGATCGGCGCCATGGTCTTGATGTCGTGGGCGATGTACTCGGCGAGTTGCCCCTGGTTCTTGGCGAACTGGATCGCCAGCAGGTGCGCCTTGACCAGCGGATCGTTCATCTCGTGCGCGTAGCCGGTATGGTTGCCGAGCATCTTGAGCACTATCGACATCGAGCGGCCGAGCTCTTCTTCCCGGCCCTCGAAGCCACTCAGCGTCTTGTACTGGTCCAGGCTCCCGGCGGCGGCCTTCGGCGCATGCGGGGGGACTTCGGCGATGACGGGCGAGGCTGCGGATGCATTGCTCATGACGGGTCCTCCTGAAAGTCTGCATTCTGGTCCGGGTCGCGGCGCAATATTCGCCTGTGTTTGATGCGTGGCCACCGTGCGAACGACGGCTTGCGGGGCGACCCGTTCGGTGGAACTATGCACCTGAAAGTCTCATTCCGCTCCCTTCTGAAGAAAGGAAAATAAGAGATGGTGCAGCCGACCGCGGCCGGGAATTACGCTGGTGTCTGGGATAACCGGCTGGGCTTCGGTCAAAAGACCGCGCTGCTGGTGATCGATCTGCTGCAGGGCTACACGATCAAGGGCGCACCATTGTTTGCCCCCGGGGTGGTCAAGGCCGTCAAGGAGATGCCGGAGCTCCTCAAACTGGCCCGGCAGAAGAAGATGCCGATCATCCACACCCGCGTGCTGTACAACCCCTCGGATTTCATCGATGGCGGTATCTGGATCAAGAAGGCACCGGTGCTGAAGGGCCTCGTGCCCGGCAATAAATACGCGAAGTTCTGCAAGGGCATGGAGCCCGGCAAGGGCGAGCTGCTGATCACCAAGAACTACGCGAGTGCTTTTTTTGGCACCTCGCTCGCGGCAACGCTGACCGCTGCCGGTATCGATACGCTGCTGATTACCGGCTGTACCACTTCGGGCTGCATTCGCGCTACGGCCGTCGACGCCGTGCAGAACGGTTTCCGTCCGATCGTGATCCGTGAATGCGTCGGCGACCGGCATGACGGTCCGCATGAAGCCAATCTGTTCGATATCAATGCCAAGTATGGCGATGTCATCAGCAAGGGCGAAGCCCTCAAGTACATCCGGGGTCTCAAGTCCGGCACGAAGGCACGCTGACAAGCACTGCAAAAGGAAAAGCCATGGCCACCAACACCGATCGCAGCAAACTCACGCAGAGCCCCCACTATGACTACGTGCCGATCATCGACCGGCCGAAGTTCAAGCTGCCGAAGGGTGCCCGCGTCGCCGTCATTCCCTACATTAATATCGAGCACTTT
>JBATNV010000294.1:0-1637 GCA_049290495.1 Gammaproteobacteria bacterium | reverse complement strand
GCCTCGTCGAGCAGATCGGCCTTGTTGAGTACCAGCCAGCGCTCCCGCGCCGCGAGGGCCGGGTTAAAATTTTCCAGTTCGGCAACTATTGCGCAGGCGTCGTGCGCCGGATCACTGCCATCAAAAGGCGAGGCATCGACGAGATGCACCAGCAGACGGGTGCGGCTCAGATGCCGCAGAAAGCGCGTACCCAGCCCGGCACCCTCAGCAGCACCTTCGATCAGGCCGGGGATGTCCGCCATCACAAAACTGCGCAGTGGACCCACTGAGACGACACCGAGGCCCGGATGCAGCGTCGTAAAGGGATAGTCAGCAACCCGTGGCCGGGCTGCCGATACGGCGCGCAGCAGGGTCGACTTGCCGGCATTCGGCTTGCCGAGCAGTCCCACGTCCGCCAGCAAGGTCAGCTCCAGACGCAGCGTGCGTCGCTCGCCGGGCGTGCCCGGCCCCGATTGCCGCGGCGCCCGGTTAACACTGCTTTTGAAATGCTGATTGCCGCGACCACCCCTGCCGCCAGCGGCGACCATGAGCTGCTGCCCTTCCTGCGTCAGGTCGCCGAGGAGTTCGCCAGTATCCGCTTCGATGATCCGGGTGCCGGCTGGTACCGGAATGTTCAGGGAAGCCCCGCCACGCCCGGTACACTGGCTGCCTGAACCTGATTCGCCATTCTCCGCCGCGAAGCGCCGGTTGAACCGAAAGTCTGCCAGCGTGTTGAGCCCGCGACTGGCGACAAAATAAACGCTCCCGCCGTCGCCACCGTCACCGCCATCCGGCCCCCCGCGCGGAATGAATTTTTCACGCCGGAAACTTACACAACCGCGCCCGCCGTCGCCGGCGATGGCGTTGATGATGGCTTCATCGACGAACTTCATGAGTGGTACCGGATCCTTGGGCTTCAAGCTGCCGGAACAAAAAACCCCGCATACGCGGGGTTCTTATCGGCCGCCGTTTTGGTCAATCTCAGGCGCTAACGGCCGGAATCACGTTGACAACACGACGGCTGGAGGCACCCTTGACTTCAAAGAGAACCACGCCGTTCGCCTTGGCAAACAGTGTGTGGTCACGTCCGAGGCCAACGTTCTTGCCGGGGTGATACTCCGTACCGCGCTGGCGAACCAGGATATTTCCGGCAATTACCTGCTCGCCACCGAATTTCTTGAGACCCAGGCGCTTTGACTCGGAATCACGTCCGTTCCGGGTACTGCCGCCTGCTTTCTTGTGTGCCATGACTGATTAACTCCGTATCGTCTTGCCGTCTGAATCGAAAACCGTGGGGATCCTGCGATCCTCAGCCCGCGCCGCCCGCAATCGCCGTGATCTCCAGCAAGGTGAAATCCTGCCGGTGAGTCTTCATGCGCTTGTAGGTCGTACGCCGCTTGAACTTGATGACGCTGATTTTGCCGGTACGATCCTGGGCAATCACCTTGGCGGTAACCCGTGCACCGTCGATACCCGGATTGCCGATCTGGACCTCAGCGCCCTCGCCAACCATCAGCACATCGCTGAACTCGACCGTGTCACCGGCACTGGCCTCGAGCTTTTCGACCTTGAGGCGATCGCCCTGGCTCGCGCGGTATTGCTTACCGCCCGTCTTGAAAACAGCGTACATCTGATAAATCTCCGGGGTGGGCCGACTG
>JBATNV010000293.1:0-8941 GCA_049290495.1 Gammaproteobacteria bacterium | reverse complement strand
ATAATGGCGCCGGTGTGATGGCCAAGGACACTGGCGCTGTCGATACCAAGCTGGTCGAGCACCGCCGGGACGATGTGCGCATAGTCAGCCACGGTCGGCGGCGCCGGGGGCGTATCCGATCCACCGAAACCCGGCAGATCGATGGCGATGGCGTGTATCCCGCGCACCGCCAGCGGCCGCATGACGCGGGCAAACTGCACGCTGTCGGTCGGCGACTGGTGCAGTAGCAACAACGGCAGTCCCTTCTCGTGCTCATGGCCATAGCCATGGCCGCCCTCGTGGCCGCACTCCATATAGTGGATCTGGCCCCAGCGACCCTCGGCGTAGCCCTTCCTGATGCGCGGCATCTGCTCACTCCGTATTTGTTGCCTGCCGCAGTTTCGCACAAGCCCGTGATTTCCCTGATCTTGCGGTGCACAAAAAATTCCGTAGGATGGCTGCCTTCAAATGCAGGTCGGGAGTGGCTGATGAACCTCAAGGACAAGACCATCGTAATCACGGGCGCCGCCCGCGGCTTGGGTGCCGCCATGGCGAAGCGCCTCGCGCTGCATCAGCCGGTACTGGCACTGGTCGACATGAAGGCCGAAGACCTCGCCGCGACTGCCGAGGCCTGCAAACAGGCTGGCGCCCGCGTCGAATGCTTCGCTGCAAACGTTGCGGTAGAAGCCGATGTGATCAAGCTCTTCGACGACATCGTCAGCCGCTGCGGTGCTGTGCACGCGCTGGTCAACAACGCCGGCATCACCCGCGATGCGCTGTTGATCAAGTTCAAGGATGGCAAGGTCGAGTCGAAGATGAGCCTCGCCCAGTGGCAGGCGGTGATCGACGTGAACCTGACCGGCGTGTTCCTCTGCGGCCGCGAAGCTGCCGAACGCATGATCGTCAAGGGCAACCCCGGCGTGATCATCAATATCTCGAGCATCTCGCGCGCGGGCAATGCGGGCCAGAGCAACTACACGGCCGCCAAGGCCGGTGTGGCCGCAATGGCCGTCACCTGGGCCAAGGAACTGGCCCGCTACGGCATCCGCGCCGCGGCGATCGCGCCAGGTTTCATCAATACGGAGATGGTTGCGGGCATGAAGCCCGAAGCACGCGAGAAGCTGACCTCAGGGATCCCACTCAAGCGTATGGGCGAACCAGACGAAATCGCCCAGACCGTGGAATTCATCCTGCAGAACGACTACGTCTCCGGCCGCTGCTTCGAAATCGACGGCGCCCTGCGATTGTAGGAACGCCCTTTTTTACCAGCCGCCGCTGAATTTGCCGGTGTCGTAGGGGTTGAAGGTCTCGCCGTCGGGCTTCGGCTTGTCGATCACGTGGGCGCGCTTGAGTTCACGTTCGCCATCCGGATCGGTTTGCAGCTCCCAGGTGTAGGTGTCGTAGGGATTGGCACCGTAGCCGGGGGTGTTCTGATCGCTGCGGCGCCGGTTGTGCTCGGCCGTCTGGCTGGCTGGCTGGCTGGCTGACTGGCGGGCCGGCTGAGCGACGTGGTGTCGGCTGTCGGCAGCCGGTGGTTTCTTCTTGAAGATATCCAGGATACTCACGGTCCGTCTCCGCGCTCAGAGATAGACGGGAAGCTATACCGGTCGTACAGCGGGCTCTGTGATGGAGTTCGCAGTTCCGGTGTCGCGCTGCGTCAGCTGGCGACCGGCGGCGGCGCCTGTGGCTCAGGCGGCATTCCCGGCAGAGTGTCGCGTAAATGCAAATCGAGCTGCGGGAAAGGAATGCCGATCCCCGCCTCGCGCAAGGCGGCAAATATCCGCACCCGCGTCTCACTCTCGACCAGCAAACGGTCGTCGACATCCGGGGTCCAGGCGCGTACCGAAAAATTCAGTGAGCTGGGCGCAAAATCCTGGAACAACACCACCGGCTCCGGATGCGCGGACAAGCCCGGATGCCCAACCAATGCGCCCGTCAGCACTTCCAGCACGTGGCGCGGCTCGCTGTCGTAATCCACACCGACAAGGATCTCGATACGCCGGGCACGGTCGCTCAGTGTCCAGTTGGTCACCTCGGTGGAAATCAGGCTCGCATTTGGCACCGTGACCTCGGCGCCTTCAGCGGTACGGATCCGGCTGGCGCGCAGGCCGATTTCCTGCAGGCGGCCGGTCACCTGGCCGGTAGCGATCACATCGCCTTCGCGGAACGGATGCTCGAAAGCGATCACCAGGCCAGAGACAAAATTCTTGACGATATCCTGCAGACCAAAACCGATACCGACACTGAGTGCGCTGACCACCATAGTCAGCTGGCTGAGCTTCAGGCCTGCGGCCGCAAAGGCGAACAGCACACCGGCAATCATGATGCCGTAGTAAGCAAGTCGCGTAACCGCTGAGGCCGTCGCAGCCGACAACGGCAGGCGCGACACGACATCCTCACGCAGCAGGAAGCGCACCAGCCGCGCGGCATTCACGGCCAGCACCACGCTCACCACAAACACCAGCACATCGCCAAAGGAAAGGCCGACGGCGCCAAGCCCCAGCGGTGTGGTGAGGGCGGTGGAAAGCGCGCGCCAGAGCGACTGCAGCGGTGGCAAGACA
The DNA here is from genome assembly GCA_049290495.1 of Gammaproteobacteria bacterium. GTDB lineage: Bacteria > Pseudomonadota > Gammaproteobacteria > Steroidobacterales > SHZI01. The sequence goes on along the minus strand of JBATNV010000293.1, from coordinate 6,401 downwards.
TTCGGCAACACGGCCACGAAGCCAAGCGCCAGCAGCACCCGGAATACCAACAGGCTGTAGTGAGTAACCTCTTCCGGGTGGTTACGCACGGCGCGCAGCCACGTCGTCGCTGGCCCGTGGACGATCTGCACGACCGCATCCTGCAGCAGCATGTCAGCCGCGATCCAGGCGGCCAGCATGGTGGCCAGGTACAGCACGCCGCTGGTCAGCTCATTACCGTACTGCTCTGCGCCCACCGCTTCGACGAGAAACCCGGTCAGCAACACGAGTGGCGCAACTCGCGCCAGGCCGAGGCTGACGACATCCAGCAACTTCGACATGCCGACAAAGCTCGCCGGATCCTGTTTACGGATCGGGCCGACCAGCAGTTTTTTGCGCAGCAGACGAAACAGCCACAGGCTGACGAGTGCCAGCGACAGGCTGAGCAGGCGGCCATAGAGCGGGTCACCCAATAGCGCGCGCTCAGCCATCACCAGGAAGGTCGCCAGTAACAGGCCGCGCAAGGCAGCCACCGCACCGCGTACGACGAACTCCGGCAACAGCACCGCCAAGAGACCCATAACGAGCCCGGCACGCAGCGCGACCAGCCCGGCATCGAGTTCCGGCAACAGCAACTCTGGCCCAAGCAGCATCCAGAGCATGGTGAGGACCAGAAACGGCCGGCGCAGCGTGATCCCCGGTGTGCCCTCGACATCCGTCGTCGCCCGCGCCATGCGCCGCAACTGCAGGGCCAGCACGAACAGCGCGCAGGCAATCAGTGCAAAGGCCAGCAGGCGATCGGAATGACTTTCCAGGTATTTAAGAGTGCCACCGAACAGGACTCCCAGATTGCGCTGGACGAGTTCGGCGAGCGCCACGAGCGACTCAGGCCCGGTCCGAACCTGCTCCCAGATCGGCGGCGCGGACAGTATTCCTGCACGCAGGCCTGCCATCGCGCTCAGTTCGCCAGGTCGTTTTGTTCGTCGAGGTGGATACTGGCCAGCACTTCAGGCGGCAGGCTACTGCGCGCCTTGCTGAGCAAGGTCCTGATGCGTGCGGCCGGATAGTCGCCAAAAACCGTGTTGCGCTGATCGGCGTAATCCTTGACCGTGAAGTCCTTGCGGATCGTGAACTGGTGCGACCAGGTGACTTCGATGGCGCTTTCGGTCTGCGCGACATCGACTTCGAGCTGATCTCCGGCCGACGCAATCTGCAGCGCATCCATACCAGAGGCTTCCAGTACCCAGGCATCGCCCTGTTCAGTGCTGAAAAATACAAACACGCCGCGCGTCCACATGGCAGCGCTCTTCGCATTGACCTTGTCGCGCAATTTCGCAATCTCGGCACTCAAGGTCGGTGTCTGCGCGTCGGCAGCACCTACTTCAGCAGCGATCAGCGCCGGATCCCGCGCACAACAGTTCTTGTACTTCTTGCCGCTGCCGCAGGGGCAGGCTTCGTTTCTGCCGATGTTTGCCATGCTCGCTTAGCGCTCTTCCAGGTCGTCAGACCAGTTTTCCAGCTCGTCTTCGGTGGCCACGCGCACGTCGGCAACGCTACCCTTGAAGCACAGGTTCATGCCGGCCAGCGGATGGTTGCCGTCGACGGTGATGGATTCATCATCCATGGCGATGATCATGAACTGGCGTTCTTCGGTATCGCTGCGACCCTGCACCTGCATACCGACCACAAGTTCCGACCCGTTCGGGAAGGCCGAGCGCGGCACCTTCGAAATCAGCTCCAGCTGCGGCGTGCCAAAACCATCCTCGGGCGCGATGCGCACCTCGAAAGACTCACCGGGCGACTTGCCGCCCAGCCCTTCTTCGAGGGCCGGCAGGATGCCGGAAACGCCATGCAGATAGACGAGCGGCTCACCGTCGCGGGAGCGATCCAGCAACTCACCGCGGTCGTTGGTGAGCTCGAAATGAATACTGACCACACAGTCGTTGGCTATCTGCACTTTGGAATCCCCGCTTGAATATGGGCTTATTTTAGCGGTAATCGTACAGGAATCCGCTACGGCACGAGACCGGCTCGCGGTTCTGCAGTCGGGTCTGCTTATATACTCGCCATCAAACCCGGCGCAGCCGTACTCAAGGCCAGACGATTATGAAAAACAGACCCGGCACCAATAACGTGAAAAATAAACCCGGTACCATTAATGAACCCGGCGCCTGGCGCTTCGCCGCCCCCTCACCGACCGCGTTGTCGGGCGAAAGCCCGGAGGCACTGTTCGGCCGGGCGGCCGGCCTGCACCAGAGCGGGCAACTGGATCTCGCCGAACCACTTTATCGCGAGCTGCTGGCCCTGCAGCCCGAAAACGGCGATGCGCTGCATCTGCTCGGCGTGCTGCTCTACCAGCAGCGTGATCCCGCTGCGGCGGTACGGCTGATCGAAGCTGCCCTTCAGTTTATCCCCGGCAACATTTTCGCCTGGGTCGGCCTCGGCCTTGCGCTGCTGCGACTCAACCGCTTTGAGGAGGCACTGAACAGCTTCGACCGCGCGCTTGAAATCAAACCGGATTACGCCGAAGCCCTCAGCAAGCGCGGTGAAGCGCTCCAGGGCCTCGGACGACAGAAGGAAGCAGTCGCCGCCTACAACCGCTCACTGCGTTATCGGCCAGACCATGCCGAAACACTCAATAATCGCGCTGCCGCACTGATCGATCTGGGCCGGACAGGTGAGGCACTGGCCTGCCTTGACGAGGCACTTACGCTTTCACCGGCCTATATCGAAGCCCTCAATAACCGTGCGACGGCATTGAATGCACTGAAACGCTATGCAGAAGCACTCAGCACCTGCGACAAGGCGCTGGCCATCCAGCCAAGTGTCGGCCAGCTCCACAACAATCGCGGCGCCGCGCTGCGCAATCTTGGCCGCAGGGAGGAGGCAGTTGTCGCCTTCCAGGCAGCATTGCTTGAGCAACCCGATGCTGCTGAAATCCATGCGAACCTCGGTGTCACGCTGCAGGAACTGGGGCAAGCTGAGTCGGCCGAACCACACCTGCGTCAGGCCCTGGCTGGCAAACCATGCGCAGTGACGTTCCAGAGCCTCGGGATCGTTCTTTATCAGTTGAAGAAGCACTCTGAAGCCACCGCGCTCTATCAGGAGTGGGTGGACCTTGAGCCGGACAATCCGATTGCACTACATATGCTTGCGGCAGGTCGCAATAGCATTCCGGCGCAGGAAGAATGGGCAAGTCCCGGCAACAGCGAGCCAAGTACCACCGAGCAGAGCGTACTGCTGACCAGCTATGAACGTGCGCTGGCAGATAACCCCAACGATGCGGATGCCCTGTACAACCATGGGCTCACGCTGCATCGCTTGGGACGCCCTGAAGCCGCGCTGGCGAGTTACGATCGTGCGTTGGCGATCCACCCCGACTTTCCACAAGCACTCAACTACCGTGGTATCGCGCTCTGCAAGCTGAAGAAGCCACAGGAGGGTTTGATCTCCTTCCGTCGAGCCCTTGAACTGCAGCCCGACTCTGCCGAATACCAGACCAATAAGGGGCGGGCACTGCTCGATCTTGGGCAGGGGGAACAGGGTGTAGAGCAGTTGCGACAGGCACTTACTGCGGAACCATCCACTGCAGGATTCAAGGCTCTGACCTTTGGACTCCAAAGGCTTGGTCGGATCGATGAGATGACGGCCGTTTATCAGCAATGGCTGGCCTTCGAACCCGACAATCCTATACCGCGACACATGGCAGCAGCGGGCAGCCGCGCGATACCGGAACGTGCCGCAAATCAATATGTTGCCGAATTGTTTGACGGTTTTGCCGAGAACTTCGACAGCACCCTGCTCGGTCTCGGCTACCGGACGCCACAAGTACTCGCGACAATGATCCAGGCTGAGCTCGGCGACGATACGACAGAACTGCGCATCCTCGATGCCGGTTGTGGTACCGGCCTGGCCGCAGCGCTGCTGAAGCCGCTGGGCAGGCAGCTGGTCGGCGTGGACCTGTCGCCCAAGATGCTCGAAAAAGCGCGGGAACGAAAGCTCTACGATGAGCTGGTCGTGGCTGAACTCTGCACCTTCATGACCAGCCGACCGGTCGCCTTCGACCTGATCATCCTCGCGGATACGCTGGTGTATTTCGGGGCACTCGAAGAAGCGTTCAACGCCGCACACCGTGCGCTCGCACCGGACGGCATTTTCAGTTTCGCAGTGGAGGCACGGCCCGCCGATGTCGCCGGCCCCGACTACCGGCTGGAACCGCATGGCCGCTACAGCCACCACCCCGACTACGTCACGCAGCTGCTGACGGCCAGCGGCTTCACGCTGCGGAAGATCGACGACGTAGTGCTACGCCGCGAGCTAAATGCAGACGTCGCCGGTATCGCTGTGGTCGCCCGTCGCAACACCACTTGATGTGACAACCAGGAAACGACATCGCAGCCCGGCTGGCACACGCAGGCCAGCCGCAGGTGCGTCCGCTGCAAATACCGGCAAGCTGCAGGAAGCCATACATCTGCACCAGCAGGGACAGCTCGATGCCGCCGAAGTGCTGTACCGAAGTGTCTTGCAATCAAACCCGCACCACGGCCGCGCACTGCAACTACTCGGCGTGATCGCCGGCCAGCGGGGCCATGCCGAACAGGCCATCGAACTGATTGACCAGTCTCTGGCCATCGAGCCCGCCAACGCAGCCGCGTGGTCGAATCGCGGCAATGCGCTGCTGGAACTGAAGCGCTATGCGGAGGCTCTTGAAAGCTACGATCGCGCCCTGGCATTGAACCCAAAGTATGCCGAAGCACTGCATAACCGCGGCTTGACGCTGCATAGCCTCGACCGGATTGAAGAGGCACTGGCAAGCTACGACCGCGCACTGAAGATCCGGCCTGACTATCCGCAGGCACTCAACCACCGTGGCATTGCCCTCGCCAAACTTGGCCGCAAGCCCGAGGCTCTGGCTGCATTCCGGAGTGCAGTGGTATTGCAGCCTGGCGAAGCAGAATTTCATGCCAACCTGGGCAAGCTGCTTATAGACCTGCGACAGCTGGAACTCGCGGAAAAAAGCCTCGCACAGGCACTGAAGATCCGAAAGACGGCAGCAGCGTTTGAAGGCCTGGGCCGGGCTCTCTACCAGCTCGGCAGATCGGAAGAAGCCATCGATGTTTACCGGCAATGGCTGGTATTCGAGCCGGAAAACCCGATCGCGCAGCATCTGGCAGCGGTCAGCAGCACCTCGATACCAGACCGTGCATCAGACAGCTATGTCAGGAACGTATTCGACGAGTTCGCGGATAACTTTGAGACTACGCTTCAAGGCATCGGTTATCGTGCTCCGGAACTGCTCACCGCACAGATCAGGGCCGCACTCGGTACAGATGCCACGCCGATGCGCATTCTCGATGCCGGTTGCGGCACCGGCCTCGCCGCACCGCTGCTAAGACCATTTGCCAGCCAGCTGGTCGGGGTAGACCTATCCGAAGGAATGCTCGCGAAGGCACGGGAGCGACGACTCTATGATGAGCTTGTGGCCGCGGAACTGTGCACCTTCATGAACAGCCGTCCGGCAGCGTTCGACCTGATTTTCCTCACCGACACGCTGATATATTTTGGCGCACTCGAAGAAGTCTTCCGCGCCGCTCACCGTGCACTGGCACCAGGTGGCATGCTGGCCTTCTCGGTCGAGTCACGGGCGGAGTCTGGCCCCGATTACCAGCTCGAACTGCATGGCCGCTACAGTCACCGCCCGGACTACGCCAGGCGACTGGTGGATGACCATGGGTATTCACTGCTGAGCCTTGAAGATATCGTGCTACGCCGCGAACTCACTACGGACGTTAGCGGTATTGCCGTCGTTGCCCGTCGTATCACCACTTGATGTGAAGACGACAAAAGCTGAAGTTGGTCAGGTTGATGAGTGACGGTACGCATGGCAACGACTAGCAGCAATCCGGCAACACAGTCGGGGCCCGGCTTTGCGGTCTTCGGGACACATCGTCCCGGCGTGATGGTCGTCAGCCATGAACGCTCGGGAACTCACTTCCTGATGAACTCCATTGAAAAGGGTTACGGATACGTTGCCCGACCGTGGATTGACCTCGATCACCATCAACTGCCAATCAACTACTTCCATCAACCGTCGATCTCGAAATCGCTCGACTACCTTGCAGACCAGAACGTCGCCGCGATCATCAAGTCACACCACACCCAGTCTTTTTTCACCGATGTTCTCGACCATATCCTCGAACGCTTCGTGGTCTTCTATATTCACCGGGACCCGGTCGATGTTATGGCCTCTTTCTGGCGATTCATGCACGGATGGGAGTGGCATGAAGGACCGATATGTCCGGACCCGGTGGCTTTTGCGACTGCTGCACCAGAGGGCCACCTTCTGCGCTACCAGACCCATCAGCGCCGCAACATGCTGGATCGCTGGGCCCACCATGTTGACGGCTGGCACCATGCTGCAG
>JBATNV010000292.1:0-1543 GCA_049290495.1 Gammaproteobacteria bacterium | reverse complement strand
GATGAGCGCTACAGGCACCTGCTCGGCAAGAGGGTGAAACTGCCCCTCACGGAGCGCGAAATCCCGATCATCGCCGACGCCTACGTCGACCTTGAATTCGGCACCGGATGCGTCAAGGTCACACCGGCGCATGACTTCAACGACTACGCCGTCGGCCAGCGTCATAACCTGCCGATCATCTCGATCCTCACGCTCGACGCCAGGATCAACGACAACGCACCGGCAAAGTATCGGGGTATGGATCGCTTCGATGCGCGCCAGGCCGTCGTCTCTGATCTCGAAGCACTCGGTGTACTGGAGAAGACCGACAAGCACCAGCTCAAGGTTCCGCGCGGCGACCGAACCGGCGTCGTCATCGAGCCGATGCTCACCGACCAATGGTTCGTCGCCATGTCCAAGCCGGGAGTCGGGCCAGATTCGGACGGCACCAGCATCGTCGGCAAGGCGCTCGAATGCGTCGCCTCGGGAGAAATAAAGTTCGTCCCGGAAAACTGGGTCAACACCTACAGGCAGTGGCTGAACAACATCCAGGACTGGTGCATCTCGCGCCAGTTGTGGTGGGGCCACCAGATCCCGGCGTGGTATGGCGACCAGGGGCAAATCTTCGTCGCCCACGACGAATCCGAAGCCAGGGCGCAGGCAACGGCCGCCGGCTACACTGGCGCGCTGGAGCGCGACCCGGACGTCCTCGACACCTGGTATTCCAGCGCCCTGTGGCCCTTCTCGACACTCGACTGGACACCGGAGTGGCCGGAAAAATCGAACCCCGCACTCGATCTCTACCTGCCCTCGACGGTGCTCGTTACCGGCTTCGACATCATCTTCTTCTGGGTCGCGCGCATGGTCATGATGACCAGGCACCTCACCGGCAGGATCCCGTTCAGGCATGTGTATGTGCATGGCCTGATCCGCGATGCCGAAGGTCAGAAGATGAGCAAGTCGAAAGGCAACGTGCTCGATCCGATCGATCTGATCGACGGCATCGGCATCGAGGATCTGGTCATGAAACGCACCACCGGCCTGATGAACCCGAAGCAGGCCGAACAGATCGCCAAGCGCACGCGCAAGGAATTCCCGGACGGCATCCAGGCCTTCGGCACCGATGCCTTGCGCTTCACTTTCCTTTCGCTGGCCAGCCCCGGTCGCGACATCAAGTTCGACCTGCATCGCTGCGAGGGCTACCGCAATTTCTGCAACAAGCTGTGGAACGCCACGCGCTTCGTGCTGATGAACACCGAAGGCCAGGACTGCGGCATCGACGCCTGCACGCCGGAGGCTTGCTCAAGCGCCCTCGACTTCTCGTTCGCCGACCGCTGGATCGTCAGCAAACTGCAACGCACCGAAGCCGAAGTCGCCCAGCATTTTGCCGACTACCGCTTCGACCTGCTCGCCCGTGCCATTTACGAATTCGTCTGGGACGAGTTCTGCGACTGGTACCTCGAACTGGCCAAGGTGCAGATGCAGGGCGGTACGCCGGAACAGGCCCGCGCCACGCGCCGTACGCTGCTGCGCGTGCTGGAAACCGTTCTGCGCCTGGCACACC
>JBATNV010000291.1:0-4469 GCA_049290495.1 Gammaproteobacteria bacterium | reverse complement strand
CGCGATGCGTACTCGCTGGAACGGGTATCCACCTTGATGACTTCACCTTCATTGATGAAGAGCGGCACCTTGACCACGGCACCTGTCTCAAGGCGCGCGGGCTTCATGCCGCCAGTGGCCGTGTCACCACGTACACCGGGATCGGTCTCGACGATCTTGAGTTCGACAAACATGGGCGGAACGACGGTCAGTGGTACGCCATTCCAGAGCGTCACCGTGCAGGTGTCCTGCTCGCGCAGCCACTGCTTGGCGTCGGCAACTGCGGCATCAGAGGCCGGGATCTGCTCAAAGGTGGTCGGGTCCATGAAATACCACATCTCGCCATCCGCATAGAGATATTGCATCGGGCAGTCGACGACATCTGCTGCTTCAATGGAATCACTGTTGCGGAAGGTCTTTTCCACTACCCGCCCGGTACGCAGGTTGCGGATCCGGATGCGGTTGAACGCCTGGCCCTTGCCGGGCTTGACGAATTCGTTATCGACGACGGCACAAGGATCACCATCGATCAATATCTTGCTGCCGCCCCGCAGATCACTCGCGCTGTAACTAGCCATACAAGCCCATTCCCCTACGTTGGCGGGTATTCTAGCTGTAGTGCTGTGCTGAGGGCAGACCCCGGCAGCAGATGGATCGGCCATGCATGCAATAAACCAGACCCCGACGGGCAGACCTTCCTGGCAGGCCGAACTTGGCCAGGCCTGGGCACGCCTCGACGATCTGCTGGCAGCGCTCGGTCTGACGCCGGAGTCATGCGGCGTATCGGCCGAAGCAGCGGCCAGCTTTCCGCTGCGCGTGCCGCGCGGCTTTGTCGCCCGCATGCGCCATGGCGACCCGCTCGACCCTCTATTGCGCCAGGTCCTGCCGGTCGAAGCCGAGAACGTTGTCCTGCCCGGCTACGGTGCCGACCCGGTCGGCGACCTCGCCAGCGTGCGGGCGCCTGGGTTACTGCAGAAATATGCCGGTCGCGCCCTGCTGATCACCACCGGCGCCTGCGCCGTGCACTGCCGCTACTGTTTCCGGCGTGCCTTCCCTTACGCTGAACAGAGCGCAACACCCGGCGCACTGGCTGAGGCGGTCGCCACAATCGCCGCCGATGACAGCCTGCACGAGATCATTCTGAGCGGCGGTGATCCGCTGGCGCTCAACAACGCCCGACTCGGCGAAATACTGCGCTCACTCGCCGGCATTCCACACATCAGGCGGATCCGGCTGCATACACGGGTACCGGTGGTACTGCCGGAGCGCATCGATGCTGAGCTGCTCAAGCTGCTGCGCACGACCGGCAGACCGGTGGTCACCGTAATTCACGCCAATCACGCCAATGAGATAGATGCCGGTGTAACCGCAGCACTGCAGGAACTACGTGGCGTTTCTGCGGCACTTCTGAATCAGTCGGTACTGCTGCGCGGGGTGAACGACTCGGCCGATGCACTGACGGCACTGTCTGAAAAACTGTTTTCTGCAGGCGTACTGCCCTACTACCTGCACCAGCTGGATCGCGTCGCCGGCGCAGCACACTTCCTCGTCTCCGATCAGGAAGCACGTACGCTCATTGCTGCGATGGCTGCGACGTTACCAGGCTACCTGGTACCGCGACTCGTTCGTGAGATCCCCGGCGCAGCAGCAAAAACACCGCTGGAATATTTCGACGCTACATAACTCCGCTTGCGCCACATAATCGTACTGCGGTCACATAATCCCGGCAGTCGTGTCGGCAGAATCCTGATCCTTCGAAGAAGATACGACAGGTGTGGGGTTGGGCAACTCCGTTGGCATTCCGCTGATCGTCATCAGCCGCAGCGACGATCACGCGACAACGATCAATACGATTTTGCGCGACAGTGGTCACCCGGTGCACTGCACGCGGGTCAACGACCTGAAGTTGCTCGGCGAGCAGCTGTCTGCTCTGGCCCCGGAACTCGTCCTGTATTTTTCCGGCAGCACCGATGTCGATCTGGCTGCCGCAGCTGCCAGCATCACCCAGGGCAGCACCCAGCCACCGCTGCTCCTCGTACACAACCAGGTCGATGAACAGACCATCGCCATCGCGATGGAAAGCGGCGCCCGCGATGTAGTCTCGCTGACGCATCGCAACCGTCTGCGCGCCGTGGTTACGCGGGAACTGCATGCGCACCGGCTGCGGGTAGCGCTTGAAGGCGTGCTCAGTTCGGCGCGGCAATACAAACAGGAACTGCGCAGCCTGATGAGTGGCGCGTCTGACGCCATCGTGGACATACATGACGGCATCATCGTCGCCACCAACCCGGCCTGGGCCGGACTGCTGGACCGCACTGAAGAAGAACTTGTCGGCGAGCCCTTCATGGATCTGTTCCGCGAAGCCGACCAGGCCACGCTCAAGGGCGCACTGGTCGCCTGCCTGCGCGACAAGTGGCAGGAAGGCAGCACGCTCGGCATGGTCGCCTACCGCAAGGACGGCCGCGAACTGCCGCTCGATCTGCAACTTAAACGCATCACCATCGACGGCGACCCTGGCATCAGGCTGATCGTTCCGGGCGACCGGGGCATGGAACAGCCGGCTGATGAAATCCTGCAACACGCTGTCGGCAAGGATCCCTCGACCGGGTTCTTCCAGCGCCACTTCTTTCTGGAACACCTCACCGCCAGACTCGCCACCCCTCCGGAAGGTGGCATCCGCGCCATCGCCTACATACGTCCGGACAACTTCTCGAGGGTGCAGGCAGACGTCGGACTGCTCGGTACGGAAGCCCTGCTGATGCGTCTTGCCGAACTGCTGCGGGAACTGATGCAGCCCGGCGACCTGTACGGACGATTCGGCGGCACGATGTTCGCCGTGCTCGTGGAGCGAGGCACCATGGGCGACGTTCAGGCCTGGGCCGAGCAGATACAAAAGGCGGTAAGCACACAGATCTTCGAGGTAGACACCCAGTCCACATCACTGTCCTGCACCATCGGTATCTGCGAAGCCCGCTCGGGCAGCCAGACGCCTGGCGAGATTCTCAGCGAGGCCGAACAGGCCTGTCGCAGCGGCCGTGACCAGGGTGGCAACCGCGTCGTGCTCAGTGACGTCACCAGCATCACCGAGCGTCTGCGCCTGACCGACTCCCTGTGGATCACGCGGATCCGCGCCGCGCTCATGCAGAATCGCCTGCGACTGGTGCATCAGCCGGTAGTCGGACTGCAGGACGAGGTGCAGGGCGTGCTCGATACGCGCGTGCGCCTGATCGACGAACAGGGTGAGCCGGTATTGCCGTCGGAATTCATTCCAGTCGCAGAACGCGCCCACCTGATGAAGAACATCGATAGATGGGTGATCGGTGCGTCCTTCTCCTTTTGCGTCGCCCGCCAGCCGAACCTGGTGTTCATCCGGCTGTCGCGTGAATCGATACTGGACGACTCACTGCTCGACTGGCTTAAGGCGCGCGCGCAGAGCACGCGTCTCAAACCTTCCCAGGTCTGCTTCCAGATCAGCGAGGAACTGGCCCTGCAGCACCTGAAGGAGTGTCAGCAGACGGCCAAACAGCTGCGCGAAGCAGGCTTCCTGTTTGCCGTCGATCACCTCGGTGCCGGCCGGGATGCCACACAGCTGCTCGGCCATCTGCCCATGCAGTTCGTCAAGATCGATGGCAGCCTGATGCAGGGATTGCACCGGGACAAGGACCTGCAGCGCAAGGTCGGCAGCATCGCCGCGCGGGCCAATGAACTGAAAATCAAGACCATCGCCGAACGGGTCGAGAATGCCAACACGATGGCGGTGCTCTGGCAGCTCGGGATCGCCTTCGTGCAAGGCAACTTCACCCAGAACCATGGCGTGGTGCTGGAAAGTGACAGCACTCCCGGTCAGCAGGCCATCGGCTGAGCCCTCCCGTGCAGCAGATCACAATCCACGGCAACGGCAGCGCGTCCTGCCATCGCCATCTTACAGAACGAGACCTGGTTCGTTTCACCCGAACGCCGCAAATGGTCTCTTGTCGTTTGTCGCAAGACCGATCCGCAGTGGATCTGTAAACCCGGGATTTAAGGCATGCGCACGAGGCGCAATCAGCGCAAAAACAAACTATCGGCACGCCGTGCGGCGCATACGCAACACGCAGCCGGTCATGAGCGGCTGGTCGCATCGACCCTTGCCGGCATGGCTCTTCTCGCCATATCTCCGGCCAGTCATTCGCTGAGCCTCGGCGAAGTCACCGTACACTCGAGCCTCGGCCAGCGTCTGGATGCCAGCGTTCCGGTCCAGCTGGGTGCCGGTGAATCGCTGATCAGCGGCTGCATTCAGTCTGTGCGCAGCACTAATGAACTCGGACGCGTTACCGATGCCTTGCTCAGCACGCCGGAGGCAGCCGGGCCAGGCATGTACACGGTGCGGATCAGCAGTACTGCAGCACTCTATGAACCGATCTACGCACTGAGCCTGCAGGCCAGCTGCCCGGGAACCGCGACGGTCACACGTGAGTACGACCTGATGCTGGACCTGCCGGGCACGACTG
>JBATNV010000290.1:0-23957 GCA_049290495.1 Gammaproteobacteria bacterium | reverse complement strand
GCAGCAGCTTGGCCTGCAGGGCGATATCCATCTCGCTGATTTCGTCGAGCAGCAGTGTGCCACCCTGGGCCTGTTCGAATTTTCCGGGTCGCGCTTCATGCGCGCCGGTGAAAGCGCCTTTTTCGTGACCGAACAACATCGCTTCCAGCATGTTCTCCGGGATCGCAGCACAGTTGATCGCAACGAAGGGCCGGTCAGCGCGCGGCGCAAGCTGGTGCAACAGCCGGGCAAGAACTTCCTTGCCGGTGCCGCTTTCGCCGCTGATCAATACGGTCGCATCTGAGGCCGCGACCCGTTCGGCGAGTCCGACCAGTTCCACACTGAGCGGGTCGGCGACGACCAGGTCGTGTGCGGAATGCGTCAGCAGGGGGCGCAGGCGCTTCAGGCGCTCGATAAGCACCGGAGCGGCGAAGGGCTTGACGAGATAGTCGGTTGCGCCCTCGAGCATGCAGCGCACGGCATGTTCGATACTGCCATGTGCGGTGATCATCAGGACCGGCAGCGAGGGCCGCAGTTCGCGGATGGCAGAGAGCAGGGCAAAGCCGTCCATTGGCTTCATCTGGTAGTCGGTGACTACCGCTTCGAAGACATCGACGGTGAGTGCCACCAGCGCCGTTTCGCCGTCGGCTGCCGTCACGACTTCGTAGTCGGCGAGACGCAGGGTCTCGGCCAGCGCGTCGCGGAGCGTGGCGTCGTCTTCAACCAGCAGGATGGGATGTCGCTTGCTCATGCTGCCTGATGCTCCGCCGCTGCGGTTCTGCGCTGCGTATCGCTTGCAGGCAGCCGGCTCAGCGCGGTGCTGAGCGGCAAGCGCAACACGAAGCTCGCACCGTGCGGGGGGATGTTTTCGACGTATACGTCGCCGCCGTGCGCACGGGCGACCGACTGCACGACCGCAAGGCCGAGGCCGGTGCCATCGCTGCGGGAGGTGAAAAATGGTTCGAAGATCCGGTCTTGCAGACCTGGCGGTACGCCCGGACCGTTGTCGCTGACGCGCAGTTCTGCGGTGTTGCCGCTGACACTGAAGCTTAAGCTTACGACGGCTGAGGAGCCGGCGGCCTGCAGGCCGTTGGTGATCAGGTTCAGCAGCGTGCCAATCAGTGCTTCGCGATTGCCGCAGACGATCGTGTCGGCCGGCGCCGGATGTACTTCAAGTCTCTGACCGGGACGCAGCAACGCGACCGCTGCATTCTCCGTTGCGGCGGCAAGATCCGCGAGATCAACCGGCAGATTGCTCGAAACAGCGCCGCGTGCAAAACCGAGCATATCGCCGACCAGTTGCTCGAGATTGTTCAGGCAGCCGATTGCGCGGCTCAGCAGGTCGTCGCGCCGGGGTTGTGGAATCGCCGGGTTGGCTGCATTCGAGGTATAGAGCAGGGCCGCCGACAGTGGTGTGCGGATCTGGTGTGCCAGCGTGGCCGCCATTTCGCCGAGTGCGGCCAGCCGCTGATGGCGGGACAGGGCCGCATCGACCTTGCGGTGTCGGGTGCCGGTCTCGGCGTTATTTGCCAGGGCCGAATCACGTTCGTCAGTGGCTCTGGCGAGCGCTGTCGTCAGCGAGGCGACTTCGCCTTCAAGCCGCGCATAGGCGGTTTCCAGCCGTTCCGATGCGCTGCTGAAGCTCTGCAGCGCGGTCTGTAGCTGATCCCTTTGCAGGGCATCCTGGCTGGGGTGGGTCATACGCACACTTCTCTGCCAATGGTCACAAGGAACCATGAGCAAGAAGCGTGCCGTAGCCTATGAGGCTATATAAAACAATGTATTAGATGAAGCATAAGGGACCGGAACGGCGCCGGTGGCGGGGATTTGGCGGCCGCTGTCTGCTGCGGGGGTCAGAATTTTGGCGCGCGGTGTATGCCGGTCTTGCTGAAGACGTCGGTGCCGCGTGCGATAGCCACCTGCCGCCGGTGACGGCGAAATACCAGCTTCTCGAGGCCAATCTGTACCGCCGGTGACATGTGCTCGAAACGCGTCAGGCGCCAGCGATTGCCGCCGCGTTCGACCGAACCGGCGATTCGTCCTGCCAGCCGGAACGGCAGGGGCAGGAGCGGATTCGGATACAGCACGATCACGCCGGTATCGCCGGTGCGTGCCTGGTCAACGGCAGGGCCCGTCCACTCCAGCGTGTCGGCGCGCAGGACCGTGTTGTGGAACTTTGGCAAGCCATGCTCCTGGTTCACGAGGCGTGAGACCAGTGACAGCAAAACGTCTACCTTGACTTCCAGGTGCAGCAGCTCCTGCCCCTGATGCAGCGCATCGGTGGAAATTTCCTTCGGCGCTTCTTCAAAGAGCGCCACCGCCTGCAGGGCCCGTGCGGTTTCCTGGTTGTAGTGTTCAAGATCGGCCGGGTTGATCAGATCGGAGGGTTCCCAGGCCAGCGGCAGATAGTCGTGGAGCGCCAGTCCTTCAAACTCCGCTTCTCGTTGTACCTGGTTCATCGCTGCTCAGCCTCCCGCTGTCACTGCGCTGGCCCCGATCCGCAGGGTGTGGTGTTCAGGGGTATTGCGTTCATAGGCGCGCACCACGGCCGGCGCGGACTCCAGTTGCCTGGCGGCGATGGTCAGTACCTGCCGGGCACTGGTGACGGCCGCCATCGTGGCTTCGTTGCGCGCCCTGAGTTGTTCGAGGATGGTCCGGTTCGCGCTGCCCTGTGCGGCATCCGGATCGTGGGCGAACAGTTCGCACAGCAGCTGACGGCGTTCGATGTCGAGGCCCGTGGCGCCGGCCCAGTCGGCCGCCAGCACACGTTCCTCGATCACGTCAGTCAGTTCCATGATCCGGTCCAGACAGCTCATGCGATGCTCCGGCCCGCTCCTGCATTGACCGGTGCGACGACCCGCAGCGCAGGTGATGAGGCGACCTGCTCCCAGCCCGAGCGGATTTCATCCAGCAGGTCAGCGACTTCGTCCAGCGCGCGCGGATCGTTACGCAGATTGCCTTCGGTCAGCCTGCGCGTCATGTATTCATAGAGGGCTGCGAGGTTGGTCGCGATCTCACCGCCATTCTTGTGATCCAGGCAGGCTCGCAGACCATCGATCATCCGCACCGCACGACCGAGGGCTTCGCCCTTGAGGGCCACTTCACGACGTTGCATGTGGCCGCGTGCGCTGCTGATGCGGTCCAGCGCGCCCTGCAGCAGACGGAGGATCAGCTGCATGCGGTCCGAGGAGGCTGCCGCACCATAGGCGTCTACGGTGCGGTACTGGTGCAGCGGGCTGTTGGGTGACGGGTAAGTCATGGGATGTGTTCCTAGCTGGGAAGCTGTGCTGACAGAAAGCTGCTGGTGGTCTTTAGCTGGGCGAGCAGGCTGTCCATCGCATTGAACTGCTTGCTGAGGCGTGCGCGAACCTGCACGAGTCGCGCATCCAGCGATGCACGCTGTTCCGTGATGCTCTTCAGCGTGGTCTTGAGATTGCCCTCGCGCGTCGCAATCGCACTGGCGCCGGAAAGGGTGGCGCTGGCGATGGTGTCGAGGCGCGTGGCCAGGCCGGTCGTGCCGGAGAAAAGCTCGCCAATGGAGTCAAAATCCGCTGCGATTGCCGCATCGAGTTTGGTGGCATCGGCAGCCAGCTTGCCATCGATCTGTGTAGTCACGCCGATGCTGGCCAGCGATGCTGCATTTGTATTGCCGGCCACGCTGCTGATCTCGCGCCGTAACTGGTCGCGGATGCCGCGCACCGTTGAATCGCCGAGTAATGGCGCTGCGTCCTTGGTGTCCTTGTTGTATTTCGTCAGTTCAGTGACGGTGTCAATCAGCTTGTTGTAGCTGTTGACGAAGTTGCCGACGGACCGCTTCGCGCCATCGGTATCGTAATCGATGCCGAGTGTGAGTTCGGTGCCCGGGTTTGCGCTGACCAGGTTCAGCGTAACGCCTTCGACCGCATCGCTGATGGTGTTGGTCGCACTGCTGACGACGACGCCGTCGATGATGGCACCGGCATCTGCCGCAGCGCTCAGCTGCGTCATGGTATTGGAAGGACCGCCGGCTGTGTAAGCGAAGGGACTCAGGCCACCATCACCACCGCTGACGGCCACCGTCATCGCATTGGCGAGGCCGGTCTTCGTCGCGCTCAGAACCAGGTGCGCACCGTCGGCACCGGTGACGATCGTCGCACGCACGCCGGGGTTGTCTGGTGCCGCGTTGATCGCGTTGCGGATGTCATTCAGGGAGTTGGCCGTGCCGTCGATGGCGATATTCGACGTTAGGCCATTGACCGTGATGCTGATGAGGCCGGTGCCGATGGCGCTGGTCGCATCCGGCTGGGCGGCGGCGCTCAGGCGATGCGCTGTAGCCAGTGCCGTGACTTCGACCGAGTAGCTCCCGGGCCGGGAAGACGAGTTGGCCGTGGCGGTGAAGACCTTGTCATCACCAGTCGTGACCTTGCGTCCCTGGAAGGTATTGACGTCTTTCAGCCCTTTCAGCGAATCCTGAAAGCTGGCGAGCGAACTTCTGAACTTGCCGAGCGCTGAAAGCAGCTCATTGGCTTTCGATTCCTTGGCAGTCAGACGACTGGCAACAGGTGCGCGTTCAGCGTTGACCAGCTGATCGACGATGCCGGCGATGTCGAGGCCGGAGCCGGTTCCAGATGAGGTTATCGTTGCCATGCGTACATACAGTCCGGATCAGGTGTTCGTGATGGATTCCTGCCCTTCAGCAAAGCAAGTTATGTGCCATCAAGCCAGGTCGCTGATGATGCCGCCGCCCGAGTTGCTGAGCGAAGCGGCGAGTTTCAGTACTTCTTCGGTCGGGATTTGCCGGATGACTTCCTGTGTTTCCGGGTTAACCACGCGGACTACGGTCCGTCCGCTGCCATCGTCCACGCTGATCTGCAGTTCGCGCTGTGAGGCGCTCAGATAACTCTGGATGCGGCTGATGGCTTCTTTCACGCGCTCGGGCGTGGCTTCGGAGCTGGATGTTTCCGGCAGGCTCTTGCCGAGTGCCGGCAAGACCTTGCCACCCTGGTCCGCTCTGGAAGGGGTGGTCGCCAGCGCACTGGCGGCATTGCGAATCATCACACTGTCCATGGGGCACCTCTCCTGGAGGTCGCAAAGGAAGCGAGCATTCATCTATTCAACATAAGCCACGTTTCGTACCACCAAAGCAGAAGGGTGGCCGGCTCATGTGAACCGGCCACCCGCCCGTCTGGTCGGCTCTTAGCGGAACAGGCTCAGCACTGTCTGCGGGACAGCATTGGCCTGGGCCAGTACTGCAGTACCTGCCTGCTGCAGGATCTGCGCCTTGGTCAGGGCTGCCGTTTCGGCGGCGAAGTCAGCGTCCTGAATGCGGCTGCGAGAAGCCGTGAGGTTCTCGGAAACCGCCTGCAGGCCGGAGATCGTCGATTCGAAACGGTTCTGGATGGCGCCGAGCTGGCTGCGCAGTGAAGACACCGCCGTCAGTGAAGCATCAGCCCGCTGGATCGCCGTGTTGGCATTGGCGACCGAGGTGACGTTGACCGTTGCCAGCGTGGTGCTGTCGACAGCGATCGAGGTGCCCGCGAAGCCGATATCAGCGTTGGCACCACCAAGGGTGATGTTTTGCGCAGCGGACAGCGAGATCGTGCCACGGAGCGTACCCGTCTGGGCGGCATCGATACCGGTACCCGTCAGCGTGGCGCCAGCGCCCTGGGTGACCGTCTCGGCAAGAACAACGTTCCGGCCATCGGCGGCAGTCAGGGTCATTGTCGTACCCGATACCGACGCAGACACACCGGTCTGGGTCGAGAACAGGTTGATCTGGGCGGTGACGTCAGCGGCACTCAGCGATGCACCGATGGCAAGGTTGTCGGCACCGGAATAGATCGCCACGCCGTTGATGGTCAGGTTGTAGGTGGAGGTTGCAACGGAGTTCGCGATCGTCGAGAAGGTGCCGGAGCTGACGTTGCTTGCAGTTGCCGTCAGGCCAGAAACACCGGCAGCGTTGATCGCATTGCCTTTCGCCCAGGCACTGTCCGTGGTCTGGGTGGTGGCGGTACCGGCTGTGCTGGCACCGACAGAGATAGCGGCACCCTGGCCAACGGCGATCGTCAGGCCACCATCCGCCAGTGCGTTCCCGGTCACTGCAGTTCCCGTACCGGTGGCGATCTGGCCGATCTGGTCAGCACGCACACCCGTGGTCAGGTTCACCGAGATCGTTTCGCCGACGTTCGCGCCGACCTGGAAGGCGGCGGTGCCGAAGCTGCCGTCGAGGACCTTCTGGCCGTTGAACGAAGTCTGCGAAGAGATACGGTTGATTTCCGCAATACGCTGCTGCACTTCCTGGTCGAGCGCGGCGCGGTCGGAAGCAGAGTTGGTCGCGTTGGCGGACTGCACGGCGAGCTCACGGATACGCTGCAAGTTGTTGGTGAGTTCGTCGAGAGCCGACTCGGCGGTCTGGGCCAGGGAGATACCGTCGTTGGCGTTGCGCGCGGCCTGGTTCAGACCACGGATCTGCGTGGTGAACCGGTCGGCGATGGCGAGACCGGCAGCATCGTCCTTTGCGCTGTTGATGCGCAAACCGGAAGACAGGCGCTGCAGCGCAGTCGCGAGGGTATCCTGGGAGCGGGACAGGTTGCGCTGGGCATTCAGCGACAACACATTGGTATTTACTACACTGGGCATTTTCGTCTCCTGAGAGGTTTAGCTGATTTCGCCGCTTTTCCGGGTGTACCGTTATCTTTCGGTACAACTGTGAAGCTGTGCAGCTGAGTTATCGGCGCGACTGGAGGGGACTTGAATGGCGACTGTGTGACGGGTGTCGCAGTTCTGGCGCCAGGAGACGGCGCGCGGCAGGAATTAACCTAGAGGATGTCGAAGAGCGACAGCGAGCGGGTACGTGTATAGGCCTTCTGGGCCGCTTCCAGGCTGTTGAGCTGCTGCTCAAGACGCGAGATCGCGCTGGCGTAGTCCAGATCACGGATCACCGAGATCGACTGCGAGAGATCCAGGCTCATGTCAGCATTGCTGTTCAGTTGCCGGTCGATGGTCGCCATCCGTGCACCTACCTGACTGCGGATATTGCCCACGTGCTGCAACGACTGGTCGAGATTCTGCAGGTTGTTGTTGAGCTGGTTCTGGAACTTTGCCCGGCCTTCAGCCGAACTGGTATCGATGTCCAGTGTCGTGAGGAAGTCCTGCACGGTCTTGAAAACATCCTGGAAGCCACTCTGTGCGATGACGAACTGGTCACCCGCAACGGTCGTGCCTTGAAAGCCCAGGCTTACGCCGGCAAAAGCGATGTTCTGCCCTGCGCTGTAGTTGCCGGAAGCGACGAGGCCACCGCTGCTGTTGTGTACTTCCCAGGCATCCGCGGCTGTGAAGCTGAGCGAGTAGGTGTCTGCCACCCACGCCGAGGCATTGCTCACGGTTGCCGAAGTCCAGTATGCCGTGCCCTGGTTTGAGAAGTTGTCGGTCACCGTATAGGTACCGTTGCCAGCCGGAACCTGCATGAATACCGCAGCACCGGAGTCGCCTTCCTGGACGGTGCGGCTGTCGCCGATTCGCTGTGAGCGGACACCGCTGTCGCCGACGTACTGCACGACTGAGCCGGTGGCGAAGGGTTGTGTCTGGGTCTGGTTGCCCGCAAACAGATAGTTGCCCTGGCCATCCTGGGCATTGGCCGTATCGACGAGGCTGGTCAGGAGTTCGCGGACCTCGGCAACCATCGCTGAACGGCTTTCGCGTGTCTGTGTGGCATTGGCAGCCTGGATCGCGAGTTCGCGCACGCGGTTCAGCGCGTCACTGCCCTGTGACAGCGACACTTCCTCCAGGCTCAGGCGACGGCTGGCGGTGTCGGCGTTGCTCTTGTAGTTGCCCAGACGATCGAGCCCCTGTTGCAGCAAAAGCGCCTGTGCAGCGCCAGCCGGGTCGTCGGCGGCCGTGCTGACGCGCTTGCCCGTGCTGGTCTGCTGCTGGATAGCTGCGAGTTCTGCCTGCTTGCGCTGGATCGAGGCCAGCCACTGCATCTGATAGACATTGGAAGCGACGCGCATGCTCAGGGCTCCAGTCAGCGACCGACGATCTGCAACAGGTTCTGGAACAGGCCATCCGCGATGCTGACCACCTTGCTGGCTGCCAGATAGGCATCCTGATAGCGCAGCATGTTGGCGGCTTCCTCATCGAGGTTCACTCCTGAGACGTTTTCCAGATCGATTTCACTCTGTTCGCGCAGCGACTGCTGGATCAGGACTTCGTTGCTGGCCCGGTTGGCCGTCGAGCCGACAGAGGCGACGATATCCGCGCCGAGGTCGATCACTGACTGGGTGCCATTGGCGAAGAATCCGCGCTGGGAGACAGAGGCGAGCGCCAGCGCATTGCTGTTGTCACCACTGCCGCCGGTCGTCGGCTCAACCAGGAACTCGTCACCAGTTGCCGGTGTACCGCTTACCCGGGTCGTCCAGCCGGCAAAACTGATATCGGCACCGCTGGTATAGGGCAGCGGCCCGACCTGATCGGCACCACCGCCGGTGAACACCACGTAGCTCGTTGGCGAGACGAAACGGATAGTCGCTGGCGTCCGGAGTTTCGGGTCTGCGCTGTTGGTGACGACAGCTGATGACACGTTGGCTTGCGAGGCATTGCCCGCAGCGATTCGTGAGCTTAGTGGTGCAGCAGCCGCTATGGCTGCCGGCTCCGTCAACATGACGCGGAATTCGTCGGCCGCATTGGCGACTGGACGCAGCATGAACTTGTCGCCCGCTGCGGGACTGCCGCTGACGCTGAAGGACAGGCCGGCGAACAGTAGCGGATCGGCGCCCGTGCCGCTGCCGGTGGCCGTGACGGGTGTATGTGCCGTGTTGTCGATGACCGACCATGAGGAACCGTTGAAACGCAGTTCGTAATCCCGTCCGGCGAGCGCACTGGCATCAGTAATCGCAGCGCTGGCGGCTGCGGTGCCGGTATTGGCGGTTGATCCGGACACGACCGGGCTGCCGAGGGCAAAGAAGTCACCGCCCATGTTGCCGGCCTGGTCCACGCCTGCGCGGTGCTGCGTATTGAAGGCGTCGCCGAGCCCGGTGGCCAGCAGGCCGAGGTCGCGGCGTGCGCTGTCGAGTACATCGTTGCGGAAGGAAAGCAGCCCGCCGACGGTGCCGCCACTGACCTTGCCGGAAATATTCTGCAGGGGGCCGTTGTTGGTGCTGATCGCCAGCTGCATGCGCGAACCGTCGTACTGGTCCGGCATGGTAGCCAGCCGCGCAGAGTTGGTACCCAGCACCAGCGACTGGCCGCTGCCGACCAGTACATTGACGCTTCCATCATTCTGGCGGATCGTCGTGATGTTGATCTGTGCGCCGAGCTGTTTCAGCGCGACGTCGCGTCGGTCGAGCAGGTCGGATGCGGCCGAGCTGCCGGCCGCCATGATCTGGCCGTTGAGGTCCGCGACCTGTCCGGCCAGCGTATTGATGGTGCCTGCAGCCAGCCCGAGCCGGCTGTTGACTTCGCTGCTGATGCCGCTCAGCTGGCCGTCCATCTGCTGCAGACGTTCAGCGAGGTTCTCGCCTTCGAGCAGTAGCTGGTTGCGCTGCGCAGCCGAGGTGGGGTCGCGGCCCAAGGCTTCGACCTGGTTGAAGAAGCGCTGTACAGCCGTATTGACGCCGGTGTCCGGATTACCGAGCACAGTATTGATGCGTGCGGCAAAGTCGTTGAAGGCATCAGCGCGCTGTTCCAGCGAGGTGGCGGTGCGTAGATTGTCAGTCAGAAACTGATCATAGATGCGGGTCACGCTGCCGACCGAAACGCCTGATCCCAGCGTGTATCCGCCCAGCGGTGTGCCCGGCTGTTCGACAAAATCGACGCGCTGCCGCACGAAACCTTCGGTGTTCGCGTTGGCGATATTGTTGCTCGTCGCCTGCAGCGCACGCTGTGCTGCGAGCAGTGCCGAGAGTCCGTTGTTGATCGTTCCACTCATGTCATCTCACCTGGCCGGGGCGTCAATCTGCGCTGCGGCTTCATAGATAGTTCGGCAGTTCGTCGCCGGTCTTTAGGCTGCTGCTTGCCGAGCCGAGGATCGGGCTGGCGATGATGCTGCGGATCTTTTCTGCATAACGCGGGTCCGTTGCATAGCCGGAACTCTGCAGCCGGTCGGCATAAATGCCAGCATCTGCGCCGTTCTGCAGCGCTTCGCTGTAGCGCGGGTTGTCCCGCAGGAAGCGGACATAATCTTCAAAGCCCGCAGCGAGATCGGGGTAGGCACGGAAACTGGCCCGCTGGGGTTTTGGTAAACCGCCTTCGTATTCCAGCGTTGCCACGCTCACGCGTTCACCATCCCAGCGCGCATCAGCCTTGATGCCGAACAGGTTGTTGCCGCTGACGCCGGCGTCATCGCGGATCAGCCGGCTGCCCCAGCCGGTTTCCAGTGCTGCCTGGGCGACGATGGCGCGCGGTTCGACGCCGAGCTTTCGGCCGGCATTGACTGCCAATGGCCAGATTTCGCGCACGAATTCTTCGCGGCTGGCAGGCCGGAAGTCGGCACGCTCGCCGCTGCTGATGGCACCGAGTGCCGAAAGATCCGGTTGCGGAACGTCGGGGACAGGCAAACCGTTGAGTGCAGGCGTCTGCAGTTCGCCAAACGTGGAAGGGGCGCCGCTACGCAGGGCCGGAATACGGCTCAACAGCGCAGGGATCGACGATTCAACGGCTGAGCGGGCATTTGCCGCCGGTTGTTCCGGTGTGATACCCAGCTGCCTTTCCATCATTCCCGCCATGCCGAGGCCCTTGCCGCGGGTCATCTCCATGGCGATCTGCTGGTCGAACATTTCCTGCCAGTTCGTGTCCTGTGACTCACCGAGCACGGCGTTTGCGTCGCGCATGCTCTTCAGCATCATCTGTACAAACAGCGCTTCAAACTGCCGGGCCGCCTCGCGTGCGGTTTCCGCGGAGGGCACAGATGCGTCCTGGCGCAGCTGCGCCAGCCCCTGGAAGTCGTTGACGCTGCTGATATTGGCGGTCATGTCAGATCACGATCAGTTCCGCGTGCAGCGCACCGGCCGCATGCAGCGCTTCAAGTATCGCGACGAGGTCGCCGGGCGCCGCGCCGACCTGGTTGACGGCCTGGACGATATCGTTGAGTTCAACGCCGGGATGGAACAGGAACATGCGGTTCTCAGCCTGGTCCACGCTGATGTTCGAATTCCGGGTGACGACGGTTTGGCCGCTCTCTGCAAAGGGTTGCGGCTGGCTCACGTCAAAGTCTTCGGTGATGGAGACCATCAGCGAACCGTGCGACACGGCGGCAGGCGAGACCTTGACGCTGGCATTGATGACCACCGTACCGGTCCGCGAATTGATGATCACCCGGGCTGGTGCATTGGCCGGAGTGACTTCGAGGTTTTCGATCGTCGAGATCAGCCCCATGCGTGCCGCCTGGCTTTCCGGTGCCCTGACGCTCACCGAAACCGGGTCGTTGGCGATGGCAGCACCTGCGCCGAGCAGCGCATTGATGCTGTCGGCCAGGCGGATGGAGGTGGTGAAGTCAGGCTGATGCAGGTTCAGTGTGAGCACCTGGGCATCGCCGAGGATCGTCGGTACTTCGCGCTCGACGATGGCACCGTTCGGAACCCGGCCGACGCTCGGTATGTTGATCGATATTTTCGAGCCATCTTCGCCGGTAAGGCCGAGTCCGCCGACCGCCAGGTTGCCCTGGGCAATCGCGTAGATCTGGCCATCCAGTCCCTTGAGTGGCGTTAGCAGCAGGGTGCCACCGCGCAGGCTCTTGGCATTGGCGATCGACGAGGCCGTGACGTCGACGGTCTGGCCGGTCTTGGCAAATGGCGGCAGGCTGGCGTGTACCACCACCGCAGCGATGTTTTTCAGCTGCAGGTTGGTGCCCGGCGGAATCGTGACGCCGAGTCGCTCCAGCATGCTGATCAGGCTCTGCGTGGTAAAGGGTGCCTGGGTGGTCTGGTCGCCGGTGCCGTCAAGGCCGACCACCAGCCCGTAGCCCACCAGCTGGTTTTCGCGGACGCCGCCAACAGTGGCGAGATCCTTGATCCGGTCAGCATGCGCAGGACCGGTTTGCAGCATGAGTATGAGTACCGCGCCGAGCAGCAAAAAGAGTGTATGCCGGCGAATCTGTTCGCTTTGCCTGTTCATGGTTGCAATGCCCGGTGACCGCTCAGAGCGGCCACAGTTTGAGGAAGAAGCGGGTCAGGAGGCCCGGACGATTGGCATCGGCGAGAGTACCTTTGCCGCTGTAGGTGATGCGTGCGTCAGCCACCTTGAAGGAAGCCACGGAGTTGTCCGAGCCAATATCGACTGGACGGACGATGCCGCTGATCTGTACGAATTCCTCGCCCTGGTTGAGCGTCAGCCACTTTTCACCGCGGACGAACAGGTTGCCATTCGGATACACCTCGGCAACCGTCACGGTGATGTTGCCGCTCAGGCTGTTGCTCTGGCTGCTGTTGCCCTTGCCGGAAAAATCCTGTTTGCTGTCCCACTCGCTGTTCAGGATTTCCTTGCCGTTGGCCGTGATCGTGGTGCCGCCAATCACCGGTATCCCGGTATCGACCGAGCTGTCCTTCGTCGCATCGGAACTGGCGCTCTTCGATGCCTGGGTCTTTTCTGCCAGACGGATCGTTACCGTGTCACCGACGCGGCGCGCCTTGACGTCCTCGAACAATGACATGCCGCGCGCCGGCTGATAGATGGCGCCACTGCTGGGCGGCGGCAGCACCGGCTGCGGCGGTGGTGTCGGCCGGTAATCGGCGTGCGCGGCCCCACCCATGTCCGCACAGGCACTCAGCACCGCCAGTACGACGACGAGGCTTGCGGTGAGGATTGATCGACAGATGTTCATGATGGAGCCTTGTCCGCTTACAGGTTGTTGTTCAGGTACTGGAGCATCTGGTCGCTGGTCGAGACGGCCTTGGAGTTCATCTCATAGGCGCGCTGAGTTTCGATCATGCTCACCAGTTCTTCGACCACATTGACGTTTGAGGTCTCGAGTGAGCCCTGTACGAGCGAGCCGACGCCCTGCTGACCGGGATCCGAAACCTGCGGCGAACCACTGGCTGCAGTTTCGAGGTACAGGTTCTGGCCCTTGGCCTGCAAGCCGGGAGGATTGATGAAATCGGCGAGCTGCAGCGTGCCGAGGCTGGTCGGCTGGGTCTGGCCGGGTAGCGTGGCCTGTATAACGCCATCCAGGCCAATCGTGACGGCCTGGGCATCGCTGGGGATGGTGATCGAGGGCTGGATTTCATAGCCGTTGGCAGTCACCAGTCGTCCGTCGGAGTCCACCTTGAAGGAACCGTCGCGGGTGTAGGCGAGGCTGCCGTCTGGCTGCAGCACCTGCAGAAAACCGCGACCCTGGATCATCACGTCGAGCGTGTTGCCGGTGTTCAGGGCTGAGCCCTGCGAGAAATTCTTTTCAGTCGCGACGACGCGGACACCGGTGCCGAGGCTCAAGCCCGTCGGATTCTCCGTGTTCTGCGAGGTGGCACCGCCGACCTGCGCAATGTTCTGGTAGAGCAGGTCTTCGAACACGGCGCGGCCGCGTTTGAAACCGTTCGTGTTCACGTTGGCCAGATTGTTTGAAACAACCGTCATGCGCGTCTGTTGCGCATCCAGCCCGGTCTTGGCAACCCAGAGTGATTCCATGTCAGCTACTCCAATAAAACTGCAGAAGGTTCTAGCCGTCGAGCCGGATGAGCCGCGTGCTTGCGGCGTCGGTTTCTTCAGCGGTATTCATCGCCCGGATTGTCATCTCGTAATGCCGCGACATCTCGATCATGTCGGCGAGCGCACCGGCCGGATTCACATTGCTCTGCTCGAGCTGGCCGCTGGCGATGCGTACCGCCGGATCGGCCGCCGCCTTGCTGCCGTCACGCAGGCTGAACAGCGCATCGCCGCTGCGGACCAGATTTTCAGCCGGCGGGTTAACCAGCCTGAGCCGGTCTACCTGGGCGAGCGATTCAGCGGTCTGACCCTGTGGAATGATCGAGATCTGGCCGTCATCACCCACGATGATCTGTTCGAAAGGTGGCAGACTGATCGGGCCGCCATTGCCCAGGATCAGCCGACCGTTGGCGTTCTCCAGCAGTCCGTTCGGATTGATGCGCAGATTGCCGGCGCGGGTGTATGCCTCCTCGCCGTCAGGTCCCTGCACAGCCAGCCAGCCCGGACCCTGGATCGCCACATCGAGATCGCGTCCGGTGGTGAGACTTGCGCCCTGGCTAGCATTCCAGACTTCCGGTTGCGCCACGGTATTCACGCGCGAGGGAAGCCCCTGGCCCGGAATCGGCGCGCTGTCGAGCGCGCTGTGTATGGCGCGAAACCCGTTGGTCGAGATATTCGCGATGTTGTGGCTGGTGATGGTCTGGGCCCGCTGTGCTTCACGGGCCGCTGACATCGCCACATAGATCATTCTGTCCATGAGCTGTCTGCTTAACGGATGTTGATGATCGTCTGCGTTACCGAGTCTTCGGTCGAGATCACCTGTGCGTTGGCCTGGAAGAGCCGCTGCGCAGTGATCAGGCGAACCAGCTGTTCGGTCAGGTCGACGTTAGAGGACTCGAGCGCACCAGACTGGAGCAGGCCGAAGTTGGACTCGGTAGCTTCACCGCGTTGGGCGATACCGGAGCCGAAGGTTTCCTGGAACGAGGTGTCGCTGATCTTCTGCAGGCCTTCCGGGTTGGAAAAGTTCGCGAGGGCGACCTTGCCGAGTGATTCGGACTCACCATTCGAGAAGCGCGCAAAGATCACGCCGGTCGCACTGATTTCGATACCGCGCAGACGGCCCGCCGCCTGCCCGTCCGGATTGAGGCTGTTGACGGTAAAGTCGCTGCCGTACTGTGTGGAGTTACCCAACGCGAGACCGACGTTCAGCGGGTTCGCACCGTTGGTGGGCGTCACGGCCGGAAATGTGACGTTGCCGCCGGCAGGCGTAGCGATCGCGCCGGTGGAGTCGAAACTGAAGGGCTGTGCGGTGCCGACCGTCGCACCATCAAAAGTCATATCCACGTTCCAGCCGGGAGCCGTTTTGCTGAAGAAGTAGCTGGCGGTATGCGATACGCCGAGTGAGTCGAACAGGATTGTCGAGGTGCTGTGGTTATAGGTCAGCGGGTCGTTTGCATCGAAAGGCGAGACGAGCGGATTCGTGGCGTTGGCCGGCAGGTTGATACCCATGTCGACGCGGGTACTGGCCACCGGTGGCGAAGTGTCTGTGGCGATCTGGAGATCGGACAATGCACCGGTGTTGAAGCCGGCGGTACCTGCCACAGGCGGGTAGACCTGCAGCCGCTCACCCTCTGCGTTCTGCACGATGCCGTTGGCGTCGAGGCCGAAGGCGCCAACGCGCGAATACAGCAGGCTGCCGTTGTCACTGGTGATAAAGAAGCCGTTGCCGCTAATGGCGAGATCGAGCTGGCGCGAGGTGATCTCGACATTGCCCTGGGTGAATTCCTGGCGGACATCGCTGAGTCGGACACCGTTGCCGATGCCGACTGCATCGCCGGAGTACACGTCGGCAAACTCGCCGCGTGAGGTCTTGAAGCCGTTGGTGTTTGCGTTCGCGATGTTGTTCGACGTGATCTGCAGGTCTGTGGAGGCTGCATTGAGACCGCTGAGTGCTACCTGGAATGACATGTTCTATCTCCGTTCAAAATACTGATGGATGCAGGCGCCTGTCGCGCCTACATGACTGCCTTGATCTGCGACAGGCCGACGCTTGCGCCGGTATCGGTGCGCAGCTGAGTGCCGCTGCCATTACCGGACAGCGTTACGCTGGATATTTTTGAGGCCACATAGGTCGCCAGCGCCGTATCGCCGTCGCGACTCGCTATCGCAGCAGTCATCGAGTAGCGGCCCGCTGGCGCCGTCTGGCCGTTTGCCAGTGTGCCGTCCCAGCTGAAGTTGCTGATGCCCGCGTCCTGCGCACCGAGCGGTAACTCGCGCACGAGCTGGCCAGAGTCACTGTAGATGCGGACCTTGGCTGCCTGTGTCGCGTAAGGGAGTTCGACGGCACCAGCCAGCGGTTTTCCGGGTGCCAGCAAGGCGGAACTGTCTTCGGTCAGGATCGTGCGGCCGACCATCGAGGCGGCCTGCAGCGCCTGACCGGAGTTGTAGGCTTCAGACAGCCCGGTGACCGACTTGGTCATCTCGGCAATGCCCGTTACGGTGCTGAACTGCGCCATCTGGCCGATGAACTCGCCGTTCTCCATCGGCTTCAACGGATCCTGGCTCTGCAGCTGCGTGATCATCAGGGCCAGGAAGTCTTCCTGCCCCAGATTCTTGGAATCCTTCCGCTTCAGCTCTGGCGTGGTTTGCAGGCTGGCCAGTACGGAATTGGTGCCGCTTATTCCGGTCATCGTCCGCGTACTCCTTTAATGAGTGATTGCATGACTACTGGCCGATGCTCAGGGTGCGCATCAGCAGTTCCTTGGACGTGTTGAGTACCTCGACGTTGCTCTGGTAGGAGCGCGAGGCAGAGATCATGTTGACGAGTTCGTCGACCGGGTTGACGTTCGACATGAAGATATAGCCATCCTTGTCGGCCATCGGGTTGCCCGGGTCATAAAGCCTGGCAGGCTCGGCGCTGGTCTCGACGACACCGGCAACGCGTACGCCGGCGCTTTCGGGTGTGGCGGCACCAGCGCTGTTGTTCATCACGGTCTGGAAGACCGGCTGACGTGAGCGGTAGGCAGCATCCCGCGAACTGGCTACCGTGTTGGCGTTGGCCAGGTTGCTGGCGGTGGTGTTCAGTCGTACCGACTGTGCGCTCATCGCTGAGCCGGAAATATCAAAGATCTTGAACATGCTCATGATCAGCGTCCTCCGTTGATGGCTTCGCGCAGACTGCGGATCTGCGCTGAGAGAAAGGTGAGACTCGCCTGGTAACGCACTGAGGTCTCGGCAATGGCGGCGTTTTCCCGCTGCGAGTCCACGGTGTTGCCATCGAGAGAGGGTTGGTCGGGTACGCGGTACATCGGCGTTGTCGTGTTCGGGCCTGCGATGCCGTCAAGCTGCATATGCCCCTTGTTGCTTGCCTTGAGACCAAGATCACCGCCGCTGCCAGCGCTCTGCATGGCCGTACGGAAATCGAGGTCGCGTGCCTTGTAGCCCGGTGTATCGGCATTCGCCACGTTGTCGGCCAGCAGTTCCAGGCGCTGATTGGCAATGCCGAGTGCCCTGGCGTTCAGGTCGAGCTGCGTGTTGATGTTCAGAGCCATGCGCTTCTCCGCGAAATTCCTTGCAGAGGCCTATGCAAGCGACGTGCCAGCTCTGCCCAGGTGTCCGGTGGGAGTGGAATGCGGCAGGCTTGTGGCAAGCAGTGGCCAGGAGAGCGGCAAGTTGTTGCCGCCGAACTCAGCCCGCTGGTGTGTGCATCGGCAGGCACGCTTCTTGCAAAACACAGGCCATGACACATCCATACGCTTATCCGCCTGCTTTTCTTTGCAGCCTTGTCCTGGCCTGCATGCTGCTATCGTTTCCCGTGCATGCCGAGACAGACACAGGCAGCGCGGGCCTTTGGCAGTCGCATGCCACGATTCGCAATGCCGCTGCAGATGCCGTGCGCAGCGCCGCCACCGACACCGTCGGAACCATTGAAGTTGTTGCCGATTCACCCGATCCGCGCCTGAAGTTGCCGCGCTGTGGACAGTCGCTGAAGGCGGCACTGCCCTCAGGCACGCGGCTGGCCGGCCGCCTTACCGTGGAAGTGAGCTGTAGCGGAAACCGGCCCTGGCGGCTGTTTTTGCCGGTTCAGATTGAATCGTCCCGGCCGGTGGTGGTGGCTGCCAGAAGCTTGGCGCGTGACACGATATTGGCGCCAGCTGACGTTCGTCTGGCAAAGCTCGGCCCTGGCGTCCCGGGTTTTGGAGCGGTGACCGATCCGGCCCAGGTGGTTGGCCAGAGATTGCGACGGTCGCTGGAAGCGGGTACGCCGCTCAGCGCCGCCTTGATCGATGCACCGCTGATCGTAAAACGCGGACAGCAGGTGACGCTCGAGGTCAGGGCTGGCGGTATTGCGGTCCGCGTAGCGGGGGTGGCCAAGGCTGACGGTGCGCTGGGCCAGCTGATCGAGGTCCAGAACGGCTCATCCGGCAAGACGGTGCAGGCCGTGGTCCGGTCGGAACGGACGGTCGAGGTACTGTTGCGTTAATTCATTTTATTCAGACCCTAAAGTTCTCCGGTACCCGTGCCGATATGGACCGCAGGGCTGATTTTGCTCAGGAGTACGACGGATGGCAGACAAGAT
Source organism: Gammaproteobacteria bacterium (assembly GCA_049290495.1). Classification (GTDB taxonomy): domain Bacteria; phylum Pseudomonadota; class Gammaproteobacteria; order Steroidobacterales; genus SHZI01. Next base: position 5,788 of record JBATNV010000290.1, on the reverse strand, counting down.
CAACGGTTACGGTCGGGGCGGAGTAGACATAAGCACGGCCCGGCTTCGTGCCATCGAGCGTGGCGAGACAGCGCGGCAGAGCCGCAAGCCGGAATCGGCATCCGCCGACGATGCGCTAAAGCTGACGCAGACAGCGACCAGTCTCAAGCAGGTCGAGACGCGGCTCGCCAGCATTCCGGACGTCGATCGCGCGCGGGTGGAGGCCGTCCGTCAGCGCGTCGAATCAGGTGCGTACAAGGTGGATGCCAGCCGTATTGCCGATCGGCTGCTGCGCTTCGAGCGCGATCTGGCCTGAGCATTGTCCCCATGTCTGACCGTACATCCCTGACTACCCGTCTGCACGATATCCTTGCTGCGGAAGTGGCCGCCGTCCGCGGCATACTTGAAATACTCGGCCGCGAAGGCGCTGCGCTGCTTGGGCGCGATGCCAGCGGCCTGCTCGCCATCAGTAATAGCAAGGCGGAAGCCGTTGCGCGCGCGGCCAGCCTGGCAAAACAGCGGCAGGCATTGCTGCAGGAACATCCTGATCTCAGCGGGGCTCACATGACCGCAGCCCTGGAACAACTGCGTGAGCTTGCGCTCGCGTGTCGTCAGCAGAACGAGGCCAATGGCCTGATGATTCGCGGCCAGCGCCGTCGTATCGAAGGCGCGCTGAACATACTGCGCGGCGGCCGGCCCGGTGTGGATATTTACGGCCGGGATGGTGCGGCGACCCAGCTCGTGCGTCCGTCTCGCGAGCCGCTGGCTTCTTACTGACTACCGGCTGACTACTGGCCGATCACGCGTCGCACCGCTTCGATCTCGTCGCGGGCGGACTGCATCGTTTCCATAAAAGGCTGCGTTCCGAACTTCACCTTGGCGAGTATCGCTTGCGCTTCGCCGTGGTCGGCCTCCGGATTCTGCATTTGCTGGTAGAGCTTCGCAGCCGCCAGCAGGCGGGCCAGCAAGGACAGCTCACCCGGATCTTCCCGGCTCAGTGCGTCCTGTTGCTCGACGGCATCGGTCAGGTGTTCGGGTACGCGCCAGTTTTCCAGGATCGCGCGCGCGATAGTCGGCGTCCAGCCTGCGATCGTTGCGGTCCATTCGTTGGCATCGCCGATCACAATGCCCTCGCGATGCGCACGGGTGAGTACGTAAAGCGTTCCGATCTGGTGAAACAGACCGGCTGCCAGCGCCTCATCAGGCCGCATGCCGGCGATATGGCGAGCGCCGACATAGCAGATGGCGGCAACGCCGGTGCTGTCCTGCCAGATTTTTTGCAAATGCGGTTTCAGTGGCAGCAACCATACCTGCTGCTCCATCTGGCGCATGGCAAATGAAGTGGCGGTGCCGCGTACCAGGCTGAAGCCGAGTACCGTGACCGCGGCCTTGAGGTCGCTGATGTTGCGGTCACCGGGCTTGAATGCAGCCGAGTTTGCCAGTTGCAGCAACTTGGCGCTAAGCGCCGTATCAGAACTCACCAGGCGAACGATATCGCGCGCGCTGCTCTTGTCGTCAGCCAGGGTCTGCTGCAATCGGACGACGACATCCGGAAAACCGGGCAGCTCGAGGTCCTCGTACATGTCGTTGACCAGCTTCTGCAGAAAGCTGAACAGATCGGCTCTGGAAGTCATCAAGGCTGCCCTTTGCAGACAGAGGTTGTAATCGCAGCAGTCTGCCCGTGCAGCGTTTTCTGCGCTGTGAGGTGGCACTCAGGATTGCAGCACTGATATCGATTCAGTTGTTGTTCAGTGCGCGTGCATAGGCTCTGCCTGTCATCAATTCGACACTACCGAGGTCAGTTCTCATGTTGTACAGAAGCCTGTTTGCAGCCGCCCTCATGTCCGGCCTGGCGTTTACCCCAATCGCGGAGGCGGGGCATTCTGATCCGACGGTCCGGCTCGGTGTGGATGTGGTCTGGGGTGGTAATTATTATCGTCCGGCACCGGTTGCCTGGTATCCCGCGCCCGTTTACGGCTATGCCCCGCCGCGGGGATATGGCAAGCCGTACTGGGCGGGCAACCCGCGTTATTACCGTAACGATTACCGGCATGACAGGCGACATGACCGGCGGCACCACCACAGAGACTGCGACGACGATTAAGACCGGCGGCTGTGCTGCACCCGGATCTGCGGGTCCGGGTGCATTCTCCGTTTGTAGGTATTCCCTTGCATGGCGGATACTGCTAAATAAGGGTTGAGTGTTTTCAACCCCGGCAAGCAGGGAGATTCGCTTCATGGCCACCAAAAACATCATCGTATTCCCGACGGACTTCTCGCCGCGGTCAAAATCGGCCATCAGCTGGGTTCATCAGATGGCTGACCAGCTGAATGCTGAAGTGCACTGCCTCTATGTCGTGGAAGAGCCGCAGATCTATGCCACGCTGGACATGGGCCCGGTGCCTATCCCCTCTATCGAAGAACTCACCACGTCGGCGCGTACCCGGCTCGACGCCTTTGTGCGCGCGAGCATTACATCCTTGGGCATGACGGCCAAATCTGCGGTACTGGTGGGTCGTCCGTCGGACGAGATCATCAGCTATGCCGGCTCGCACGATGCGAAGATGGTGATCATGACCACGCACGGTTATAGCGGTGTGAAGCATCTGCTTCTGGGCAGTACCACGGAAGCCGTGCTACGCCACGCCGCTTGCCCGGTATTGTCGATCCGTACCGCCTGATTTTCGCTGTCTGCTGGCCAGGAACCGCACCATGGAAGGTGAACTGCACAGCGCCGCATCCGGCGGCACGTACCGCATGCCAGCCGAGTGGTCGCCGCATCAGGCCACGTGGATTTCGTGGCCGCACAATACGGATACCTGGCCGGGACACCTGCCGGGCGTTGAACGTACGATGGCTGAGGCGGTCGGTGCGCTCGCCAGCAGCGAGCTGGTGCGTATCAATGTTCGCGATGCCGACCATGGCTACCACGTACAGAAGCTGCTGGCGGGGCGGGTGCCGCCAGAGCGCGTGATCATCCATCAGTTTCCCACCAACGACGCCTGGTGCCGCGATCACGGCGCTATCTTCGTCACGCGCAACGGGCCCGACGGGGTGGCGTTGCTTGCGCTGGACTTCGAATACAACGCCTGGGGCGGCAAGTACCCGCCCTATGATCTGGATAACACGATTCCAGGGCGTATGGCTGAAGCCCTGGGTATTCCGGTACAGCAGATACCGATGGTGCTCGAAGGTGGTTCAATCGAGGTAAACGGGAAGGGCTCCCTGCTGACGACCGAGCAGTGCCTGCTCAATGAAAACCGGAATCCGGCGCTGGACAAGGCGACGATCGAAGCGCGTTTGAAGCTGAATTTTGGCGTCGAGCAGGTGATCTGGCTGGGCGATGGAATCGTGGGTGATGACACGGACGGTCATATCGATGACCTGACGCGATTTGTCGCTGAAGACCAGGTTGTCACTGTCGTGGAGCAGAACCCGGCGGATCCGAACTACGTCGCCCTGCAGGAAAATCTTGAGCGCCTTGCGTCGGTCCACCTGCCAGATGGCCGGCCGCTGCGGGTGACAGAGCTGCCCATGCCGACGCCGCTCTGGCGCGGTATGGAGCGTCTGCCGGCCAGCTATGCGAACTTTTATGTGGGCAACCGCGTGGTACTGCTGCCGACCTTCAACTGCCCGGCTGACGAGGAGGCTGCGGCGATCCTGGCCCGCTGTTTCCCGGGCCGGCGGATCGTCAGCCTGGACTGTCGCGAGGTCGTGGTAGGCCTCGGTACCTTCCACTGTCTGACACAGCAGGTGCCCGTCGCGCCGGAGTAATTCCGGCCCACCGCTGCGCGTAGGAGCGCCTTCAGGCGCGAAATTCCCCGGCCGGCATTTTGGGATCGCGGCTGAAGCCGCTCCTACAGGAGTCGCTGCCGTAGGAGCGCCTTCAGGCGCGATTTTTCTCCGCTGGCGATCGGGCCCGGCGATCCAGGTCAGCCCCCTTGCCGGCCAGCCTGAAATTTCCGGTTGTCCCCCGTGCTCCCAGACCTTATTCTTTCGTCCTCCGCGCAGCCGGGCCCCCCGGATCTGTGACGTTCCCGCTCTAAATGGTTGGTATCCATGGCTGAAATCAGCAGGTTTGTTCATCATCATTTCCGGCACTTCAACAGCGCGGCCCTGATCGATGCTGCGGACGCCTATGGCCAGCATCTGGACAAGGGCGGCCTGATGTTCATGACGCTGGCCGGGGCCATGAGCACGGCCGAGCTCGGCTTGTCGCTGGCCGAGATGATCCGCCGTGACAAGGTGCATGCGATCTGCTGCACGGGCGCAAATCTTGAGGAAGACGTGTTCAATCTCGTTGCGCATGATCACTACGTGCGGATTCCACATTACCGTCACCTGACCGCTGCGGATGAAGAGGCGCTGCTGGCCCGCCATCTGAACCGGGTGACGGACACCTGCATTCCGGAGGAAGAGGCAATCCGGCGGATCGAGCGCGCAGTGCTCGACGAATGGACCCGCGCTGACCAGAGCGGCGAGCACTATTTTCCGCACGAATTCCTGTATCGCATCCTGCGTTCGGGTGTGTTGAAGCAGCATTACCAGATTGATCCGAAAGACAGCTGGTTGCTGGCCGCCTGCGAAAAGAATTTGCCGATGATCGTGCCCGGTTGGGAAGACTCGACGCTTGGCAATATCTACAGCTCGCACGTGATCACCGGCGACATCAAGAATGTCCATACCGTGCGTACCGGCATCGAGTACATGATCGAACTCGCGCGCTGGTACCAGTCCGAGTGCCACCAGCATTCGATCGGCTTTTTCCAGATTGGCGGCGGTATCGCCGGCGATTTCCCGATCTGCGTGGTGCCGATGATCGAGCAGGATTTGCAGATCCGCGATATTCCGCGCTGGGGCTACTTTTGCCAGATCAGCGATTCCACCACCAGCTATGGCTCGTATTCCGGTGCGGTGCCAAACGAGAAAATCACCTGGGGCAAGCTGTCTGCGGATACGCCCAAGTTCATCATCGAGTCCGACGCGACCATCGTCGCCCCATTGATCTTCGCCTGCGTGCTGGGCGAATAGTCAGGAGTGTCAACAGAAGTGGCCGATAGCGCTGTATCCCCGACCCGTGAGGCGTCTGCCGCCAGTGAGCAGACTGGCTGGACCCCTGAAGCGTCCGCCGAGTTGTATCGCGTCGAATCCTGGGGCGATTCTTTTTTCAGGATCAATGAGCAGGGTCATGCGGCCGTGCAGCCATTCGGCGACGAGCGGCTGTCCATTGATTTCGTCCGGCTGATCGAGGAACTCGAGCGGCGTGCTCTCGGCTCGCCAGTGCTGGTGCGTTTCCAGGACGTGCTGCAGGCGCGGGTGCGCATGCTCAACGAAGCCTTTGCAGCGGCCATCGAGGACGCAAATTACGGAAACCGCTACAACGGCGTTTATCCGATCAAAGTCAATCAGTTACACGAGGTAGTTGAGGAAGTACTCGATGCAGGCCGCAAGTACGGCATGGGCCTTGAGTGTGGCTCGAAGGGCGAGCTGATTGCCTGTCTGCCGCACCTGACCGAAGAAGGCATGTTGCTGGTCTGTAATGGCGTCAAGGACCGCACCATGCTGTCGCTGATCGTGTCGGCGCAGCGGTTGGGTCTCAACGTGGTTCCGGTGATGGAAAAGTACTCGGAATTCGAGGCCTTGCTCGATGTTGCCGATGCGCAGGGCCTCGCGCCCAGGCTGGGCGTGCGGGTACGTCTCGCCACGCGTGGCTCGGGCCGCTGGTCGGAGTCGGGTGGCGCGCGGTCGAAGTTCGGTCTCTCGGTACCGGAGCTGGTGCGGCTGGTTGCCGAACTCGAGCGACGGGGCA
>JBATNV010000289.1:0-6453 GCA_049290495.1 Gammaproteobacteria bacterium | reverse complement strand
GGTCGATATGAACTTTAGTTTTGATGGAACTGTGCAATCGTCTGCGGCTGACCCCAATCTGAACAGCTACCTCCAGATCAGCGTCGACGCCTACATCGCCATCTTCGATCCGTCTGTCGGAGCGACCGCCAGTAACTGGTACGATCTGAGCTTCGGTAATCAGGGCGACCACAGCCTGTTCAAGAACAGGGCTACCCACGAATTCATCAACCCGCTGCAAGACCTCGACGAATACATTCAGGACACCCTGGAGGCGTCGCTGAATGTGACTCCCACGCAGCGCAGCTTCGATATCTTCGCGAATCTGACCTTGATCGCCAATCCCAATATGAATCCAGGGATTTTCTCTCTCGACTTCATGAACACCGCAACCTTCAGTATCGGAACAGAACCGGGCGTTACCTACACGTCGCTGTCCGGCGCATTCCTGGAATCGACCGGTGTGACTGCAGTACCTGTGCCGGCAACGTTGCCGTTGCTGGTATCAGGGCTGGCATCATTGTTTGGTTTTCGCAGAATGCGCCGGCGAACCGCCTAAACAAGTCGCCTGCGAGAAGGCGAAGCTAATAGCCTGTGCACCGCCAACTCCTGATTCATCCATATAGGTGAATGCTGTTCGGGTCTTTAGAGCGTGCGCTCAAGGATCTCCTGTACTACCCGGTCTGCAGATTCCATCGCGCCTTCCATGCCACGCTCCAGGCGTGCGGTATGTTCACCGGCAAAATGAATACGGCCGTGGCGCTGGCCTATTTCGTTGGCGAAAGCACTGATCTGGCCAGGTGCCCAGGAGGCCCAGGTGCCACCCGTATAGCGTTCTTTCTGCCAGGAGAAAACCTTCAGAGGCTTAAGCGCTTTTGCGGCCTTGGGACGGATGTGTTTCAGCACTGCCATGCTGCGCTTCACCAAGGCTTCGGACGAGAGCTTGTCGGCCTCGATGGCATCCGCGCCGGATAACCAGACGGCGGCGGATTCTGTCGCGCCGCCTGGACCGTAAGGATAGGCCAGTAGCTGTCCGATGTCGGTATCAGTCCACAGCGTCGGTGGCAGGCCATCCTGCTCCCAATAAGCGTCGTCAACGCGAAACAGCACTTGCGTGACCGTGCCGTAGGCCAGGGTATCTATGCCCCGCCGCTGTGCTGCGGGTGGTTCAGGTGTCATCCGGATCCGTCGCAATGCCGGTGCCGGCAGCGTTACCACGATCCGCCGGGCCTCGAAGACTCCGTCGGTGGTTTCCACGGCCACAGATTTGCCGCGGTCGTGGATGGCACTCACCGCGCAGTCGAGTTTAACGGGCTCCTTCAGAGCCGCGGCCATGGCTTCTGGCATGCGTTGATTGCCACCGACGATATGCCATAACTGCTTGCCGGGATTCTGGTGGGTTGCCCAGGTCAGTAACTGGTAAAGGTGCAGCGTGGAAACTTCGGTCGGCGATCGGCCATAGACCTGGTTCTCGCCGACACCCAGCTTGATGGCCGCATCGGAAATGCCTGCGCGTTTCAGTGTGTCGGCCAGCGGTTCATCGTAGCGGCGTGCCGCAGGCAGTAGCCAGTCATCCATGTTCTTGAGGGGATTGTCCGGCGCCAGCGCTGCGAGAGTGAAGCTCCAGGGCATTTTGGCCCGCAGCCTGGTTGGGAAGGGATTTGTCCGGTCATCAGGCCAATCACCGGTCGTTACATATTTGCCATTCAAGTGAAATGCGACCCGGTCGCCGAGTCGCGTCTGATCGTATTCGACCGGCTCACGGGGGCGTATCGGTTCCAGCTTCAGGCCGAAGCGGGTGACGGTGTCCTGTACCCGTGCATAAAAGCCGCCGATGACGTTGCCGCCGGCCTCTGGTGCGCCCGGCACATCATCAAACGTATACAGTCGGCCACCGACGCGGTTTCTTGCCTCCAGAACCTTGACGGACAGCCCCTGTGCCTCGATCTCCAGAGCGGTTCTTAAACCGGATAGTCCGGCGCCGATAATCACCACGTCCCACTGTCGCGCGGCAGCTCGCAGTCGGGGAGATGGCAGGGACGCAGCGCCCAGTCCGATCAGTACCTGGCGTCGACTGAGTGAATTCATGCGTTTCTCTCCAATGCCTGCGACCTTGCACCATGCCGTTAACCGACATTGCGTTTGCTGTGTCTCGGCTCAGATCCTGCATCAGCAAACGAGTTCCAGGCGAATGCCGGGACTGTAGCTCACGAACGCGGCTAAACACTCGCCAGCTTGTGTCACGTTGCTGCCGAAGTGGGCCGGGTCAACCGGAACTGCGTCGCGAGCAGCAATGCGGCTATAACGAGTCCGGTAACCAGAATGAAGGCCTGATTGTACGATCCGGTGCGGTCAAAGATGCCGCCGATCACCGCTGGCCCCAGTCCGCCACCGAATGTATCGAGTACGGTGATGGCGCCCAGGATCTTGCCCAGATGCCGCGGGCCAAAGTAGTCGGCTGCGAGAAGCTGAAGCAACGTATACAACCCGCCCCAGCCGAGGCCGAAGCAGACCAGGCCCGCCCATATGGCATTGTTGCCCGACAGCGTAAGGATGCCGGCACCGATGGCCATGGTCGTCAGCGTGCCGATAAAAATGCGTTGACGGCCGACCCTGTCTGCCAGAAAACCGCTGGCGATTTTGCCGATCAAGCCGAGGTAGAACAGCACCGTGTAACTCAAACTCGCGCCGGTCTGATCAAAGCCCTGGCCGAGCATGTAGAGATTCAGGTGGGCTTGCGTACCAATGATCGCAAAGAAGGTGAACATCGCAACCAGAGCCAGGATCCAGAAATTTGGGGTGCGAAGCGCTGCACTCAGCGTCAGGCTGATGATGCCTGCTGGCGCAGCGTCATTCGCCTTCGTCACCGGCATCTGCCGATCCAGACTGGCAGGATGCTCCCGGACGACAAACAAGATCACCGGAATCAAAAACAGCGGCAACAGGCTGATCCATCGGAAGGCAGATTGCCAGCCTACGGCTTCCATCAGGATTGCATTGAGCGGTGGCAGCGTGCCGTTGCCCAGGCTGGTACCGGCCAGGGCGATGCCCAAGGCCAGGCCGCGATCCTTGATGAACCACCGCGATACCAGGATCACGTTGACTATCAGGCCGCAGGAGGCCAGCGCCGAGGCAAACAGCACGTGGATGGCGTAGATGTCGCTGAGGCTGTCGACGGTTGAGTAGAGATAGTATCCGGCGGATAACAACAGCGTGCCGAGTATCATCAGGGGGCGGACGCCAAAACGGTCGGCAGCGGCACCGGCCAGAGGTGCCATGAGCCCACTGACCGCGAGTGTGATCGCATCCCGTAACTTGAAATCGCTGAGACTAACAGAGCTGCCCGTGGCCTCCTTCAGTGCGTCGAGCAGTGGTCGATCGAAGACGTTCAGGCCGCCCAGCGTCATGCCATTTGTGATTACCAGAATGACAGCCGCCGATACGGCGATGACCCACCCGTAGTACATGCCGCTGCTATTTTTGACTGTCATGGAATTTCTTCCTGTTTGATGTAGTGCTCACAATTCCGGAATCAGCACGCTTCCGGGAGGGAAAGCAGCGACGGTTGGTCAAGAGGTGGTGGCCCACACAGGCAGACTCCGTCTCTTGCAACTTGCTGGTGGCTCCTGCACGAGGCAGCAACATGTTGAATCCATACCGGTCGTTAGCTTGATCGTCAACCATCTGGCTGCGATTGACAGAGCGTACGCCCAACATTTCCTCGATGCGCGTGCGGGTTGCGCTGACTGACCTCGCCGCGCATAAGTTGACCAGGTGTCAACCGAACCACTGGCAACCCAGCAACACCTGCTGAATGGTTAATAAGCAGGGCGGAACTACCAAGACTCAAGCCGCTTTATGTCAGAGGTTGGCCCAGGGCCCCGGGCCAGATCGCTTCAGCTGCGGTTACCAGACGATTGGGGAGATCGTCAATTTTGTGGTACTTCTGCCCCATCCCGCCCCAGAAGATGTGCCCTGGATGGCCGTCCATGCCCATCCAGGGAAACCAGGTCAGCTCGGCCCGCCAGCTCAAGTCGCATCCAGCCGATGACAGTCCTGTATCGTCCAGTTCGCCAAACTGGCAATGATACTGGCTGAGCAGATTGTCGATGCGGACGTTCCCCCCGTCGGGACGCGTGTACTTCAGCCGCTCGTCATGAGATACCCATACGTCATCGCCAGCTACTGTCCAGTCCAACAGGAACGGCGCTTTCCGAGGTACTCCGGACTCGCCAATCTCGGTGATGCCGCCGCGGTAGCCCTGCGGTGTAATTGTGTACTCGCTAAGCTGCGTTCGATAGTGAGTGACGTCATTCCGCTTATCCGTATACGGATTGTCGAGCACTCTAAGAACGTCCCCGCTCCGCAGATCGAAGAAGATAATGATGCCGCGGTACAGGCAGCGGTAGCCGTCCGCAACCTTTAGATACTGTTGTTTACGGCATGCCTGAAAGTCAGCCAGCGGTTCTGCCAGGTTCCCTGGTGTTGAACCAAAGACACGTCCGCTCGACCATTGATAAGTCTCCCGACCTGTCAGATCGCCTGTGATCTTGACGAAAGCTTGCAGGTTATCCGCAGGATTGGAAAAATCGTATCGGGATTGTGCAGCGCTCAACGTTGGGGTCGATAATAATCCGCCTACTCCGGCAGCCGCCATTGTGAGCAACTCCCGCCGCGGAAATTGGACGGCGCTGGCCGTTGGCGTGGGTTCTTGCTCATTGTCGAAAGTGGTCAATTTATCACCTCGGTTACGGCCAATCCTCGGATCTGTCACGGCGTGAGGTAGCTCCGGGTGGGAACTTCCTCCGGAATGGCCGCATATGCACCAGTCACTGTGCTGGCAGGGACGGACTTGTCCCAAATTACCGCAACCGCCTTGTTTCGAGCGCTTGGATCCTTGAGTGCTTTTTCTATTACGAAAGCTACACCTCTCCTGGAAACGAAAGCCTGCTTGTATTCGGAGCGCGGAAGAAGTTCGACGCCCCAGTTCTTGGATGCCTCGAGATCAAACCCGATGAGATTTGCCATGAAATCGTTGGCCAGTCCACCCGGGCCGATGATTGTGTAAGGCAGACCGCTTGCCCTGAGGTAGTCTTCGCCCTTTGTCATCCAATACAGGACAAAGCCGAAGCGAGCTTCGTTTCTGTGATCGACACCGCGAACGTGTCCGGCTGTCGCTGATGAGATTAAGACAACCTGCTTCACCTGCGCGGCCTTGGCTGCATCAACAAGATTGCGTATGGCCAGGTATGCAACGAACTGCGGGGCCTCGACACCAACGAAGTCGCCGTGGCCAACGGCACTGACCACGAAGTCGGCTCCCTTGACCGCGTCCACAAGTCGTGTGGTGTCAAGCAGATCCACCTCGACCCAATCGATTGCATCGCCGTATTTCTGCCTGGCACGCTCAGCGTTGCGGGTGGAAGCGAGTACGTGGTAACCGGCGTTACTCAAAACGTCAACGATGGCGAGCCCTGTCCGGCCAGACCCGCCAGCAACGAATACTGTCTGCGCCGCTACGGCATCGCCCAGAACGCAAACACCAAAAAGGCAAAAGGCCATGATCTTTATAATGTTCATTGGCCGCTCCTTGGGGCGTCAGCAAGCACTGATAGATCAAGGCATGTCGCCAGCCCTCCAGCTGCAAATTGCGCACTCGGGTTGGATTGCACCCCGAATATCCACTCGTCGTTATCGGGGTAGTAGTTCAGAACCATGTTATAGGCATGGCTCAAAGTGCAAAAGAACTTCTGCGACCGTGGAATCTTGACTTCCTGGCCGATCATGCCCCGTGCTGTGATCGCAAACCGCTTAATGCGAGATTGTTGCCCGTCCATCGCGTCTATTTCCACCAGCCTGGGCAAATCCAGCCGGAGCGCCTCTTGGGCCCCTGCGGGGAGCGCAAAAAATATTAAAAGGCCAACTGCCAACGAGCGCGTCAGTAATTGCAGCCGAGCGCATTGGGTTATATTTAGGGCATGCTGCCCGGGTTGCGATCCGCAAATGTTGTCAGGCCGTAACGTCCATTTTGACTCAATCACGCTGCTGCCTCTATTGACTTAAAAAGTACCTGATCTGCCACTTGATGAATATATATCCATGAGACGAGTGGGTGCCAACAACTTGCCGTCGACTATTACGTCTGCCCGTTGTCACCCTTGTCGACCGAGCTGAAGCAATACCGGCCGCGACCTTCGGCTTTCTTCTGGTCGCTGCAGCCTGGATGATGGCCGCGCTGCTCTCCCCCGTTGTCGGAAAACCAATTTTCAAAATGGCCCGATTACCCGATTACCCGATTAGGTCATGGTGGATCACAAGCATCAGTTGTTTAAAAGCAAAAATGGCTGTTGGTAAATTGGCTAATGCCTGGCCGATACTAAATTCACACGTCTAGATGTTTTCTTGGGGGGACTTATGCGCGCGCGAAACAAAACTACTTATATCGCCTTGACAGCCATGGTTGCCGGAAGCCTG
>JBATNV010000288.1:0-1906 GCA_049290495.1 Gammaproteobacteria bacterium | reverse complement strand
AATGGCTACCGCGATGTCCGGCGCAACATCCGTGTGGATCCGGCTGGCAATATGCCGCCCGTGGTGATCCGCTGTGAGGAAGCGATTTGAGTCTTGCGATCGTCATTCATGACGCCTCCGGCTCGCGCCGCTTTGGCGAAGCTGACCTGCCGCTGCGCATAGGCACGGGTCCGTCTGCGGCCATCCGTTTGCCAGGCCCGGTCGCCGACCAGAGTCTTGCGCTGCTGGGCCTGCTCGATGGCCGGCCCTTCCTGCAACCCACCGGTGCGCAAATCACCGTGAATGACGTGCCACTTGCCGGGACCCGCTGGCTCGGCGACGGAGATGAGATCGGTATCGGCAGCGCACGCATTCGTTGCGCCTTCGGTGCTGATGCGCTCGAGTTCAGGCTGCGCTTCAGCGACGTGGATTACGACACGCTGCCGCCTGAGGAAGCGGCAGCAGACGCCACAAAACCTGCGACAGATGCGGGAGCGTCAATGACACCGGTCAAGGCGCTCAAACGTCGCGCAAGTCCGCGCTGGCGTACGCCGGCGATCTGGGCTGCGCTGCTCGTGCTCGCCGTGTGTGCCTTCTGGTTGCTGACCTCGCGCGCCGTGCTGATCGTTGTGGATCCAGCCGTCGCCGTGCTCGATGTGCAGGGTGTGCCGGATCTGCGTTTTGGTGGCCGCTACCTGCTGCGTCCGGGGCCTTACACCGTGAGTGCGACGGCAGAGGGCTATGCCGCGGACAGCAGTCGCATCGAGGTAACGAATGCGCCCAGCCAGGATTTCAGCCTGCGCCTCGAGCGACTGCCGGGGCAGCTGGTGGTCAGCACCACACCTGCAGTCGCGGCTGAAGTCACCATCGACGGGGTGAGTGCAGGAACGACGCCGACCCGCGCCATCGATGTAAAAGCTGGCTCGCACAAGCTGCGCGTGGCGGCGCCACGTTACCAGCCCTATGCGACGGAGCTGGCAGTGGAGGGCGGTGGCGTCTTGCAAGCCATCGAAGCGCGCCTGGTGCCTGACTGGGCTGAAGTCACGGTTAACAGTGTGCCCGAGGGTGCCTCCATTTTTGTGGATGGCGCACCGGCAGGGACCACGCCGGCAAAGCTGGAATTGCTGGCGGGTGAGCGCACGCTGAGTTTTGAGAAAGACGGTTTCAAGACTCTCAAGCGCCAGGTCGTGGCAGTTGCCAACCAGCCGCAGCAGATCGAGGCCCTGAAGCTGGAACAGGCCGATGGCCTGGTGCGCATCATCAGCGAACCGCCGGGTGCGACGGTGACAGTTGCTGGCCGCTACCGGGGCGTGACGCCGCTTGAAACCGGCCTGCCGCCGGGACGCAGCTACACGGTTGCTGTGAGTAAAGCTGGTTATGAGGCTGTTTCACGCAGCGTCGATCTCGTCAGCAGCCGGGGTGCAACGCTGCGCGTCGAGCTCGTGGCGCGCATCGGTGTGGTTCGCGTCAGCAGCGAGCCGGCGGATGCTGAACTGCTGGTCGATGGCAAATCCGTCGGCACGGGGCCGCGCGAGCTGTCTTTACCGGCGTTTGCGCCTCGCTTCGAATTTCGCAAACCCGGCTTTGCAGCGTTTATCACCGAGCTAACGCCGCAACCGGGCCAGCCGAAAGAACTCAAGGCCACACTACTGACGCCACAGCAGGCGGTGATCGCCGCCACGCCGCGCACCGTGACAACGTCGCAGGGACTGGAAATGCGCCTGGTCCAGCCGGGTGAATTTCGCATGGGCGCGGCGCGCCGCGAGCAGGGCCGGCGGGCCAATGAGACCGAGCGCGATGTGCGTCTGACGCGGGCTTTCTATATCGCTACGCGTGAGGTCACGAACACCCAGTACCGGGCCTTCCAGCCAAACCACACCTCCGGCGCGGAGAAGTACCAGCAGCTCGCAGCTGGCAGCCACCCGGT
>JBATNV010000287.1:0-19618 GCA_049290495.1 Gammaproteobacteria bacterium | reverse complement strand
GCCTTCAGGTAACCGCGTACGAAAACCGGCGCACCCAGTGCCTCATAACGATCTTCCTCTATGGCCCTGAGCATCGACTGTTCCAGATGCAGCAGCTGCCCGACCTGTTCGAGGCTGATTGCTCGAGCCTTGCGCGCCGAACGCAGGCGCGCGCCGAGTGACAGCGCCGCATCGGCCCTGGCCTCTGTAGCAGCGGATGGTTCCGCTGCGGGGGCCTGCATGTTACTCAAGACTTCGACTCGCGCAGCTGGCGGGCTTCGTCGGAATTGGGGAACTGCTTGCTTAACTCATCGGCATACTTTTCAGCCGAGACGCTGTCATTGAGCGCACGCTCGATACGCACCGCGAGCCAGAGTGCGGCTGGCGATGGCGGACTTGCCGCCAGGTAGCGCTCGATGAATGCGCGGGCCTGAAGCGCGCGTCCGGCTCCCAGCGTGATTTCGGCAAGTGGGAACAGCGCGTCGCTGTAATCCGGATTCTCGGCCAGCGCTGCGCGCAGATAGCCTTCTGCACGCACGGGATCGATACTCTTGGCGCAGGTGCCAGCATTGGTATTGAGCATTGCGCGGTTGGCGGCACTGACTGACAACGGTATTGCCAGGGCCTTGTCAAACAGTCGCAGGGCCTCTTTCGGCTCAGCCTTGCGCTGACAGGTGAATACCGCCAGTGCATTCAGGTTGTCAGGATTGTTCGGCTCAAGATCTGCGGCACGTCGATATTCCCGCTCGGCACCGGCCGGATCTTCCAGCCGCTCGAAAACCAGACCAAGCGCCGCATGCGCGGTAGCCAGGTTCGGATCCAGCTTGATGGCAGTTTCCAGCTTGTTACGCGCCGCCTGCAGTTTGTTCTGGCGCAGATAACTGATGCCGAGCTGCATGTTGTATCCGGCAGCCTCGTTCGGCGAGCTGCGTGCAGGTTTTGCCGCACCCGTCGTCGTGGTGATACACCCCGTCAGGGCCAGGGCAAGCAGCGCAATGATGACTGTCAGTTGTGCCATGTGACCTCATGCAACCTGGTGCCGAGCGGTACCCTGACCCGGTTATTGACCTGGCCGGCAAGTTGCCCGCAGGCCGCCGCGATGTCATCGCCGCGCGTACGGCGGGTGATCGTCATGATGCCGGCGTCGATCAGTATGGTGCGGAAACGCTCGAGCGCCGCGCCTGACGAACGACGGTACTCGCTGCCGGGAAAAGGATTGAAGGGGATCAGGTTCAGCTTGGCCGGCCGGTTGGCCAACAGCTTCACCAGCCCCCGCGCATGACTCTCGGCATCATTGACGCCAGCGAGCATCACGTATTCGAAAGTAATGCCGACAGCATTGGTGGCTTCAGCATAATCCCAGCAGGCCTCGAGCAGCTCAGCGATCGGGTGCCGCCGGTTGATCGGTACCAGCTGATTGCGCAACTCATCGTCCGGCGCGTGCAGGGAAACGGCCAGTGCGACATTGCTTTCCTGGGCCAGCTTGCGGATCTGCGGCACCAGCCCCGAGGTACTGACCGTCACTCGCCGGCGCGACAGCTGAAAACCGAGATCATCGATGAGCACTGAGCAGGCCTGTACCACGGGCCGGAAATTGGCCAGCGGCTCGCCCATGCCCATGAAGACGACATTGGTAATCCGCGAACGGCCCGCAACCAGGCCGAGCTGGCGCGTCGCGATGACCACCTGCGCGATGATCTCGGCAGCCGTCAGGTTGCGGTTGAATCCTTGTGCGCCGGTGGCACAGAAAGAGCAGTTAAGCGCGCAACCGACCTGTGAGGAGACGCACAGCGTGCCGCGCCCTTCCTCCGGAATGAACACCGTCTCGATGAGCTGTCCGGCGCCGACGCGCAGCCGCCACTTCACGGTGCCGTCTGCAGACTCCTGGCACGCATCTATTTCAGGCAGGCGGAAGTCTGCCACCAGCGCCAGTCGCTCGCGCAGCACCACCGACATGTCGGTCATGGCCGCAGGGTCGAGCACCCCGCGGCCATACATCCAGCGCATCAGTTGCCGGGCGCGGAATGGCTTCTCACCATAGCTGGCGAAGACCTGCTCAAGCTCCGCCCGCGGCAGGCCCAAAAGGGCCTGGCCCGAAGCAGCAAGTTGAACCGGTCCAGTCACGCGTGCTTACCGGGTCCGCGGACAGATGTCAGACTGGGCGAAGAAGAAGCTGATCTCCTGCCGGGCGGTTTCTACCGCGTCCGAACCGTGCACGACGTTCTCTTCGATGCTGGCGGCAAAGTCCTTGCGAATCGTGCCGGCGTCGGCCTTCTTCGGGTCGGTAGCGCCTATGAGACGCCGATGAGTCTCGATGGCGTTCTCGCCTTCGAGCACCTGCGCGATAACCGGGCCGGTCGTCATGTAGTTGACCAGGTCGCGGTAGAAAGGCCGTTCGCTATGTACGGCATAGAACGCCTCAGCCTGCGCCGTGCTCAGATGCAACATGCGCGCGGCAATGATTTTCAGGCCGGCCTGTTCGAAGCGGCGATAGACCTCGCCAATCAGGTTCTTCTGTACGCCATCAGGCTTGATGATGGAAAGCGTTCGTTCAATCGTCATGGATGCTCCAGTGCTCACTAGTTTCAGGGTTATTCAGAGAGAAAAACTTTCGCCGCAGCCACACTCACCTTTGGCCTTGGGATTGCGGAAACGGAAGGCCTCATTCAGGCCCTCGCGGACAAAATCCACTTCGGTGCCATCGATCACAGCCAGAGCTGCCTGATCAACGACAACCTGCACGCCAGCCTGTTCGAAGACTACGTCCTCAGGCGTTACCGACTCGGCAACGCTGACCACATAGGCCATACCCGAACAGCCGGTACGGCGGATACCAATACGCAGGCCTACCCCGGCTGTTGCGGGATCTGCACTGCCAACGAACGCGCGCGCCCTCTTAAGGGCGTTCTCAGTCAGAACGACCGCCACCATCAATTCCTCTTACAAGGGAATACGCCGACCGCCATTGTCCCAAGCTGCCAAGCACTTACGCAAGGCATCTTGAATGATCAGCAGCCGACCGGTCTTCAATGTTGGCACATTAAGCAGAGCGCGCAGGCGCAGCGCCTCGAAAGTCCCCAACTCCGCTGGCGTACAGCCGGTCAGCGTGTCGGCCGCCAGGCTGCACGCGGCGATCACATGCGGACAGCCCCAGGCCTGCCAGGCCAGCGCCACCACCCGTCCAGCATCGATCCGCGCCTGAAAAACGACCCAGGCGCCCTGCTCCACAGACCCACCTTCGCCGCACACCAGCGTACCCGGACCCGGCGCGAGCGGCCCGGCGTGCCGGGGGGCGGCGAAATGCCGGGCGACTTCGCTGGAATATTCCATGAATCAGGCACCCGGCACGCTGATGGGACTAAAACTGCGCAGATGCCGCACCGCGCGCAGCACGCACTCGATGGCGAAATCGACTTCAGCCGCAGTGCTCTGTCGGCCGAGCGAGAAGCGGATAGAACTCTGGGCAAGTGCTGCCGGACGGCCGAGTGCGCGCAGCACATATGAGGCCTCGTTGGCGAGGCTGGTGCAGGCTGAACCGCTGGCCACACAAAGATCGGCAAGGCTGTAAAACAGGCTCTCACCCTCCACCCCGGTGATGCTGACGTTGAGGATGTGTCCGCTCCGCTGCCGCGCCGGGCCGTTCAGCAGCACGCCCGCCAAGGGCTGCAGTCCGGCCCAGAGCCGGTCACGCAGTGCTGCCACATGCCGCGCCTCGTCCGGCAGGCGCTGTGCGGCGAGTCGGAAGGCCGCGCCCATGCCGGCAACCTGGTGAGTCGCCACGGTACCGGGACGCAGGCCCCGCTCCTGGCCACCGCCGAAAAGCAGCGGCGCCACGCGTCGCACATGTTGCTGGTCGATGAACAGCGCGCCGACACCTTTGGGACCATAGATCTTGTGTGCCGAGAGCGAGAGCAGATCGATCTGCTGGGCGCGCACATCGATCGTTTCGCGGCCCGCGCTCTGCGCTGCGTCCACGTGCAGCAGCACCTCGCGACGCCGGCAAATCGCGCCGATCGCCGCGATGTCCTGCACCACGCCTGTCTCGTTATTGACGTGCATCAGCGAGACCAGGACCGTGTCCGGCTCCAGCGCCGCCTCAACGGCGGCCGGCGCGATCAGGCCCTCGGCATCCGGTTTGAGCCAGGTGATGCGCCAGCCCTGCGTGGCAAGATGCCGGCAGCTCTCGATGACGGCCTTGTGTTCGGTGAGCGAGGTAACAAGATGCCTGCCGCGCGCTTTTCGAAACTGCGCGGCACCGATCACGGCCAGGTTGTCGGCCTCGGTCGCGCCCGAGGTGAAGATGATTTCTTCAGGCTGCGCGTTGATCAGTGCAGCGACCTGCGCACGTGCTGTGTCGACCAGCGCCTGCGCTGCGCGTCCCGCAGCGTGACCGAGTGCAGCAGGATTCGCCGCGAGTTCGGGCCTGCGCAGGCAATCCGCCATCAACTCGACGACGGCGGTATCGACCGGTGTACTGGCCGCGTAATCGAGGTAGACCGGCAAACGCATGGTCAGGGCTTCGGCCGGGGCCCCGATCCGGGCGCCACGGCGCTGAGTATGCCGCGCAGGATATTCAGCTCGTTCTCGTCCACCTGCGCGCGATTGAACAGCCGGCGCAGCCGACGCATCAGGTGGCGCGGGTTCTGCGGATTCAGAAACCCACTGGCCAGCAACACGCGCTCAAAATGCTCGTAAAAGAGTTCCATCCCCGCAGGGCCAGCCAGTGGCGATTCGCGCGGTGGCAGTTCGCGCTCGAGTATCTGCTGCTGCCGCAACTCGTAAGCGATGATCTGCACTGCCTGGGAAAGGTTCAGCGAGCTGTAGTCGGGATTGGCCGGGATGTAAACGATCGCACTGCAGAGATCGAGTTCTTCATTGGCCAGCCCGGAGCGCTCCGGGCCGAAGACCAGCGCCACCGGCTTGCTGGACGCCTGCTCCATTGCCTGACGCGCGCCCTCGCGCGGATCCATCTCGGGACAGCCAATGCGACGGTGGCGGGCGCTGGCTGCGAGCACCAGCCCACAGCCCTCCAGCGCCTCGGGCAGGCTGGCAACAACCTTCGCGCCATGCAATACGTCCTGGGCGCCCGATGCCATCGCACGCGAATCGGTACAGATGTACTCCGCCGGCGGGTTGACCAGGTACAGCTGGTGAAAGCCCATGGTCTTGATGGCCCGGGACACTGAACCGATATTGCCAGGGTGGGTGGTCTCGAATAGTACGAAACGGATGTCGGCTGAACTGGACATAGGCCGGCATTGTAAGCTGGCAGCATGGGCGCTGATGCGTACAATGGCCGCCCCGCGCGACAGGCAGACAAATCCATGCAGGCAATGCTGAATACGGCCATCCAGGCGGCACGTCGCGCCGGCGATATCGCCATCCGCTCGCTGTCACGTCTCGATCAACTCGAGATCAAGGCCAAGGCCCGCAATGAATATGTCACGCAGGTCGACCAGGCGGCTGAACAGGCCATCATCGAGAGCATTCACAAGCGCTATCCCGACCATGCGATCCTCGCCGAAGAGTCCGGCCGCCGGGGCAGCAGCGAATTCGTCTGGATCGTCGATCCGCTCGACGGCACGACCAATTTTTTACACGGCTTCCCGACTTTTTCCGTGTCGATTGCGCTGCGCAAACGCGATGTTCTGGAGGTGGGCGTGGTCTACGACCCCTGCCGCCAGGAGCTGTTCACCACCATGCGCGGGCGTGGTGCCCAGCTCGACGGCAAGCGCATCCGGGTCAGTGAACGCCGCGAGCTTGAAGGCACCCTGATCGGCACTGGCTTCCCCTATCGCGCCAATACCCGCTGGATGAAAACCTATCTGGGCATGCTCGGCAGCGTCATGGAAAACACCGCCGGCGTGCGCCGTCCAGGCTCGGCGGCGCTTGACCTCTGCTACCTGGCCGCCGGCCGGCTGGATGGTTTTTTTGAATTTGGCCTGGAGATCTGGGATGTCGCCGCAGGCACCCTGATGATCCAGGAGGCCGGTGGCATCGTCAGCAGTCTGACCGGCAACGACTCACATCTGGACAGCGGCAATGTACTGGCCGGCAATCTCAAAATTCACGATGCGCTGCGTGAGCTATTCACGCCACACCTGAACGCCGACTCTGGACCAGCCTGAGCGGCGGCCTTGCGGCAGCAGCCGAACTCGGATCGCCTCGCCGCCCTGAGCACCAGGGAGGGCACAATCAGGGCATCGAGTCGACTTCGCCTTCGCCTTCGCCCTTGCCCGGTTTGGGCGGCATCAGATCCGCCGCAGTTGCCTTTAGCGCCAGCGCCAGCGCACTGGCGATGAAGATCGATGAGTAGGTACCGACGACGATACCGACGGTCAGCGCACTGGAAAAACCGCGCAGCGTCTCGCCACCAAAGAACAGCATGGCCAGCACCATCAGCATGGTCAGAAAGCTGGTCATGATCGTACGACTCAGCGTTTCGTTGACCGAGATGTTCATGATCTCTTCCGCATCGCCACGACGGATCTTGCGGAAGTTCTCGCGAATCCGGTCGAAGACAACGATCGTGTCGTTGACGGAATAGCCGACGATCGCCAGCATCGCCGCGAGCACGGACAGGTCAAAAGTGAGGCCGGTCAGCGCAAAAAAGCCCAGCGTGACGATGGGATCATGCACCGTCGCCAGAATGGCGCCCAGCGCGAACTTCCACTGAAAGCGCAGCATGATGTAGGCCGTGATCATGATCATCGCGAAGAGCATCGCCAGCGTGCCCTGTTCGGTGAGATCCTGACCGACCTGCGGGCCGACAAACTCTGTGCGACGCAGTTCTACGGCAGGGTCACCGACTTTCAGCACAGCGAGCAGCTGCCCGGCGACCTCTTTGTTATCGAGTCCTTCACGCGGCAGGATACGAATCATGACATCGCTGGCCGTACCGAAGTTCTGTACCTGCGCATCGGCGAAATTGCTCGCCGCCAGCCGCTTGCGGATGTCCGGAAGGTTCGCCGGTCCGTTATAGCCCAGCTCCAGCAACACACCGCCAGTGAAATCGATACCGAAGTTGAGGCCGCGCACACCCGGGATCAGCAAAATCAGTGAACCGATGATCAGGATGGCCGACACCACGGCCGAGATACGCCGCTTGCCGAGGAAATCAATGTTGGTCTTTGTGTTGAAAAATTCCATGCTGCCATCCGTCAGACAGAGAGTCGCTCGACCTTGCGGCCACCGTAGACGAGATTCACCACTGCACGCGTCACCGTCAGGGCCGTGAACATTGAAGTCATGATGCCGAGGCATAGCACCACGGCAAAGCCCTTGATCGGCCCGCTGCCAAAAGCGAACAGGACCAGGCCGGCGATCAGCGTAGTGATGTTCGCGTCGGCAATCGTCGAAAACACCTTGTCGTAACCGGCTGATATCGAAGCCTGCGGCGTACTGCCGTTACGCACTTCTTCCCGGATACGTTCGTTGATAAGCACGTTGGCGTCGACCGCCATACCGATGGTCAGCACGATACCCGCGATGCCGGGCAGGGTCAGCGCTGCCTGCAACAGCGAGAGCAGCCCGACAATCAGCACCACGTTGACCAGCAGACCGATATTCGCGATCAGGCCGAATGCACGGTAGTAAACCACCATGAACACGCCGACAACCAGGAAACCATACAGAAACGCGCTGATGCCGCGGTCAATGTTGTCCTGGCCAAGGCTCGGACCGATGGTGCGCTCCTCGATCTTGTAGACCGGAGCAGCCAAAGCACCGGCACGCAACAGCAGGGCGAGATCACGCGCTTCGAAAGTATCCAGGCCGGTGATCTGGAAGCTGCTGCTGAATACGCCGTTGATGGTCGCGACGTTGATGACTTCGCGCTCGACGCGCGGCACTTCGATCGTCTTTCCGTCCCGCTCTACCAAGTCGCGCTTCTGTTCGACAAACACCACCGCCATCGGCTTCTTGAGGTTTTCACGGGTGGTCTCGAGCATGCTGCGCGCGCCCTTGCTGTCGAGGCGCACATAGACCGCCGCCATACCCTGATCGAAGCCCTGGCTGGCATCGGTGAGCTGATCACCGGTCACGATGGTGCGCCGCTTGAGCAGCACCGGCCCGCCTTTACGCATCTTGAACAGCTCGCAGCCCAGTGGCGCGCGGCCGGTGCGCTCGGCTTCAGCCGGATTCTCGTCAGCACAGACCAGCCGGAACTCCAGGGTGGCTGTCGCGCCGAGCACGCGCTCGGCCTGGGCCGGGTCCTGCACGCCTGGCAGCTGTACCACGATCCGGTCGGCGCCCTGACGCTGTACCAGCGGCTCGGCCACGCCAAGTTCATTGACACGATTACGCAAGGTCGTCACGTTCTGCTGGATGGCAAAATCCTGCCGGGCCTTGATCTGTGCCGGCGTCATCTGTGCGACGAGTACCGTCGATCCACCGCTGCTGCGGCGATCAAAGGCGAGATCAGGATCTGCATCCTTCAGCAACGCTTCGGCACGGTCGGCGTCGGCGGCATCGGGCAGACGGATCAGCAACTCGTTGCCGGTGACGCTGATGCTGCGACGAATGCGGTTTTCGCGCAGCAACTTGTTGAAATCAACTGCATAGCTGTCGAGCCGTTGCTTCACGGCCGTCGACACATCCACCTCAAAGAGAAAATGCACACCACCACGCAGGTCGAGGCCCAGGGGGACCGGCCGCAGGCCCATGGCACGCAGCCAGGCGGGCGTTTTTGGCGTCAGTGTCAGCGCAACCACGAATTCCTTGCCAAGCGCCAGACGCAGCGAATCGGCAGCCTTCAGCTGTATGTCCACCGACGGGAAGCGGACCATCAGTCGGCCCTTGTCCATGTATGGCGCAGCACCCTCGATTTGCTGCGAGGCGATCACCTGGTTCACGCGCGTAATGCCTGTGTCAGTCAGCGGTTCGCCGCTGGCGAGGCCAACCTGCACGGCCGGCGCCTCACCGAACAGGTTGGGCAGCGATATCAGCAGGCCGGCCACTACGGCGACGACCACAAGCAGGTTTTTCCAGAGTGGAAAGCGATTCATGTGCAGCAGGTTCCCGAAATTCCGGCGGGCAAACTTGAGCCAGACCGCAGGACCGGTTGCCAGTAGCGGGCAGCCATATCCCCAGGTCCAGTGGGTATCACGCGTTCTTGAGCGTACCTTTGGGCATTACCGCAGCGATGGTATGGCGCTGCACAACGACCTCGACATCCCTGGCGATCTCGACATGCAGGAAATCGTCCTTGATGCTGGTGACCTTGCCCAGCACACCGCCGGCCGTGCTGACCTCGTCACCAACCGCCAGGGCGGCCATCATGGCCTTGTGCTCTTTCTGGCGCTTCTGCTGCGGCCGCATGATCAGGAAATAGATCACCACCAGGATGATGACCATTGGCAGCATGCTGACCCACGGGTCCTGCGCTGGAGCGGCGGCGCCCTGCGCCATTGCGTCCTGGATAAAAAAGCCCATCAATTGACCTTAATTCGCTGAAAAACGGCGCGCCATTATGGCATGGAAACTACAGATTGCTGCCGGGCCAGAAAGTCCGTAGCAAATGCATCCAGCTCGCGGTCCCCGATTGCGACACGCAGACGGGCCATCAGCTGAGCATAAAAATGCAGGTTGTGGATGGTATTGAGCCGTGAGCCCAGCATCTCGCCGCACTGATCCAGATGCCGCAGATAGGCGCGGCTGTAGTGCTGGCAGGTGTAGCAACTGCAGCCCGGCTCGATGGGCAGCGGGTCGTCCCGGTAGCGGGCATTACGGATCCGTACCACTCCGTCACCGGTGAACAGCGAGCCATTGCGGGCATTGCGTGTGGGCATCACGCAATCGAACATGTCCACACCCCGGAGCACGGCCTTGACGATGTCCGAGGGCGTCCCGACGCCCATCAGGTAGCGCGGACTGGTCGCCGGCATCTCTGGCAGGAGGTGGTCAAGGATCCGCAGCCGGTCATCTTCCGGTTCGCCGACCGACAGGCCGCCGATCGCCAGGCCATCGAAGCCGATGGCCACGAGTCCCGCCAGCGACTCGCTGCGCAGCGACTCATACATACCGCCCTGCACGATGCCGAACAGTGCCGAGCCGGCCTGCGGCGCCGTCCCGGCATCAAAGGCTTGCCGGCTGCGCTGCGCCCAGCGCAGCGAGAGTTCCATCGAAGTGCGCGCTACCGCTTCGGTCGCCGGATAGTCGGTGCACTCGTCGAAGATCATCTGGATGTCACTGCCGAGCTGCGCCTGCACCTGCATGGCGCGCTCCGGCGATAAAAACACCAGGCTGCCGTCGATGGGCGCGCGAAACTCCACACCCGCTTCGCTGATCTTGTTCTTGGTCGCGAGACTCCAGACCTGGAAGCCGCCCGAGTCGGTCAGGATCGGCCGTTGCCAGTGCATGAAGCGATGCAGGCCGCCTAGTGTCTGCATCAGCTCGCCGCCCGGACGCAGCATCAGGTGAAAGGTATTACCGAGGATGATCTGTGCGCCTAGCGACTCGAGGTCCTCAGGCGTCAGCGTCTTGACCGCACCATAGGTGCCGACCGGCATGAACACCGGCGTATCGACGCTGCCGTGCGCGAGCGTCAGTCGACCGCAGCGCGCCGCACCATCCCTGGCCTGTACCTCAAATTTGAAAACCGCACTCATGGCGATTCGCTATGCCGACGCAAAAACATCGCATCTCCATAACTGAAAAAACGGTAGCGACGGGTCACCGCCTCACGATACGCCGCCATCACGCGATCCATACCACCGAAGGCTGCGACCAACATCAGCAGCGATGACTCAGGCAGATGAAAATTCGTGACCAGCGCATCGACCACCTGGAAACGATAACCCGGGCGGATAAACAGGCTGGTTTCGCCATCAAAGGCTCGCAGCATGCCGCTGGCGGCTGCCGTTTCAAGTCCACGTACTGCCGTGGTACCCACTGCGACCACGCGTCCGCCGCGTTCCCGACAACTGGCGACCGCCGTACACAGCTCGGCCGACACCTGCAAACGCTCGGCATGCAGCCGCCCCGTCTTTAAATGATGCGGCCGCAGTGGCGCGAACGTGCCTGCGCCGACATGCAAGGTCAAGCGGCCAAAGGCCACACCCTGCGCGGCAAGTGCCGAGAGCAGCGCTTCGCTGAAGTGCAGGCCGGCTGTCGGCGCAGCCACCGAACCGCGCTCGCGGGCATACACAGTCTGGTAGCGCTCGCGGTCCGCGGTCGCGTCGGCCCGGTGAATATAGGGCGGCAGCGGTACATGGCCGGCCTGGTCGAGTACCTCGACCACCGGTCGCGCAAAGCGCAGTACGAAAAACTCATCCTGGCGCCGGAGCACCGTCGCACTGACCCCGCCGTCGAAGCTCAAGGTACTGCCCGGCTTCGGCGCATGACTCGAACGCAGCTGCACGAGCGCCTCATCAGATGACAGCAGCCGCTCCAGCAGCATCTCGATCCGGCCACCGCTGGCCTTGGCGCCATATAGCCGGGCCGGCAGCACGCGGGTGTCGTTCACCACCAGCAGGTCGCCCGACCGCAGTAACTCCGGCAGCTCGGCAAACTGCCGGTCGTTGAGCACACCATCCGGCCGCAGCTCCAGCAGCCGGCTGGCCGTCCGCTCAGGCAGCGGCTGCTGGGCGATCAGCTCTGGTGGCAGCTCAAAATTGAAATCGGTGGGATCCATGCCGGGCGCATCCTAATGAAGTCGCGCCCGGTTAGCAGCCCTTCGCGGCAAACCATCGTGTAAACTGCCGACCCGCGCCGGGATGGCGGAACTGGTAGACGCGACGGACTCAAAATCCGTTGATGGTGACATCGTGTGGGTTCAAGTCCCTCTCCCGGCACCATGACAAAATGCGCAGCAGTGCATGAAAGACCCTAAAGACAAGCCCGATGCGCGTTGGTTACGGACCCGTCAGCAACTCATCAAGGGTGGCAGGAAGGTCTTTTCCGAGCAGGGCGTCGAGGCAGCCTCGGTGCTCGATATCATCCGGGCGGCCGGCGTATCGCAGCCATCCTTCTACAACCACTTCGCGTCCAAAGACGAGCTTGCCCGCGAGATTGCAGCGGAGTTCTTCCTGCGGGACAAGCAGGCCAAGGTAGCGGTATTCAGGAAGGTGGCGGACCCGGCCGAGGCGATCGCCATCAACGTGCAGCACACCATAGCGATTGCGCAGGAAGACCCGGTGATTGCCTGGACACTGCTCAGGAGCGGAAGCCTGCGCGAGCTGGTGATTTCCAGCCACACGGATTCACTGGCTGAAATGATTGCCACTGGCATCAGGAAGAAGCGCTTTGCACCTGGCGATCCGCACATGATCGCATTGGCGATTCGCGGCGGTGCCTTCGCGGTCATCCAGGCCATCCTGAACGAAACCGCTGCGACTGATGCCTGCAGCAAATTCCAGGAACTCGTGCTGCGCATGCTCGGACTGCCTCCGGCGGAGAGCATCGCGGTAGTCAAGCGCGCGCAGGCCACAGCTGGCGCTGAAAAAGTTGCCTGAGCAACCCTGAGAAAAGCCGCAGGCGCCGCAAGAAACGGCACGCGCGACAACCCTCCACAGACTCGTGCAGCTCGCGCAGACAACCCTGTCGGCCTGCGGCAAGTACGTATATCTGTCTATTTGCTAACCTGACAAATAGAACCTGAAGCAGGGATCGGGCCTGCCGTTGGGGAGAAACCATCATGATGTTTACTAACGTCTGGTACGTCGCCAGGCCATCCATCAGCGTCACAACACGGCCGGTCGGCGTGCGCATGCTGGGTCGGGATTTCGTCGTGTTCCGGGACAAAGAAGGCAAACCGGTCTGCCTGAGCGGCGTTTGCCCGCACCGGGGCTCTGACCTGGCGCAGGGAAAGTGCGAGCCCGATGGCACGGTCGGCTGCGCGTTTCATGCCTGGCGTTTCGACGCTACCGGGAAGTGCACAAAGATTCCTTCCAACAAGGATCCGGTCGGTGAGATCCCCGCCGCGGCGCGGGTAGATTCGTATCCCACCGAGGAGCGATATGGCTACATCTGGGTGTTCCTCGGTGATGACCTGGATAACGCGGCGCCGATCATGGATATGCCGGAGTACGGTAATCCCGAATGGCGTGCCGTTACTCACGCCGTGACCTGGAACTGCAACCAGCACTGGGCGAAGCAACTCGATCTCGACCATGTGCACCTCGCCATCGTGCACGGCATCGGCTTCGGTGGCGATAATCCGGTTCGCCCACCTGACCACACGATCACCAAGCTTGCGGATGGCGGTTTCGAAACCGAGATCGTCGGCAAGCCTGACGTCACGAAGGGCAAGTGGCTGGAGTTGCGCAGCACACGCAGCGACGTTACTTCGAACTTCAAATTTTTCATACCCGGCTTCACCTCGCGCGGCAAGGTCTCTGTCGGCGGCGCCGAGTCAGGCTTTTATAACGTCTTTTACCAGTTCATTACCCCGATCGACGAAGAGCATGCACGTATGCACTACACGTTCTTCCGCAGCTTCATGCTGCAACCGGAGAACGATGCAGAACATCTGCGGCGCAATCTCCGCAACGTCTACCAGGACAAGTCACTGGCTGAAAAGGTCATGCCCAAGCGGGCGCCCGATGTGCCGGTCTATCCGCAGATCACTGCCGAACTTGAAGACAAGATGATCGGCGCGTACTGGGAAGTCCTGCACGACCT
Source organism: Gammaproteobacteria bacterium (assembly GCA_049290495.1). Taxonomy (GTDB): domain Bacteria; phylum Pseudomonadota; class Gammaproteobacteria; order Steroidobacterales; genus SHZI01. The sequence continues at coordinate 6,019 of JBATNV010000287.1, read as the reverse complement.
GCGTTGCAAGGGTTGGCAAATCGACCGGGTTCAGCTCGACGCCCTGGACAAAAACGGCGACTACCGGACCATCCCGTCGCCTGCGCGACGTCTGCAGGACCCGGCAAACTGGGTATTCAAAACGGTGCCAAGGATCCCGGGTGAAAAGCAAGCCGCCCAGCGTGACGTCGCATAATTCAGGGAGATGAACGTGAATCGAATCGAACAGATCATCGACGAGCGCAATACCGGTCACTGGAACCTCACCCGGTTCCGGTCGAACGTCTATGACGCCTGCCTGGCCGCACAGGAGACCGCGTTTACGGAAGGTCAATTGCCTGCCCAGACCAAGGCCCTGATCGCAGTGGGCATCGCCATCCAGATGGGCAATGACGCACGCATCGAGTCGAAGATCGTCCGCGCGGCCGCCCTCGGCACGGAGTTTCGGCAGATGCTCGAGGCGATTGAAGTGGGTATCGCGATGGGAGGTGTCACAGGGCTTGAGTCAGCGCGGGCCGCGTTCTTCATCCTCGATCGCATTTATCCACAGGAGATCCTCAAGATCTGAAGTGGCGCTCACTTGCGATCAACTCAACTATGCAGTTCGCACTTCGCTGAGCAGTTCGGGGTGACGATCCAGCACCTTGAGCAACTTGATCAGCGCCAGCGGTGGCTTGGTCTTGCCGCTTTCATAACGCGAGAAGGCATTGATGCCACCGCCGAAAATCTCGGCTGCCTCGCGCTGGTCCAGCGCCAGCTTCCTGCGCACGCTGGCAATAAAGGCAGGATCGATGATGCCGGCGTTGACCTCCCGGTTGAAGGCCAACATAGCCGCGCTCACGCGCGCTGATTCAGTGGCATCAAGTACGCTTTCGTCGCAGGCTGGACAGTAGTTGCCAACCACAGCCGCAATTGTGGTCGTGTCGCCCTTGTAGGTGTATGGCAACTGGCGGGTGCCATACACCAGGCTGGCAGCACCACAAGCAGGGCATTTCATATCTACAACTCCTTGAAGGACACAATCAGCACGTCATTGATGACCGTCAGTTTGAGGTAGACCTCACCAACTTCGGTCACGGGGCGGTACACGTCATGCCAAATACGGTGGTCAGCGTGTGCGGTCATGCTCTTGTGGAAGTCACGCGACGTCAGCGCCATGATCACGCTGACCATCCCGTAGAAATCCAGACCGAGGCTCGCGCCGCCAGTCAGCGCTGTGAAGGTGGCGCTAACTTTACCGGCCTGGACCAGCGCCTTGACCACCGACAACTTGCAATGCGCTGTTCGCTTTTCCATGGCGATATTAACCTAATAGGTTATTTTAGCAAGTTGGTTATTCAAGATCGCCGCCGTGATGTTTTGCCAGTCACCCGACAGCCAGAAACCCGAACGGTGGCTTGTTACCAGCCGGCATGGAAAGACACATTTCCATTGATTTTCTCGAGAACTGGACCGTGGTCACGATCCAGTGCAGTACATGCGTCCATCCAGCGACTACCTTGCGTTTACTTGAGAAGGCCAGACTCACTGTCAGTCAGGCAATCGCCCAGCTGACACGATATATTGGCTACCACAATAGTGAAGGCATCAGCCGGGACACTCTGCAGCCATGACCGTACACAGCTTTTTTCCGACGCAGGTTTACTCAGCGCACCTGCGGCATGCCGGCTGGCTGCGCTTCAACCGCGAGCTGCTGCGCGAATGCCAGCAGGTCCGCGAACACGATGAAGCCGGCCAGAAGTGGTGCAAGAAAAACTATCCGGGCGGCTACACCTCCTACGGCAGCCTATGCCATATGCAGAAGATGTCGTCGACCTTCGAGACGCTGGAGAAAAAGATCAACCGGCACGTCAAGGCTTATGTCCAGGCACTTGAACTCGAGATGACTGGCCGCGAACTGACGATGACCGATTGCTGGATCAACATCATGCCGGAGCACGTGGTGCACGGCCTGCACATCCACCCGACATCGACGATCAGCGGCACCTACTATGTGCAGACGCCGACGGGTTGCTCGGGACTGAAATTTGAAGACCCGCGCCTGGATCGCTTCATGGCCTCGCCGCCACGCAAGGCCGGCTGCCGCCCCGAGAATCAGCCGTGGATCACCATCCCGGCAAAGGCCGGCAACGTGGTGCTGTTCGAAAGCTGGATGCGGCACGAAGTGCCGAGCAACCAGCGGCGCACTGAACGCATCAGCATCAGCTTCAATTACAACTGGTTCTGAGTCGCTTCAGGCGATTCGCAGCCACACCGATTTCAGGAAAGCCGGCTCTGCACGACTGAGCGGAAAATCTGGCGGCTGCGGCACGTAGTGCTTCTGCAGGATGTGCCGCCCGCCAGCCTGCACCGCTGCTTCGACGCTGGCAATAAACTCCTCCGGCAGCCAGTTTGCCGCATTGCTGGATGCGAACAGCACGCCACTCGGCTTGAGCAGCGGTAAGGCCAGCGACACCAGCCGGCCATAATCCTGTGTGGCGCGAAACATGCCCTGCGACTTCGACTGCGAGAAGGTTGGCGGATCGAGCACAACTACATCGAACTGACGGGATTTCTTCGCGAGGCGCCGCAGCCAGTCGAAGACATCGCCATAGATGAAATCATGCTGCGCTGGATCCAGTCCGTTTAGCAGGAAATTACGTCGCCCCCATTCCAGGTATTTCTTCGATAGGTCGAGGCTGGTGGTATGCGCGCCGCCCTGTGCCGCACAGACGGAGAAGCCGCAGGTGTAGGCGAAAGTATTCAACACATTGAAGTTTGCGCCCATATCGCTCAGCGGAAAGCCCGCCGCGATGTGCCGCGTCAGCAAGCGGCGACGGTTATCACGCTGATCGAGAAACAGTCCGGTTGAATAACCCTCGCCTGTGCTCATCTCAAAGCGCAGGCCGTTCTCCATGATCGTAAACGGCGTATTCAGCGACTCACCGGACACCAGTTGGGGCGACACCTCGTCCGGCGTCGTACGCCGCACCTGGCGGTTGAGGATCTTGTGATACACAGCTCGTGCGTCCGGCACCGCAGCCAGACGCTCCTTCATCGCCGTCGACACCTCCCCCGCTGATTGCGAGAGCAAGACGTCGCCGAGCCGGTCCAGGTACCAGCCCGGCCACTCATCGCTGGCGCCATGGATTATCCGGTATGCATTAGTGGTGGCGGCATCGATCAGTGCGCTACGCAGCGTCTGCCGCGCATCCGCATCAAAGTCAGCCGGTGCACTGAAGCTCACCTGCTCACCTGACTCCGGATGCGCGAGCCCCAGCTCTGCCGCATGCAGGCAGACGCGTGGCCACGGACTGCCACCATAAAGCGTGTCGCCGAGTATCGGGAAACCGCGTGCCGTAGCGTGCACGCGAATCTGGTGCGTGCGCCCTGTAAGCGGCTGCGCTTCAACAAGACTGTCAGACAGCTTGCGAAAGCGCGTCTCGGCCGCCTCGCCCTCCGGACTACACACATAGCGATCGCCAGCGCGAGCGATTCCCGCTGTCACCACCTGCTCGCCGTCCGGTATCGGCCGGTCGGTGCGCAGCTGATAGGTCTTGTGCACGCTGCGCGCGGCAAACTGCGCCGTCAGCGCACGGTTCGCCAGCGGCGTCTTGCCAAACACCATCACGCCGCTGGTTTCCTTGTCGAGGCGGTGAATGATCGCCAGCGAAGCCCAGCGCGCTTCGCGATGCTTCAGCCAGTCGTAGAGACCTTCACCCGCATAAGGCGACGGCGCGTGCGTGTTCAGGCCGGCGGGCTTGTTGACCACCAGCAGATGCTCGTCCTCGTGGATGAGGCAGGGAAGCATCCCCCGCTCCCGCACTACCGGCTCTTGATGGCGAGCAGCTCGACTTCAAAGATCAGCGTCGCACCCGGCGGGATGACACCACCGGCGCCGCGGTCGCCATAGGCAATTGACGCCGGACACACCAGCTCCGCCTTCTCGCCCACGTGCATGCGCTGCACGCCTTCCGTCCAGCACGGAATCACCTGGTTCAGGCCAAACTCGGCCGGCTCGCCACGATCCACTGAACTGTCAAAGATTTTCCCGCCAGGCAAAGTGCCGTGATAGTGCACGCGAACTACATCGGTGGCCTTCGGCATTGGACCGGTACCCGGCGTCAGCGTCCGGAACACGAGGCCCGATTCAGTCTGCACCGCACCAGGCTCCTTGGCCGCGAGCTGCAGATAATCAGCCGCCGCCTTATTCGCTTCAGGCGTCTGCCCGTTACAACCCGTACTCAACAACGCAGCCGCGATAAACACGGCACCGACCCGACGAATCATGCTGAAGTCTCCTGTGATCGCCAACGCGGCGCGCTGCAGATTCTGCGCTGTGCATCGCCATCACGCCACCTGCTGGGGCAGGCCCGACTCGTACAAACCGGCCTTCGCTCAATTGCCCTGACTGTGATCCAGCGGGCTTTTCACGCCCCTGGCTCCCTTGCCCATCACATGCGTATAAATCATCGTCATCTTTACGTCGTTGTGCCCGAGCAATTTCTGCACGGGACGACCTGAATACGGGTCGCCGCACAAGCTCGCCGAAGGAACAACGGACTGCCCGCCCCACTGAGTCGCGGCACCCGGATACTTCGCGGCCAGGGCACCAGGTACCGACACCCCGGGCGCCCCTTGGCGCCGCTGCTCCTCAAACCACTCACGCAGCCGGGCAAGGTGCACCCGCAGTGGCCCGGCCACGGGTGTCGGCAAGACCGTGACCCGGTCCTTGCTGCCCTTGCCATCCCGGACGATCAATTCACTCCGCTCCAGCGCCAGATCCTTCACCCGCAAGCGCAGCGCCTCAGTCAGGCGCAGACCACTGCCGTAGAGCAATTGCGCGACCAATAGCGAAGTGCCCTGCAGACCCGCCAGCACCGACCGGACCTCTGCCCGACTGAGCACCACAGGCAAGTGCTTCGGCCTGATCGCACGGGTAACGTTCTCCAGCCAGGGCAGGTCCACGTCCAGTACATTTCGGTAAAGGAACAGCAACGCCTGCAGTGCCTGGTTCTGCGTACTTGCACTGATCTTGCGTTCGACGGCCAGATGGGTCAAGAATTGCTCAACGCCGACTGCACCCAGGTCCCGGGGCTGATGTCGCTGATGAAACCGCAGGTAACGCCGAATTCACTGCAGCCAGGTCTGTTCCGTGCGAAACGCCAGATGCCGTGTACGCATCTTCTCCCGCGCAACCTGCAGCAACCCCGGCCCTTCCACCACGCTCCCTGGCACCCCGGCGGCTTATGCGACACAACGCCGCCCGCCAGGGAATGGAATCAGGTAGTTCGCCAGTGGCCCACCACGATATCCGACACTTTTGTCCGGTTTTATCCGACCACTTCGGTTGTCTATATATAGTTAGGTTGCCTGGATTTCACTGATGGAGTTCGAATGGGATCCGGTCAAGGCACGAGACAATGAAGCAAAGCACAAGGTCAGCTTCTCCGAGGCCACTGAGATATTTGCCGACAATCTCTCATCATCCGCTGCAGACCCGGACCACTCCATCGCCGAGAGCGTTTTGCCATATTCGGCCGGACCCTCAAAGACCGGTATCTGGTCGTCGCGTTCACAGACCGTGGTGGTAGACTCAGAATCATCTCAGCGCGGGAAATGACCCGTCGGGAACGCCAAGCCTATGAACAATGGCGATAAAGACCTTCGGCCCGATTACTCCCCGGAGTTCATCCGCTCGGGCATCAGGGGCGAGTATGCCCAGCGCTACCGCGACGAAGGATCGAATATTGCCCTGATCGATCCCGATCTTCACAAGCTCTTTCCTGACTCAGACGCCGTCAACCGCGCTCTCCGCGACTATGTTGATAAGCACCAGGGGTCGGCAACCTAACCAACGGTTCCAGCCGTCGCCCAACAGCGCTTCGCGCTCTTGGGTTCCCTCGCTTACGCTCGGCGCGGCTAAACCGAGTCGTTGAGGCTGTAGAAAAACCCCTTTTTCGAGTCGCAGCGGTCGGCCTGAGGCTGCTGCTCCCCAGCTCGTTGATTGCGACAGCGGTTTAGCGACGGATCGTGGTGACGATCAGCTCGGTGCGCTGCC
>JBATNV010000286.1:0-1507 GCA_049290495.1 Gammaproteobacteria bacterium | reverse complement strand
CCATCCAGTTCGCATTCAAAAACCTGGAACGCATCCTTCATCAGCAGGGGGAACTCCGGGTCCTGCGCATATTGCGCCGAGGGCGTCCTGACCATCTCGAAGGGAATGTTTTTCATCTTTTCTTCCGGTTCCACGCCCGGATAGCCCAGCGCCACGATGGGCCGCAGCCAGCTCTCCTTGTATTCGATAAAGTGCAGGGCGGCCTTGCTGCCTCGTCGCAGATTCACCGAGGTATTCGAACTGGCCCTTGAGATCAGCATCATCGAAGGCTGTTCGATGATGTCGAAGGGGAAAGCCAGCGAATGCGGGCCAATCGAAGTAATGCCGTGCTCGTTGACCGTCGTCACCAGTGCGAAGGGCATCGGAAAGAATCCAGCCGACTGATAAAAATTATCCTTGGGGTGCACGCGATGAAAAGCCTCGTCACGGGTATTTTCCGGGCGACGAAAGCGATCGAATACCGAGAAGAGATTAAAAAATGACATAGCTGATGACACTGCTGATGAATGACAACATATTGCCATTCCAGCACCACCAGGCAAAACCTGTAGTCAAACAACCTGCCCGGAAAGGCGGCGCTCAATACGCCAGAACACCAGGCCCAGCCAGACGCTTAGGGCTGACAGTAGCGCGAGATCCATGAGGCTTGCCTGCACAAGCGGCACCAGCACACCGACCGTCACGCTCGCGACGGCCAGCGAAACGAAGGACTGCATCGAGGCGGCAGATCCCCTCGCCTGCGGAAACAGATCGAGCATCCGGAGCGTCAGCACAGGGAACACGAGTTGGGTAGCGATACCCGACAGAAACAGTGCAATCTGCTGCATGTAGATCGGTATCTCGGCAAACAGCCCGTGCAGCAACAGCCGCAGCGTGCAGGTGGTGACGATCAGCGCGAAGCCGTAGCCCGCCTGTCGCATGGGTGGAATTCGTCCAGCCAGTCGGCCCGAAAGCGTTGCGCCCAGCGTGAAACCCGCGATCACCGGCAGGAACAGCCAGATGAACTGCGTTTCGCTGAGCTTCCAGTGATCGAGAATCAGTGCCGGCGCCGCACCCACATAGCAAAACACACCCAGGAAATTAAAACTTGCCGCCAGTGCCAGCAACAAAAACTGCCGGTCGCAGATCACGCGAAATGCCCCTGCCGCCAGCGTGCGCAGGGAAAACGGTACACGCTGCTCCGCCGGGTGGGTTTCCGGCAGCCGGATATGCGACGCGGTCACCACCACCAGGCCAAACAGCGCGAGGAATGCAAACACCGCCCGCCAGCCCAGTGCAACGTGAATCCAGCCGCCGATGACCGGTGCCAGCGCCGGCGCGACACCAAAAATCAGCGTAACCAGGCTCATCAGCCGCTGTGCCTGCGGACCCTCGTAAAGATCGCGCACGATCGCGCGCCCCACCACCATTCCGGCACCGGCCGTCGCGCCCTGCAGCGCACGAAATGCGAGCAGCGACGCAAAATTTGGCGCAAACACGCAGGCCAGTGAGCCCAGGGTATAGAGGC
>JBATNV010000285.1:0-30716 GCA_049290495.1 Gammaproteobacteria bacterium | reverse complement strand
GCGGCAGAAACAGCCGCGCCTCATCACGCTGCACCAGCAGCGGGACAGGTTGTCCTTTGGGCAGCTTCTTCGCCAGCCCGGCCAGCTGGTCGGGACTGTCGACGTCGCGACTGCCAAGTCTCAGGATGATGTCACCCTGACTGATACCAGCCCGTGCTGCGGGACCATCGGCCACACGCACCACCAGCACACCACCTGATTCAACGCCGGCTTCTTCGCGCTGCTCTGGCGTCAGGGCCACAACCTGGAGATTCAGTACGCCGGGCACCTGGTCGGCCGTGGCGTTGTCGGCAACGACCTCGCCGTCATCCGGCTTCAGACGCGCCACGGTGACCGGGATGGTGCGTACCGCCTTGTCACGCCAGACCTTCAGGGTCACGGTCGTACCCGGTGCGGTTTCGCCAACCAGCGGCGGCAGATCCGCGTGTTGCGCCAGCTTCTGGCCATTAAATTCCAGAATCACATCACCGGGCTTGAGGCCGGCGCGACTGGCCGGTCCGCTCTTGTCCACCTGGCCGACCAGCGCACCGGCTGGTTTTGCCAGACCGAAAGACTGCGCAAGCTCACTGCTCACGCCCTGGATGCCGACACCCAGCCAGCCCCGCTCAACCCGGCCATTGGCAGCGAGCTGCCGCGCGACGTTGCTGGCCACATTGACTGGAATGGCAAATGACAGGCCCATGTAGCCGCCGCTTCGACTGTAGATCTGCGAGTTGATGCCGATGACTTCGCCACGCAAATTGAACAGCGGACCGCCCGAGTTGCCGGGATTTACCGCCACGTCTGTCTGAATGAACGGTACGTAGTTGCCATCCGGCAGGCTGCGACCGATCGCACTGACGATGCCCTGCGTGACCGAGTGTTCGAGACCAAAGGGCGAACCGATGGCGAGCACCCAGTCGCCCACTTCGACACCCGATGAGTCACCGAGCTTTACGGCCTGAAGGCCGCTGGCATCGATCTTCAGCAGGGCGACGTCGGAAGCCTTGTCGAGTCCGATGAGTTTGGCGGGCTTCTCACTGTTGTCTGACAGCTTGACGATGATCGAATCAGCACCATCGACCACGTGCGCATTGGTCAGGATGTCACCATCGGCGGAAATGATGAAGCCGGAGCCCAGCGAGCGCGCCTCGCGTTGTTCCGGCATCGGCATGCCACGGAAATGACGGAAAAACTCTTCCATGCCGGGCGGCATACCCGGCGGTGCGGAAGGCGGCGAACCACGGCCCTGGGCGGCGATGTTCTTCAGGTCCTGCGTGGTACTGATATTGACCACACTGGCCTGGTTGCGCTGGATGATCGGCTTGAAGTCGGGCAGGTCAGCCTGCGCCAGCGGCCCGTAAAACAATGCCGCCATGAGCAGCGGCAACAGCGCTCTGACAGATATACCGGACCGGGAAACAGCCATCAACGATCTCCTCAAGGTTCAAAAACAGACAAGGGGGGCCTGCCTGGTGGCAGACCCCCCTTCTGAACATCACGACAACGGAAACTATGGCGCTGAAAAACAGCGGAAGGTTCGGCGAGGCTGTCCAACCCGGGTTCGTCCCGCGAGCGTGCCATTCAGAGCACACAAATGACCGCTGCAGTCCGACACACCGTATCGCCAACAACCCCGCCGTAACACTTGCTCCCGATATCGCAGGGAGGTCCGGCTCAGCTACCACACCGGAGGGATGCGGCCTCAAGCTGACTGTCTGGTGGCACCGGCGGCGTGCTGTATTAAAGCCTTGCCTGTACAGGGGGGGGAAAGCCAGGTTACGACTTCTTTCAACCCACCGGTGCCACCCGACCGTTACTTGCTGCCGCTCCTTCGGCTTGCCTGTCTTCCCGTGAGGGGTGTCTCCCGGGACTACGGTTGCAATAGTGGACTGGGCCCCCTCGCGGGAGCCTTACATGCAAGTTAAGAGTTCTTAAGGATCGGGCCGAAGGCCGGGAAGGGCTTCTAGCCAGGCACCCGGCAGGGCTGCTGGATCGTTAACGACCTCAAAGGTCGTGTGGCGGGCAGCCGGGTTGCGGAGCGACTCGGTCAGTACCAGCGCCAGGTCATCACGCGACAGGGTACTGCGCAGCAGTGGCCGCCATTGGTCACCCTGTTCGATGCGCAGCCCCTGCTTGCCGGCTGGCTCGTTAACGAGTCCACCGGGCCTGACGATGGTGTAACTGAGGCCGCTGGCGCGCAGGTAATTCTCGCCCTTCAGCCGCCAGCCCAGCGCACCCTTGGTCGCCTTGTTGAAGGGATGATCGGGATCCGTCACGCCGATTGCAGTCAGCAGCACAAAGTGGCTGACATTCCTCGCCAGCGCTGCATCGACCAGGTTCTTCACGCCGCCGTAATCGACAAACTCGGCGCTGTTCGGACCGGTAATCTGATTGGCACCTATGACGCTGATGACTTGCGTCACGCCACGCATTGCAGCCGCCACCTGGGCCGGGTCGCGCACATCGCATTCCACCCAGTCGATGTCGGTGAAGGCTGGTCCGAGACGTTTCAGCGCTTCTTCACGACTGCGCGTCGTTGCCCGGAAAGCGACCCCCTCCTCGCGCAGATGTTCGACGACGAAGTGGCCGGCGCGACCGGATGCGCCGGCAATGAGGATCAGCTCAGCCGGTTTTGCCGCTGCGGCCGGCTGTTCAGCAAACGGCTGTGTCGCGCAGCTCGACAGCAGTAACACGCTGCCAGATACCAGCATCAGCAGCCCTGCATGCAGAGTTTTTCGCATCACCATTCCTCAGCTCACCGGCATTGCATCGAAGGCAATGCTGATGCGCTTTGCGCCGGAAGTAAACGGAATGGTGCGGTGATAGAAGGCCGACGGGAACAGGGCAAGCCGGCCCTCCACCGGCGTGACCACGCGTACCTCGGCCGGCGCCTGCACGAGCAGGCGTTCCGGCGGGCGGCTGAACTCGAGCGCACCGGGAATCAGTTCCCGATCACGGGCGTCTGCCAGCGGCTGCATATCAGGCGGTACGCGCACATAGTAGGCACCGCTCAGCCAGCCGAGCGGATGCATATGTGGTGCCTGGTGCCCACCCGGCCCGAGCACGGTGCCCCAGACCCGCAGCGTCCAGCGATCAGCGGCGCGCGCCATCATCGGATGTGTAGCGAGGCCGGTACGCCTGAAGTAGTCAGCACTGTCACGTACCGCGGTATTGATCAGCTCGCGCAGCGCCGAGAGCGCCGGGTGTGCATCCAGATCGAGTTCGCCGGTCTGGCCACCGAGCCGCGTCGCCTTGCCGAGCGGATTCAGCAGCAGCGAAGGATCGTTCTCGATGCACTGCGCGAGCTGCGCGTTGAAATCAGCGAAATCAGCAAATCCTGCCGGCACGGCCGGCTCGATGACGCGCACGCAGCGCTCCAGGTCGAGGATCTGCCGTGCTTCATCGGCCCGACCGGCATCACGCAGCGCATAGGCATAAACCGTCAGCACCAGGCACTCACCCGGATGACGGGCAAGGAAGGTCTCACACAGCAAGAGCGCGGCGCCCATCTGGTCGTGCGCTGCGAGCAGGTTGGCGAGATCAGCCGTGGCACGCGCATTGTCCGGGTTGATGCGCACGGCGGTACGCAGGATCGCGATCGCCGCTGCGTGCTCGCCGACCATACGTCGTGCGAGACCGAGATTGATCAGCGCCATATCGTCGGCCGGCTGGATCTTCAGTGCCCGCTCGAGATCCAGGATCGCTTCACCGTAACGCTGGACACCGCAAAGCACCGCGCCACGTGCGACCAGCAGCAGCGCCCTGCCCGGCCAGTCCTTGAGCGCGGCATCGCATTCGGTCAGCGCTTCATCAGCGCGGCCGGCTTCCAGCAGCGTATTAACCAGATTGCAGTTCACCTCGATGTCTTCGGGGTCCAGCGCCAGGGCGCGACGATGACAGTCGACTGCCGCATCCACATGACCACGGTACTGCAGCAGCGCGCCGAGATTGGCCAGGGCGCGTACATGATCCGGCGCGAGGCGCACCGCTTCACACAGCGCTTTTTCAGCCAGCAATAAATCACCCGTGGCCAGATAACAGAGGCCGATCTCGGCAGCTGCCTCTGCATCGTCCGGTGCCGCCGCACAGGCCCGCTGCAGCAAGCTGAGCGCGCGTCCGCCATCGCCCTGCTCGCGAGCCAGCACACCGCACAGTCGCAGCGCCTGCGCGTGCCGGGGCTCAAGCTCCAGGAACGCCGCATAGCATCGCTCCGCTTCATCGAGCCGGCCCGCACGATGCAGTGACATCGCTTCGCGGAGCAGCTTGCGGCTTTCAGCTTGATCGGTCGGGTGCACGGATATGTCGTTCAGTTCAGAGGCCGGCCAGCAGACCAGAGACGCAGCGCCGTGCGCTTGGCGATCCGACTGAAATCGCAGTCAGTGGTGAGCAGCGTCAGCTGGTGCCGCAAACAAAGCTGGGCCAGCAGCGCATCGATCGTGCCGATCTGAATGCCGGCCCGGCGGCAAGAGTTGCGCAGCTCGGCCGCTGCGATGTGATCCTGTCGATCCGGGGCCACGAGCGGCAAACTCGCAAAGTGTTCGATAATTTGCTTTCTGGAGCGTGGCCCGGTGAAACCCTGCAACAACTCCTGGAGCACAAGTCCAGTGGTAAAAATCGGCTCCCCGCGATCAAGAGCCGCGGCAAGCCCGTCCACCTCGGGCTGTCTGTCCACCACATCCCTGCGCAAGGCGAGAGACCAGACACTGGTGTCTACGAACAGGCTCACTGGCGACTGCGTTCCGCCTTGAGATCGAAGCTTTCATCCCATTCGAGCTGCCCCATCAGTTCACGCAGGCGCTTCTGACTGCGGCGTGCGATGAATTCCTGCAATGCACGCGTGACAGCTGCCTTTTTGGTGCGCTCGCCGCTGACCGTCAAGGCCCGTTCGATCAGTTCGGGATCGATATCGAGATTGGTTGCCATGTGTAAACCTCCACACAGTACGCTACACACATAAACAGGAATGCGCCAGCATCGAAGCGATGAATTTCCAGCACTTTCTGCGGAGCGTCAACTGCTGTGCGCGAGCACGCGCCACGCCGCAAGTTTCACGGCAGGCGTGGTGGCGGCGTTGGCAGGGCTGGTGGACGGCAGCGTTACATAGCGCAATTCCGGGAACCGTACTGCAAGCGTCGGCAAAACCAGGCGACGGTACAGTTCAGCAGCGGCCTTGCCGTTGAAGAACACCGCGCCGATCTGCGGATGGCGCGCAAAGAATCGCATGAAATCATTGGGCAACGCCGATGAGCGCTGGATATTTGAATCAAGGCTGCCCGGGCGCTGACAGGACTTGAGCACATCCCAGAGTGCCACGCGGTGCGCCATCAACGCCTCGAGTCGCTCTGCGTAAGGTGCCCCGCGGTCGATGCCGTACAGCTGCCAGATAATCTTCCAGAACAGGTTCTGCGGCTGCGCGTAATACTGTCTCGCCGCCAGTGATGCCACGCCCGGCATGGAGCCGAGGATCAGCACAAGGGCATCGGGACGGGCAACCGGCGCAAAACTGCTAAGGCGCATCATGGGCATCTGCCCATGATTATGCACCGGACGGTCCTCTTCTGTGGCATCTTGAAGCGCTGATCCCACAGTCTGAGCAGGAGCAATCATGTCCGAACATACAGCCCTCATCCGCTGGCACAACAGCCGCGCGACAATGGAATCCGACAGCTATCCGCGCGATCACCACTGGGAATTTCCCGGCGGGCCTGCGGTGCAAGGCTCAGCTGCTGAAAGCTACGGTGGTGGCAAAGGCTGCATAGACCCCGAAGAAGGACTGGTGGCCTCGGTGGCGGCCTGCCACATGCTGACCTTCCTCGCGATTGCGGCAAAGAAAAAGATGGTCGTAGCAAGCTACACCGACCAGCCGGTCGGTCATCTGGAAAAGGATGCCGACGGGCGGATCGCCATAACCCGCATCGAGCTGCGACCGGTCGTGCAATTTGGTTCCGGTACCGAAGTATCCGCGGACGACCTGCGCCGACTGCACGACTCAGCACACCGCAACTGCTTTATCGCCAATTCGATCAAGGCCGAGGTAAGCGTCGCCGCCTAGGCCGCTGGACGGCACGCAGATCGGGAGTTGCCAGGTGAGCAGAAGCCGTGCATGGTAACTTCACATACGCAATAACAATTCTCCTGGAGAAGGAATATGGCGCTACATCACGCGGAGTCCGGCGAAATCGTCGACATCCGGCCCCTCGGCAAACAGCTGAAGGACAGCATCGCAACCACGCTGGTAAAAACCGGCAAAATGCAGGTGTTTCGTTTCATCCTGCTCAAGGGTGCCGAGTTTGGCGAGCACAAGGTACACGGCGAGATCACCGTGCAGTGCCTGGAAGGCGTCGTTGAGTTCAGTTCAGGCGCCCGCAAGCAGACGCTGCGTGCCGGCGAGCTGGTCTATCTGGAGGGCGATGCCCCGCATGCACTCAAGGGTATTGAAGATTCATCGGTGCTCGTGACAATTGTGGCGGCCCACCAGGCCTGAAGCTGCGATAGCAATCATCGTCCGCTCATCAGCAACTTCGAACGGACCCACGACGGCAACAATGAAGCTCATCGGGCGCATCGGGCTGGCACATAGCCGTCAGCAGCCCGGTTCGGTCTGGGGACACGGCGGCTACGTGGCGCCGGACTGGTCGGCCGACTGGCTGCAGCGCGAAGTGCTGGCGCTGTGTGAAGAACTGGCGACAAGAGACTTTGCGCTGGGCGTTCTCATACTGGCCGCTTATGTACTGAAACTCCTCGGGCGCGAGCCCGGGGAGATACCAGAGGGCGGCCTTGCGTCGGCCAGTGAAACCGCATGAGCGAGCTCAGGCATAATATGCCGCATGCGCCTCACGACATTTACTGATTACAACCTGCGGGTGCTCATCTATCTGGCCATCCAGCCGGAAAAGCGGGCGACGATTGCCGAGATTGCCAAGGCCTTCGAGATTTCAGAGAGTCATCTGATGAAGGTCGTACACTTTCTCGGCAAGCACGGGTATCTGGCCAACGTGCGCGGCAAGGGTGGCGGGCTGACGCTCGCCAGGCCTCCGGCCGAAATCAACGTCGGTGCCATTGTGCAGCTTACCGAGGCCGATGCGCTGCTCGCCGAGTGCTTCAACGACGACCACAACGCCTGTGTAATTACCCGTGTCTGCCAGCTACGCCAGGTACTTGTTGAGGCCGCAAAGGCCTTCAACGATGTGCTCAATAAATATACAGTCGCAGACCTGATCGGCCAGCGCCGCAGCCTGGCGCGCATACTGTCGATTCCGATCGACTCTGTGGGGCGACGATAGCGCGGCGGCGCCTGAGCGACCAGCAGACCACGGCGCTCACCGGACGTTGTTAATGCTGTTCTTTACCGTGTCGTGCCTGGTCTTCATGATGTTGCTGACTGCGGTGTAAGCCCGGTTCTCGCTCTGCATCTGTGACTGGAGCTGCAGGTATTGCAGATTGAAGCTCATTTGTGTGTCCTGCATCGATTTCGTCACGTTCATCGAGTCAGCTGAACGACCTGCCGTCGAGTCGTTCACACCGCCGGCGGCGATGCCGCCGAGGACATACTCAGCAAGACTCGTCGCTTCCGGTTTAGTGAGGCCCGGGACCATTTCACCCACCGTCTGCCCTGTCGATGTCAAAAGATCGCCGCGTATCGGCGCAGCGAAGAGTCGCTTCTTTAGCAGCTCCGTCAGTTGATCAAGTTCAGCCCGATACGCCGTCGACAGTTGTGACCGCACCTTCTGATGTTGCGCAATCATCGCTTTCAGCCTGGCCCCGTCGGCAGCGCCGAGGTGCGCTTGCGCGGACCTGACAGTCATCGCAGGCGTCTGCCCCGCTGTCACAGGCCGGATGTTTATCTCCTGCGCCTGACCAAACGCGACATTAGACAGGAGTAACACGGCGACAAGCGCGCCGCACTTCGTTATTTTTTTCATGCTCGTCTCCTTTTGATCGCATCCAGGCTAACCCAGCCAATCAGAACGCCAGCGCCATGAACAAGGCGCCGAACGACGCCCGCTGCATGCGCTTGCAGGCATTACCTGGCCATCAGGTAGATGCATGTCGCCAGGGACACTGCTGATAGCCCAATAGACACAAAGAAGATGGTCTTGTAAGCCGCCACCTGTCTTTCGACCTCCCGCGCAGCGCCTTCCATGCCTTGTATGGCTTGCTGCATCTTGTCCGCCAGAACGTGAATAGATTGCGCATTGTGAGTTGCCGCGGCCTGAAGCTCCTCAATCTGTTTGCTGAGAACGGGATCCAACTTCACAGCTTCAGGCTTGGATGTGAACGCGGGGATGGCAGCAGTCGCTACTTGTGCAAGGTAGGGCGCAATGGCTTTGATGAGTGGTAGAAACTGTATGGCCATAAATACCCCGATTGATGTCGTGATGTCTGACGATTGAGCTGAGAGGCGTGACCCGGCTTTCGGGGGCACATATTCTCGATGCAGGGGCTAGTCATCAGCCCGGCGCTGTACTCTGGCAGCATCAATATGGCCTTCCGTCTCTGTGCTGGAACTGCCATTTCCCTTCAACGAGCGAAGCCTTGAGATCATCGTCCGGATAAGTGCCTTCATCGCCGGGCGTTCTATCGCCGACTTCGAGATAGACAACTTCTTCAGATGTTTCGTTTATCAGGCAATGTCCATTTCCAGTGCCTGCCTGGAAGCCAGCACACATACCTGGCGATAGTTTTTCTTTCCCGTCGTCGGTGTATAGCGTCGGGCAACCCTGCAAGATGTAGATGAACTCATCCTGTTTGCTGTGAGCGTGACGAAGCGAGGAAACCGCACCGGGCGTCAAGCGGGTGAAATTTACACCAAAGTTCTTCAGGCCAAACAGATCACCGAGCACGCGTTTCTCTCTACCTGACATGCGGGAAGCGAATGGCTCTGGATAAACAGAAGGTTTGGCGCGCGGCCGTACCTCTGCTGCGACGAATGCGATTGGACTTGATTCCTCTGGCATGGCGGTCTCGACCGTTGGATGGTTGATGGAAGCATCGCCGCTACCGTAACCACTTCTGCTTTGCGCTGAAGCCCTGCTTCCACAGCCAGGTTTCGGTGTAGAGGATCTTGTCGGGGATGACCTTCAGCACCTCACGTTCGAAGGGTTTGCTGGCATCCATGCCGAGATCGGTCATCCATTCGTGCCAGCGAAAAATCTGCATGCCCCGATCCCAGCCGGGCGCGTGTGGCTGGAGGATCTCGGCGCGGCCAAAGAGTTGCGCGCCGCGGGCGCTGTGCCAGCCGTGGTAGGCGCCATGTACGGCAACGGAGATGCGCGGATCGCGCTGCAGGGCCTTGAGCTTCGGAGTGCCGGGGTCGGGCAGCATGTAGAGATCGAGACCGTCGGCGTAGTACTCGATGGGGCTGGCAATCGGACCGTTCTTGCCGGTCGTTGCCATCACGCACATGTTGGTGGAACCCAGCAGTTGCTGGATGCGGTCTTCGAGCTGCTCACGCGGCAGCTCGGTCATGGGCCAGGGCGATTCAACCCAGCGATATGCAGTGCTCATGGAATATTCCTCGGGTGATCAAACATACTACTCAGCGGCGTGCATCCGCCACAGACAGTGCGCAGCGCCGCTCCGCATAGGCGACATCCTCGACCCACAGGCGCGCCGCGCGCTTCTCGATCAGCGGGCGAATCCAGCGTGCCAGCGGCAGCACGTATTTCATCTGCGGCCGATCTGAAGTGGCGAGCGTGGACTCGATGACTGCGCAGTGCGTGTCATCGATCGGTGTGGCGTGCGTCTCAACCACCGATCCCACGCCTTCCCCGCCGACGATGGTCATCATGATCGTGCGTGGATCGGGGCAGTGAAAGCGCGCATCTACCTCAACAGCAAGCCGGCCCTGCACCAGAAAAGCCACGCGCACGATGATGTCCTCATCACCGCGCTCGATGATGCGCAGACGGCCAAAAGTGTGCGGATGAAAATGCGCGCCATGCCAGGGATCAAGACGGTTGGCGAGGATGTCTTCCGGGCGACAGCGGGCTTCCATACGCACCGTGGCGTCCAGATAAGTAGCCGGGCGCAGCGCCATGATCGGCCGCTCGGTTGGCTGCTCTCCGGCATCATCAAGCCGCACCCAGACCAGCACGCCATCGTCATAGACCGGCAGCGGCTCCCAGGCACCCCTCGGTTTCTCGCCGAGTTCCAGACCATGCCAGGGGCAAACCAGACAGCCGTTGCGCACCTTGCTGCCGACAAGTGAGGCACCCAGATGCGGGCAGGTATCGGATGCCGCCATCAGGCCGTTTTTCCCCGGCCAGAAAACGAATTCACGGTCGTCGATACGATAGCGACGCGGCTGCGCACCGAATCGTCGGCGATCATCAACAACAAACCAGCCACCGCCGGGCTTTTCCAGCGCACGCTGCAGCGCGTGTCCGATCCAGCGCGGATCAGCCTGCTGCCAGTCGGGCAACGTCGAGACAATGGGACGCGGCTCAAGCGCGCGGCCAAAGATGATCAGCTCGCTCATACCGGTTTTTTCCAGACTGCGGGACCACGCAGCGCCACCGACCAGAGCGGTTCGGGGCTTACATTCCAGGCATCCAGCAGCGTACTCGCCGCCAGAAAACCGGCAGCGGCAGCGCGCTCCATGAGCGCAGTGGGAAATGGCAACTTCACGAAATCTCCCGCCAGGGCGAGCCCTCGCCAGGGTGTGGCTGTTTCCGGGCGGGCGGCGTGGCTGCCGGGTGCAAAGGCTGGACAATCCTGCCGCAGCAGGAAGCGCTCTTCAATAATTCCTGCGTCAGCGGTTTCCGGATAAAGCGTGTGGAGACCGGCCAGCAGTTCACGCTTTAGCGCTTCTGTATCGGTAGTGCCGGCGGGCACTGCATACGCATGCAACTCGACGACCGAACCGCCGGTACGCGCTGCCCAGTCGCGACTCTCATCTTCCAGGAATTCGAAAACGGAAATATTGTCGAGCGGCCCGACGCCGGCCGTACCCGCAAACTGCGCGCGAGCAGGGGCAACCGGTCGGTCCAGCCACAGCCGCCAGACCGCGAAAGCATTGGTAACGCGCAGCGTGTCGATGGATGCTAGCCAGCTCGCATCGTCGAGCGTCGGCGACGCCGCGACTATTGCCTTGATGGCTGACACGTCAGTAGCCAGCACCACGGCATCGGCAGTCAGCGTATCGCGGTCAGTCTCAATCACCCAGCTCTCATCGCCGCGAACCAGTGAATGCGCCGACACGCCGGTATGCAATGAAACACCAAGCCCGTCGAGCAGGCTCGCCAAGGGGCTGAAGATACAGTCCGAGAAAGGCCGGTTGGCGACATCGAAAACCAGGCCATCGTAGTTGGCAGTGAAATAGAAGTGCATCATCTGCAAGAGCTCCGCCGCCGACATGTCGGCCTGCGGATTGAAGCAGGAATGCGCAAAAACATGCAGCAGACGCTGCCGCGCCAGCGGCGGAAAGCGCAGCGAATCCAGGTAGGCACCGGCGGTCTGCCGGTCGAACTGGCCATAGGTATAGCCGCGCTCGAAGCGCAGCATTTCCATCGCTGCCGGAACATTCACCTTGATCAGGTCACGCAGGCCAAGCGTTTCAGTACGCCAGGTGAGTGTTGCGATATTGCGCAGCGGACTGTGCGAGAGTCCGGCAAAGGATTCATTGCCAGTCGGGGTGAGGATCGGGTAATCAGTCGTCGGACCCAGGAATCCGAGCTCCGGATCAACCCGGCGCAGCAGTTGCCGCAGGTTGTAGTACTGACGAAAAAAGGCATGAAAGCCGCGTTCCATCTGGAACGGCGTGCCATCGCATAAACGGTCGGACCAGGCACCGGCACGGCCACCGAGATAGCTGTCCCGCTCCAGCAGCGTAACCCTTGCACCGCGCTCTGCAAGCACCGTCGCGGCGGCGAGTCCAGCGAGACCGCCGCCGATCACCACGACATGCCGCGCAGTGTCCAGCCGCGGCATCCGGCCGCTCAGCCACGGCGTGAACACCGGCTGTGCATGTCGTGATAGTGGCTTCTGCATTGTTCTATTCTGTCAGAGCAGGCAGCAAAGCGGCCGGATTTTCCCGAAACAGGGATTACCGTCGTACCCTTGGGTTCCGGACCACGAGGATCGCGACATGGAAATCGATATCATCCTGAATGAGTTCGCCTCGCCACAGGAGGCTGCCGAGCTCGGCCTGATGGCCGAGCGCTACGGTGCCCGCGGCGTATGGTCCAGCAACTACGGCTGGTCGCGCGATCCCTTCTTTAGCCTGTCGCTGCTTGCCCATCAGTCCTCGCGCATCCGGCTCGGGCCGATGGCCGTCAGTCCGGCGGAACTGCATCCACTGAAAATGGCCAACTTGCTGTTTTCGCTCAACGAGCTGTCGCGCGGCCGGGCCATGATCATGGTCGGCGGCGGCGGTGCGGTGCTGCAGTCGATAGGCGGCAAACGCGACCGGATGATCCGGCGCACCCGCGAATGCCTGGAAATCCTGAAGGGCGCATCACCGGACAAGATGATGAATTACAACGGCGAACTCTACAAAGTCTGGGGTTACCAGCCCAAGTGGTACACCGACACGCCGCCGCTGATCTATTTTGGCTCCAACCATCCGCAGAGCCGCAAGTTATCCACGGAACTCGCCGATGGACTCATCACCAGCGATTTCGTCGTGCCGTTGATGAAGGACTTCATCGACAAGGCGCATGCCGAACTGAAAGCTGCAGGGCGCTCAACGCGCGATTTCCGTATCAGCAATTTCTGGGCCTGGCACATCAAGAAGGATCCCGCAGCGTCGATGCGCGAAGCGCGACGTGAACTGATGCTGCGTGGCTGGCTCGGCGAACAGTACTTCAAACCATTTCTGGAAGCCGATGAAGTAAAGCTCATGCGGGCGCATGAGCAGGACTTCCTGAATGCCTTCCTGCGCGGGACCGATGTCATCGAGAACGTGCCGGATGAACTGGTAACGAAAATGGTCCGCAATATTTCTTTTGTGGGTGGTCTCGACCAGATCGAGTCGGCCATCGAAACGCTCAAGGCTTTCGCGGCGGCTGGCCTGACAGAGATCGCCTTGCGCGTACATGACGATCCGGCAGATGCGATTCGTTTGATCGGCGAGCGCGTAATCCCGGCGCTGCGCTAACGGGCGAAACTCCGGTTCAGATCACGAAACGGCCGACCCACCAGGCGACAGCAGCGATCAGTGCCGATGCGGGGATCGTCACCACCCAGGCTACAACGATATTGCTGGCCACGCCCCAGCGTACCGCCGAGAAGCCGCGCTGCGCCGAGCCGACACCGATAATTGAACCCGTGATGGTGTGCGTCGTCGACACCGGAATACCGAGGGCAGACGCAAGAAAGACCGCCATCGCACCACCGGTTTCTGCCGAGAAACCACCGACCGGCTTGATCTTGGTGATGCGCTGACCCATGGTCTTGACGATACGCCAGCCGCCAAACAGGGTGCCGCAAGCGATGGCGATAAAGCAGCTGGTGATGACCCACATCGGCAGATGGTCACGGGTCGCGGTACCGGATGCGATCAGCAGCAGCCAGATAACCCCCATCGTCTTCTGTGCGTCGTTGCTGCCGTGACCGAGGCTGTACATAGCCGAGGACACGAGTTGCAACCTGCGGAACACACGATCAACCTTGTTGGGCGGGATCCTGAAGCATATCCACGATATCGTGGTGATGAGTATCGCGCTCCACAGAAAACCGATTACCGGCGAGGCAACGATAAACACAGCCGTTTTGATAATGCCTGGCGCAAGCAATGCGGCAGGACCGGATTTTGCCAGCACCGCACCGATCATGCCGCCGATCAGCGCGTGCGATGAACTCGACGGGATGCCGAAATACCAGGTGATGGCATTCCAGATGATGGCACCGATGAGTGCGCCAAAGATCACATGGTAGTCAACAAAGCCGGGCTCGATAATTCCCTTGCCGACGGTGGCGGCAACCTTCAATTCAAAAAAACCGACCGCAAGAAGGTTGAATATTGCTGCCCAGACGACAGCCTGGTAGGGCTTCAATACGCCGGTAGAAACGACAGTTGCAATCGAGTTCGCGGCATCATGAAAGCCGTTCATGAAGTCGAACGCGAGCGCCAGCCCGATTAGCAGTGCCAGCGTACCGAAGGTAAATTGCGGATCGATGCTCAACCGTTTTCCAGCACAACGCCTTCGATCACGTTGGCGACGTCCTGGCATTTGTCAGTAGCGGTTTCAAGGATTTCGTAAATGGCCTGCAGTTTTATCAACTGGCGCACATCCGTTTCGTCACGAAACAATCTGGAGATTGCACCGCGCATCACGCGATCAGCATCAGACTCAAGCCCGTCGATCTCCTGACAAACCATCAGGATCGTTTGCGCGTTCTTCATGGACGACAGCAGCTTGGTCGCTGCCTGTACCCGTTCGCAGCAGATTCTCACCAGGTCAGCGAGGTGAGACGCTTCCGGCTCAACAGTCTGGATATCGTAAAGCAGCAGCGATTCAGCAGCATCCTGGATCAGGTCCAGAACGTCATCCATGCGCGAAATCATGCGGTGGATGTCGTCACGATCAAATGGCGTGACGAAGGTTTTGTGCAGCAACTGTACTGTTTCATGCGTAACGCGATCGGCCGCACGCTCGAGTTCACCGATCCGGGTGATACGTGCGGCCCGCGCCGGTACGTTGGCGTAATCCTCAAGCAACTCGGCAAGCACCGCGCCACCCTGCACCAGAAGCGCCGCATGCTGATTGAACAAATCGAAGAACTTCCCCTCTCGGGGCATCAGGCGGGAGAACAGCTGCATCAGGGTAACCCGGTCATGCTCTATTTTTGTATAGGGTAACAGAACGAGCCGCGTCACACTTCAAGTCGCCACGCATCGCCATCACGCACGATGCGGCCTGCCGATGGCGTCGCGAAGTGACTGCCAAACACCAGCACCGGCGCATCACCGTAACGCGCGATGAAATCCAGCCGCGTCCGCAGGGCCATCGGCTTGTCGAAGTCGAAGGGACTGGACCAGCGCGGCCGCGCGAGCTGACAGGGATGGTGCATCAGATCACCGGTCACTACGGCCTGCTCGCCCCGCGAGGCGATACGGATTGACACATGACCGGGTGAATGACCGGGCGTCGGTTCGAGCCAGACCTCATCAGTAATGCGAAAGTCCGGCGCCACGCATTCGCCCTGCCCTGTATCGAATACCGGTCGCACCGAATCCCCCGCGAAGTCGCCGAGCGCACTGACCGGCGCCTTGTCGAGCCAGGCCCAGTCCTGCGCGCTGAAGATATAACGCGCCGATGGAAAGGTCGGCTGCCAGCGACCGTCCACCAGCATCGTATTCCAGCCGACATGATCGGGGTGCAGATGCGTACAGACGACGAAATCAACACGCTCGCGCGGAAAGCCGGCTGCAGCGATTTCATCCAGAAACCGTCCCTGACGCCGGTTCCACTGCGGCACGATGCGCGGCTTGTCGTTGCCGAGGCACGTATCGATGACGATGCGCTGACCACCGCTCTCAACCAGCAGCGAGTGCACACTGCTGATGAGTTGCCCCGCTTCCGTTACAAAGTGTGGTTTCAGCCAGTCGATAGTCGCAAGATTTTCTGGCGTTGCTTCGGGCAACATGATCGCTGCGCTCATCGATGTATCTTCGGTCTCGATGATCCGCGTGACGGTGACGTCACCGACTTTCCAGCGCTGCATGACTTCAGTGCCTCATGCCTGACCTGGCAAATGGAGCCGCGGCCCACGATGCTGGCCTGGCGTGCGCGGCTGGATATCCGGCTTCAGCCGGCCGTCAGGTCCGTAATCATCGAGTTTCTGGAAAAACATCGGCGTGTCCTGGTCCAGATTGAGCAACCGCTGACGATACCCGTCGAGGATCGACTGCCGGCGCGCGTCGTCAACCCAGCGAACAGCGTGTGCGACGAAGGGCTGCAGCACATCGTAACCACACAACGCCAGCACGCCCGCGTGCAGCGGCCAGAGCGTGCGTTCCAGATCGCCGTTGCGGCCGTCGGGCATGGAGGCAGTGGGCGGTGCGCTGGTCGTAAAGGACAACATCACGCGCCGGCCACGCATTACTCCCCGGTCCCAGGTACGGCCGAAGTCGTAGGTCACGCCGTAGGCAAACACGCGATCGATCCAGCCTTTCAGTATCGCCGGTACCGAGTACCACCAGAACGGAAACTGCAGAATCAGCAGATCGGCAGCGAGCAGGCGGTCGATTTCGCGCTGGACATCGGGAGCAAAGCCACCGGTGCGCGCCGCATGCGCCTGCTCGGCACCCATATCCAGCCGCCCCGGATCGGCCCGCGCAATGAAATCGTGACTGCCGGCGACCGGATTGAAGTTCTGTGCGCAGAGATCCGAGACGGTCACCTGGTGCCCGGCCCCGGTCAGGGTGGCAACGGCCAGATCCTTCATCGCTCCATTAAAGGAATGCGGCTCCGGGTGGGCGTAGACAATCAGGGCGTGCATGGTGCGAATTCTTGCCTGCACAGTTGCTGGCCCCGCATTATAAGGTGTCATTCCCGTACCATGAGGGAACCCGGCAAGCGCAGCCCGGACCTCGCACTAACGCTGCGTCATGAACGATAGCTGAGAGAGAACGCCCCGTGAAAGCCAGCAGCCTTGCCCTGATCCTGATCGGCGTCTTTCTCAATGCCAGCGCCCAGCTGCTGCTGAAAGCCGGCGCGAGCGATCTGCGCACTGTCGATCTCGTGCTCGCCAATGCCGGCAACATCGCCCTGCGGATGGCCACAAATCCGGCCATCATCGTCGGCCTCGGCTGCTATGCGATCAGCGTCGTGGTGTGGATCCTGGCCCTGACCCGCGTGGATGTCAGCGTGGCTTACCCGATGCTGTCGCTCGGCTATATCGTCAGTGCGGCAGGCGCCTGGTGGCTGTTCGACGAGGGCATTACGCCGATGCGCATGGCCGGCATTTTCACCATCGTTGTGGGCACCTGGCTGGTGGCCCGTAGCTGAGTCCAGCGGCTGGACTTAAACCGGTCAATCCAGCAGTATCGCAGCCCCGACCCGTCAAGCCATCTCATGATCAACGACGTCATGCCCCCTCATGGTGCTGAACCAGTGGTCAAGACCATCACCGCCGCAGATCTGGCCGAACTGTCAGACAAGGCTGTCGCTGCCGAGCGCCGGCGCGCCCACCTGAATGTCCATGCTTCGCTTGACGCCAACGTCCAGCGGCTTTTCATCGCTACCGAACCCGATACCTACATGCGCCCGCACCGCCACCCGGAAGCCCACAAGTGGGAGTACTTCATGGTGCTGAAGGGGCGCATTGACCTGCTGGTGTTCAGCGACGCTGGCGAACTCCGGCAACGCATTCCGTTGTCGCACGACACAACCATCGCCACCGAAATTCCGCCCGGCCTGTTCCATGCCTATGTCTGTATGCAACCCGGCACGCTGGCGATGGAGATCAAGGAAGGCGCCTACATTCCGACGCCGGAAGCCGACTTTGCCAGCTGGGCGCCGGCTGAGCGGTCAGCGGGCGCCAATGCGTATCGGCAGTGGATGCAAACCGCACAGCCATGAGCAGTGCGCCAGAATTTCTGCCTTTCACCCGGCCCTCTATCGATGAGGACACCATCGCCGGCGTGGTGGAAGTCCTGCGTTCAGGCTGGATCACCAGCGGGCCACAGGTGAAGGCCTTCGAGGCCGCGCTGTCGGCTCACTGCGGTGGGCGACCGGTGCGCGCGCTCAGTTCCGCAACCGGGGCGCTCGAAATCGCTTTGACCCTGGCCGGTGTAGTGCCCGGCGATGAAGTCATCACCACGCCCTTGTCGTGGGTGGCGACGGCAAACGTGATTGTGCGCGCCGGGGCGCGGCCAGTGTTTGTCGATGTAGCGGCTGCCACGCGCAACATCGATCTCAACAAGCTGGAAGCCGCCATCACGCCGCGCACTCGCGCGATCCTGCCGGTAGATTTCGCCGGCCTGCCGGTAGATCGGGATCAGCTCTATGCCATCGCAAAGCGCCACCAGCTGCGGGTGATCGAAGATGCCGCCCAGTCGATGGGTGCAAACTGGAATGGCCGGACGATCGGCAGCAGCGGCGATCTGGTGGCGATCAGTTTCCACGCCAACAAGAACATCACCACCTCCGAGGGTGGCTGCCTGGTCTGCAACGATGACGACGAGGCGCGTCGCTGTGAGTTGCTGCGGCTACAGGGTGTCGAGCGCTTCCCCGATGGCGAAATCGAGGTCAGCGTAGCCGGCGGCAAGCACAATCTCACCGATATCGCCGCGCGCATCGGCCTCGGCCAGCTGCCTCAGCTCGAGGTCTTCACTGCCCGCCGTCGCGAACTCGCACAGCATTACTTTGCCACCATCGACCGCAAGCTCGGCTGCGAGTTGCCGCCGGCTGATTTCAGGCACAGCAACTGGCACATGTTCCAGCTGGTCCTGCCCGAAGGTACTGACCGCGGCCGCTTCATCGCTGCCATGGCCGAACGCGCCATCGGCATCGGCGTGCACTATCCGGCCATTCACCGGCTCGCGCTGTATCGTGCGCTGGGCTACTGTGACGGTGACTTTCCGGTCGCCGAACGCCTCGGTCGTGGTCTGGTCACGCTGCCGCTGTTTCCGGCCATGACTTTCAGTGATGTAGAGCGCGTTTGCGCCGCAGTTGCTGACACGCTGCGTAGCCGGCAGACCTGAGCCAGCCGCCGCCCATGGAGAGCTTGCCCGCTGTGCAACCCGAACTATCCATCGTCATCCCGGTGTACAACGAAGAAGCCAGCCTGCCGCTGCTGTTTGCACGGCTCTACCCGGCGCTCGATGCGCTCGGCCGCAGTTACGAGCTGATCTTCGTCAACGACGGCAGCCGGGACCGGTCCGCCGGTGTGCTGCGCAGCCAGTTCGAGCGCCGCCCGGACGTCACCCGCGTGGTGCTCTTTACCAGCAACTTCGGTCAGCACCGCGCCATCCTCGCCGGCTTCAGCCATAGCCGCGGACGTTTCATCCTGACGCTCGACGCCGACCTGCAGAACCCGCCCGAAGAAATCGGCAAACTGGTCGCCGAGTTCGATGCCGGTCATGACTACGTGGGCACCATACGCACCAACCGGCAGGACAATGCCTGGCGGCGCTATGCCTCGCGGATCATCAACCGCATCCGCGAACGCACCACACGCATCCATATGACTGACCAGGGCTGCATGTTTCGCGGCTACTCGCGCCAGATCGTCGACGCCATCAACCAGTGCAGCGAAGGCAATTCCTTCATTCCTGCGCTCGGCTACATGTTTGCGGCCGACCCCGTCGAGATCGAGGTCAGCCACGAGGAACGTTCCGCCGGTGAATCCAAGTACTCGGTGTACCAGCTCATCAAGCTCAACTTTGACCTGATGACCAGCTTTTCGGTGCTTCCGATCCAGTTGTTTTCAGTCGCCGGAGTTCTGGTCTCCCTGGTCTCGCTGGCCTTTGTCATCTTCCTGCTGATCCGCCGCGTGCTCATCGGCCCGGAGGCCGAAGGCCTCTTTACCCTCTTCGCCATCGCCTTTTTCCTGATCGGCATCGCCCTGTTCGGCCTCGGTCTGCTGGGCGAGTACATCGGGCGCATCTATGAGGAGGTCCGGCGGCGACCCCGCTACCTGATCAGCGCCGTACTTGAACGCCCGGAAGATCCGCATTGACGCGCGCTGTCGTCTTCGCCTACCACAATGTCGGCGTACGCTGCCTGCGCGTCCTGCTGGCCCAGGGCATCAAGATTCCGCTGGTGGTCTCTCATCAGGACCAGCCCGGCGAGGAAATCTGGTTTGACAGCGTCGCCCGCCATGCGGGCTGGCATGGCATCCCGGTGATTACGCCGGAGGATGCCAACACGCCAGAGGTCATCGCGCAGATCGCTGCGGCCGCCCCGGATTTCATCTTTTCCTTCTATTACCGGCAGATGCTCGGCGCTTCGGTGCTCGGCCTGGCAAAACGCGGCGCCTACAACATGCACGGTTCGCTGCTGCCGCACTATCGGGGCCGGGTACCGGTGAACTGGGCGGTGCTGCACGGCGCGACCGAGACCGGTGCCACCCTGCACGTCATGGCCGACAAGCCGGATGCCGGTGCCATCGTCGATCAGCAGGCGGTACCGATCCTGCCGGACGACACGGCATTTGAAGTTTTCCAGAAGGTCACGGTCGCCGCCGAACTCACCCTGCACCGTTGCCTGCCGGCGCTGGTGGCAGGCAATGCCCGCCTCATCCCGCAAAACCTCGCCGCAGGCAGTTATCATGGGCGCCGTACTGCCGCGGATGGCCGTATCGACTGGCGTGCCGGCGTGACGAACATCCACAACCTGGTGCGTGCCGTCGCTCCACCGTATCCGGGGGCGTTTTCGGAAGCCGGCGGGCTGGCACTGCGCATATTCCGTTCGCTGCCGGCGCCCGGGCCGAAGGTTGCCGAACCGGTACTGTGCTGGCATGGCGGTGAAGTACAGGCGCACTGTGCCGATGGCGCATTGCGCCTGCTGGAGTTTGAACTCGGCGCGGACATCCGCAGCGCCGGCGCCTTCCACGAGCGTTTTGCCGACGCTTCACTGCCTCTGACAAGGAATTGATGATGACCAACGTGCTGATCCTCGGCGTCAACGGCTTTATCGGCCACCACCTGTCCCGGCAAATTATCGCCACCACGGACTGGAACATCTTCGGCATGGACATGTTCAGCGACCGGCTGGCCGAGTACATGGGCAATCCGCGCCTGCGCTTCTTTGAGGGTGATATCACCATCAACCGCGAGTGGATCGAATACCACGTCAAGAAGGCCGATGTCGTTGTACCGCTCGTCGCAATCGCCACGCCTGCCACCTACGTCAGTGACCCACTGCGCGTCTTCGAACTCGACTTCGAGGCCAACCTGCACATCGTTCGCCTGTGCGTAAAGCACAAGAAGCGCGTCATCTTTCCGTCCACCTCGGAGGTGTATGGCATGTGCCGGGACAGCGAGTTTGATCCCGCGACCTCCGAGCTCGTCTACGGCCCGATCGAGAAACAGCGCTGGATTTACGCCTGTTCCAAGCAGCTGCTCGACCGCGTGATCTACGCCTACGGGCAGGAAGGAAAACTGGATTTCACGCTGTTCCGGCCCTTCAACTGGATCGGTGCGGGGCTCGACAACCTGCATGCCGCCAAGGAAGGCAGCTCGCGCGTGGTCACGCAATTCCTCGGCAATATCGCGCGCGGGGAAAACATCCAGCTGGTTGATGGCGGCTCCCAGGAGCGCTGCTTCACCGGTATCAGCGACGGCATCGCTGCGCTGATGAAGATCCTGGAGAACCGTGACGGGAAGGCCAGCGGCAACATCTACAACATCGGCAATCCGCGCAACGTCCTGTCGGTGCGCCAGCTGGCCGAGAAGATGCTGGGCATGGCCGCGAAGTATCCCGAGTATCGCGACAACGCGGCCCGGGTAAAGCTGGTCGACGTCAGTGCCAGCGGCTACTACGGCAAGGGCTACCAGGATGTCCAGCACCGGGTACCGGGTATCGCCAACACCACCGCAGACCTCGGCTGGGCACCAAAGGTAACGATGGACGATGTGCTGGGACAGATCTTTGAAGCCTATCGGCAGGAAATCGCCAGTGCCGCTCGCCTGCTGGAGAACGAATAGACGGCGATAGCGCCACACATGCTGCTCGCCCTTAAAATCGATGTAGATACCCTGCGAGGCACGCTGGAGGGCGTACCGCAACTCATCGAAACCTTGCGACAGGTTGGTGCCGGGGCGACCTTCCTGTTCAGTGTCGGACCAGATCACACCGGCCGTGCAATCCGGCGGGTCTTTCGCCCCGGTTTTGTCGCGAAGGTCAATCGCACCTCGGTAGTCAGTCACTACGGCCTCCGTACCTTGCTTTACGGCACGCTGCTGCCCGGCCCGCATATCGGCCGACGCGCGGGTGCAATCATGCGGCAGGTGCGCGATGCGGGTTTTGAGGTTGGCGTGCATTGCCATGACCACATCCGCTGGCAGGACTTCGTCGCCCAACGCGATGCCGCCTGGACTGAACGTGAAATGCAGCGTGCCGTTACGGAATTTCGCGCGGTTTTCGGTACGGCGCCACGCACTCACGGTGCTGCCGGCTGGCAGATGAATGACGCCGCTTTTAAAATGGAAGAACGACTCGGCATGGACTACGCCTCTGACACGCGCGGCGAGTCACCATTTATTCCGCTAATCGCCGGTCGGCCGCTCGGCTGCGCGCAGTTACCAACCACACTGCCGACACTGGACGAACTGCTGGGTATCGACGGCATCACGGCAGACAACGTGGCCGACGTACTGCTGACCCGTACCGGCCCGACGGCTACCCGGAATCATGTCTACACGCTCCACGCGGAACTGGAAGGAATGGCCTTGCGACCGACCTTCGCGCGGCTTCTCAGCGGCTGGAAAGCACAGGGCTACGAACTGGTGACGATGGAACGGCTCTGGCGAAGTCTTGATCCCGCCACGCTGCCGCACTGTCCGGTACTGAGCGGTGAGTTGCCCGGTCGCAGCGGAACGCTTGCATTGCAGGGTCCTCCAATCGGCAGCGACGGTGCCCTGGCATGACCTCGCGGAACCGGTCATGGCCGTCTGCGGGTCTGGTCCTGCTGATCGCCTTTGGGATCTTTTACCTGGTCACCCTCGGTGCCCGGCCGCTATCGCGACCGGACGAGTTCCGCTAC
Source organism: Gammaproteobacteria bacterium (assembly GCA_049290495.1). Taxonomy (GTDB): domain Bacteria; phylum Pseudomonadota; class Gammaproteobacteria; order Steroidobacterales; genus SHZI01. Next base: position 8,078 of record JBATNV010000285.1, on the reverse strand, counting down.
GCCGAGATTGCGCGGGAGATGCTGACGACCGGCGACTGGGTGACGCCACGCTTCAACGGTGTGCGCTACTTCGAGAAGCCGGTGCTTGGTCACTGGGTCAACGCGGCATCGCTGGCCGTATTCGGCGAAAACGCCTTCGCGGTTCGCCTGCCCATGGCACTGACCACGGGACTGACAGCGCTATTTTTGTATGGCTTCGTTCGGCGACTGACGCGGCGGGTTGAACTCGCCTTCGACAGCAGCGCAATCCAGCTGTCGTTTCTTGCTGTCTGGGCCATGGGCAGCATGGCCATCCTGGATCCGATTCTCAACCTCTGGCTCACCCTGTCGGTGGGTCTCTGGTACGAGTCGTATATCGCACCACCGACAAAGCGTCGCGGACTGCAGACGCTGGTCGGGATCTGCTGCGGACTCGCCTTCCTCACCAAAGGCTTTCTCGCACTGGCGATTCCGGTACTGATCGTCGGACCATTTCTCGCCTGGCAGCGCGACTGGCGCCGGCTTCTCGATGACGCCTGGTTACCGATCGTCGTCGCGGCGGCCGTGATCGCGCCATGGGCTCTGCTCATTCACTGGCACGAGCCGGATTTCTGGCGTTACTTCTTCTGGGAGGAGCACATCCGCCGCTACTTCTCCGAAGAAAAGGCGCAGCACAGCCAACCGTTCTGGCTGTTTTTCGCCGCACTGCCAGCGATGGCGCTGCCGTGGACCTTCCATGCACCCGCTGCCCTGCTCGGTCTGCGCCGCGCATCCCCGAACCTGGCGCTGGACCCACGCCTGCTGCGCTTCACGGTGCTGTGGTTTGCCATGCCGCTGCTGTTTTTCTCGGCCTCCAGCGGCAAGCTGCTGTCCTACATCCTGCCCTGCTTCCCGCCGCTGGCGCTGCTGCTTGCACATGGCATGGAACGCTATCGGGCCAGCGGCCGGCGTGCCGCGCTCGAGCGCGGCACGCTCGGCCTTGCCCTGCTGTTTGCAGCCGGCTTCAGCTACCTGCTCGGCAACGGCCTCGGGGCATTCGGCACACCGCTGTTCAGCGCCGGGGAAACCTTACGCTGGATCCTCTCGCTCGCCGCCTGCGCCTGGGGAGCGTGGATCGCGGGCCGCCATGTGCGACAGGCTGCGGACTACCCGGTCAGGGTGCTTGGCGTCACGATCCTCGGACTCCTGCTCGCGATCCCGTTGGTGATCCCTGACTCAACACGGCACAGCAAGATGCCCGGCCTCTTCCTCGAACAGCAGAAAGCGCTGGTGGCACCAGATGCTGTCATCATCGTCAAGGGCCAGCTGGCGGGGTCAGTGGCGTGGGTCTTCAGGCGCAGCGATCTCTACGTGTTCGATCCGAACGAGCTGCAATACGGTTTGTCGCAGCCCGATGCTGCCGGACGCGCGGTCGACAGCACCGGAATCAGTCGCCTGATCCGGGCCAACGCCGGACGACGCGATGTGCTGATCATCACCCGCACCAATGACAACGCACCGGTGGCCGCCCTCGTACCGCCTGACGTGCACTATGCACAGCAAGGTGGGCTCGCTGCCTGGTATATCGCCGCCGCGCCGCCGCACTGAGCAAGATCCAGCTGACATATCTGTCGATGGCCTGCACTGGAACCGCCGCTCAGTCGATGACCAGTACTTTGGCACCCCGGATGTGGCCGCGCTTCAGCTCCAGCAATGCACGATTAGCCTCGTCCAGCGCATAGCACTCGACCTCCGGGCGCAGCGGAATCTCCGCCGCCAGCTGCAGGAACGCCTGCACGTCGCGGCGCGTGACATTGGCCACGCTCTTGATTTCCTTCTCGTGCCAGAGCTGATCCGGGTAGTCGAGGTCCAGCAGCGCCCGCTGATCGGTCGCCTCTTTGCGAATCGCGTTGATGACCAGCCGGCCACCTGCATCCAGGTTCTTCAGTGCCTCGACGACCGGCGTCCAGGCCGGCGTTGTGTCGATGATCGCAGCACAGGACCGGGGCGAGCGTTCGCTGGTATCGCCGGCCCAGGCAGCGCCCAGTTCGAGAGCAAAAACGCGCTCCTCGGGGCTGCGGGCAAACACCACGACGGGTGAATGCGGGTAACAGTGCCGCGCCAATGCCAGCACCAGATGCGCCGATGCGCCGAAGCCGGTCAGGCCCAGCGTCTGGCCATCCTTGAGATTCGTCAGCGACAGCGAGCGATAGCCGATGGCACCAGCACAGAGCAGCGGTGCGGCCTCGACATCAGACAAGGCAGCCGGCAACCGATAGGCGAAATCGGCGCGCACGGTCAGGTATTGCGCATAACCGCCGTGCGCGTCGAGACCGGTCGCCTTGAAGTCAGGGCAAAGGTTCTCTAGCCCGCTACGGCAGAAGTCACAACGGCCGCAGGCTGAATTGATCCACGCGACACCGATCCGGTCGCCCGACTGCAGCCCGGAGCGCTTCAGCACGCCCTGCGAATCGTGACTCCCGATCGCCGCGACACGGCCCACCACCTGATGCCCCAATATGATCGGCAGTTGCGGCGGCGACAGGCGGCCTTCGATCTCATCGAGTTCGGTATGGCACACGCCGCAGGCGGACACCCTGATCAGGATCTGGCCTTCCTTGGCAACCGGTTCCGGCAGCTCGCAAGGTTTCAGCGGCGTGGCGTTGTCTGCCAGACTGCTGATCTGCTCAAGAACCATTGCGCGCATTGTGGTTACCCTGAGCGATGCACCTTATTCACATCGCTTGCCTCGACGAGACTCCGATTCTGTATTTAATCGAACCAGGATGCGATGACAATCTCAGCCGCACAGCCGGTGGCCGCCCTCGCCCGCATCCGTGCGCGCAGTGACGGCGAGCCGGTGCTCTGGTGGTGGCAGGGCGAAGTGCTGGGCAAGCGCCCGGGCGAGATTGCCAAACGCCTGATGCGCATCAGCGGCATCGGCATCGGCTTCAACCGTCTCAGTCGATCGCCGGACGGCCTCTGGGTATCGAAGATGAGCGAGGCCGGCTACTACATCGACGCCGATTCCGATGCATTTCTCGACACCTGGACCAACCCTTACACCAAGCGCAGCCTTTGAGGGACGGGTCGGCGCACCGAAGGGCCTGGCCGGCGAACCCGTGGAAGTGACGCATTTCTGCGCATCGCTGGCGGATGTAAACAATCCGCGGCTCAGCGTCGTGCCGGCCACCATGAGTCACACCACGATGTGGAGCTTCTATCCCTGGATGGGCATGGATGCCGACGAGGGCTACGTGCTTTCGGAGATCATCGGCCGGAAGATCGCGGGCCCCGCCGATATTCCCGCGCCATTGCGCGAGCGCATCGAGCGCGACCATCCAGGCTTTCTCGCCAGTCCGGATATCTGAGTTCTCGCGTCAGACGCCGAGTGCAGTTTCCTTCGACACCACCGGTCCGTCTTTTTCCCAGAAGGGCGGGAAACGCATCGCGACTGCCGAACAGGCCAGCGCCGCAGCATGAAACGCGACGAACAAAAGTGCATTACCGAACAGCGTGAAGTGCAGGAGTGCGATAGCCAGAAACGGCATGTGTCCGAACAGCACTTTTTTGGCATTGGTGGCGCGGATGTTGTGTGGTGGTGAGACCTGGATATCCCACCAGCCCGACTGATAGATCTGTCCGTAGCCGGCCAGTACAAAGAACACCAGCAGCGCGGTACCCCAGCGGGCGAAACCGAACTCCTCGATCACCGCCCACATGGCCAGCGTCAGCTGGCCTGAAGTAAACCCCCAGGCGAGTCCGAACATGATCTGCGGCAGCAGATAAAGCTTGCGGTCGTAAGTCAGCGTGCCGCGCGGCCACCAGTACACATAGCCCCAGACCAGGGCGAACAGCCAGACACCGGTGAGAACCCGCCACAGTGAGCTCGCGAAATCATCTGAGGGAATCGCCGGCGCATGCACCAGTACTTTCAGCACCCCGGTTGCCCAGCTGATCACCAGGATCACGCTGAAATAGAGCAGCGCACGCATCCACGCCAGCCGCGGACTGTGCACGTTGTCCGGATGCCTGTTGCGTTCGGCGAGAAACAGCTGTGCGAGCACGGAAGCAGCCAGCATGACGCCGAGTACGGCGTAGTCCTCCCAGCTGCCGCGGTAGACCTGCGGTGGATCAAACGAAAATTGCGCCGTCATGCGTCCCCCGAAACATGGCCATCAGCAGCCGATGTTACGGCAGGCCGGACTGCTTGTCAGACGACGTAGGACAGGATCGTATAGAAGTGACAACCGCTGCCACCGACCACGAACAGGTGCCACACACCGTGACCATGCCGCAGCCGGTGATCGGTCGCATAAAAGACCAAGCCGCCGGTGTATAACGCACCGCCTGCCAGCAGCCAGGCGAAACCCGGCGGCGTGAGCGCGTGCCATAGCGGCACCACCGCGACCAGCGCCAGCCAGCCCATGAGCACATAGAGGATTAAGGAAAGAACGCGGGTACGGTTGCCGAGCCAAAGCTCCTGCACAATGCCGATCAGCGCCAGGCTCCACACGATACCGAGCAGCCACCAGCCCCAGCTACCGCGCAGTGACACCAGCGCAAAGGGCGTGTAGGTGCCCGCAATCAGCATATAGATCGCACAGTGGTCTAGCTTTCTGAGAATGTCTTTAGCCCGGCCGCGCACGCTGTGATAGACCGTCGAGAAGACATACAGCGCCACCAGCATCGCGCCGTAGATGCTGAAGCTCACGATCTTCCAGGGGTCGCCGAGGCGGGCGGCAATCGTAATCAGCACTATGCTGCCGGTCACGGCCAGCCCCGCCCCGACCAGGTGGCTGATGCTGTTGAAACGCTCGCCGTAGTACATGCTGGATTGACCACCGCCGCCGCGCACAGTTCAATCGGTCCTGTGACGAAAATAGCGGATCTTGGCCAGCTCCGTACTGGCGGCATATGCCACGACGATGCAGACCATGGTGGTGGCAATGGCCACCGGCAAGGGCACGAAGCCGAACAGGGTCGAGGGCGCACCAAGCCAGGGAATGGCCAGGGCGACCACGCTGACAATCAGCGTAGACCATAAAAGCAGGCGGCTCGGGCGACTTCGGAATACAGATATCCGCGTGCGCAAAACCAGCACCACCGCCAGCTCGGTGAGCAGCGAGACCACAAACCAGGCGGTCTGAAAGGTGGGCTGGTCTGCGTCGAACAGCTTCCACAGCAGACCGAAAGTCGCCAGGTCGAAGATCGTGCTGATCAGGCCAAAGACGAGCATGAAACGCTGCACATCAGCAACACGCCAGCGCTGCGGCTGCGTCAAGCGCTTCGCATCCACGTTGTCCGTCGAGATAAATAACGCGGGAACATCGGAGAGAAAATTATTCAGCAGGATCTGCTTGGCAGCGAGCGGTAGAAACGGCAGCAAGGGCGTTGCCAGCGCCATGCTCACCATATTGCCGAAATTGGCACTGGTGGTAATGCTGATGTACTTGAGGGTATTGGCAAAGGTCCGGCGTCCATCCTCCACACCCTTCCGCAGCACATCGAGATCAGGCTCCAGGAGGACAACGTCGGCGCTCTCGCGCGCCACATCCACAGCCTGGTCGACCGAAATACCGACATCCGCCGCATGCAGGGCAGGCGCATCGTTGATGCCGTCGCCGAGGTAACCGACCGAGTGCCCCCTGTGCTGCAGGGCGCGGACAATCCGTTCCTTTTGTTGCGGGTCAACTTCGACAAACAGCTCGGTGGTTTCGGCGTAATGCCACAGCGCCTCGTCCTTCATGGTCGCGATCTCGGCGCCGGTCAGCATGGCGCGCGGGTCGAAGCCGATACTGGCTGCGAGGTGGGCCGCAACGTAGCGATTGTCACCGGTGATGACCTTGGTACGGATACCGAGTGCCGCAAGGTCGCGAATGGTCTGCGCTGCGGCCGGCTTTGGCGGATCCTGAAACAACAGGAATCCGGCCAGATTCAGCCCCGTCTCGTCCTCGCGTGTATAGCGATCTCGCGCCGGGAAGCGCTTTATCGCCAGCGCCAGTACCCGATAACCCTCCTCGCTCCGGCACCTGAAAAACGCTTCCAGCGCAGCGCGACTGGCCGTGTCCAGTGGCAGTTCCGCCGCACCCTGCGTGAAGGTGCTGCAGATCTCCAGCACATTTCCGAAAGCACCCTTGGTGATGAGCAGATGGCTGGCCGCCTCGCCAGGCACAGCCGTCACGATCGTCAGTCGCTTGCGGATAAAGTCGTACGGGATTTCATCAATCTTGCTGTAGCCAGTGGTGGCAAGTCCGGCGTGCTCACCCGCAGCAACGACAGCGGCATCGAGTGGATTGTCGATACCGGTCTCGAAAACAGCGTTGAGGTAGGCAAACTGCAGGACGGTCGGATCTGCCTCACCAGCAGGACCCAGCGCCGCATTGAGTGCCACGACACCGGCAGTCAGCGTCCCGGTTTTATCGGTACACAGGATATCCATGCTACCCAGATTTTCGATGGCCTCGAGGCGCGCAACGATGACGCCCTCCGCGGCCATCCGCCTGGCACCGCGCGACAGCGTCACACTGACAATTGCCGGCAGCAGTTCGGGCGACATGCCGACTGCCAGCGCCATGGCGAACAGCAAGGACTCGAGCACCGGCCGGCCCAGCCACTGGTTCACAACCAGCACAAACACCACCATGCCGAGCATCACGCGCACCAGCAGATAGCCAAATTGCCGTATGCCGCGTGCAAAGTCGGTCTCGGGAGCATTGGCTGCCAGACGTGCAGCGATCGCACCGAATTGCGTATCGCGACCGGTCTGCACAATCAGTACTTCAGCGGTCCCGCTACGCACCGAGGTACCGAGGAACACGCTATTGATACGGCCTGCCAATGGCATATCCGCAGCCACCGTGCCGGGTCGTTTCTCAACCGGAAACGATTCACCGGTCAGGCTCGCCTCGGTCACCAGGAAATCCCGCGCCGCGAGAATCACGCCGTCACCCGGAATCAGGTTTCCGGCCGCCAGCAACACCACATCTCCAGGCACTACCGTGGCTGCGGGCACGGTGGATACCACCGCATCGCGTCTGACCCGCACAGTCAAGGCGAGACGCTGACGCAAACCGGCAATGGCCGTCGAGGCCCGGTATTCCTGCAGAAAACCGAGCAGGACACTGCCAAAGACGATCGCGAGCACGATCGAGGCATCAACCAGCTCGCGAACGAAAAGCGAAATCGCCGCAGCAAGGATCAGGATCAGGACCAGCGGACTCGCCAGTTGGCGCATCAGCAGGCGGGCGGCCGACGTGCGAGTGGATTCGCGTATGCCGTGCCCGGCAAGCCGGCGCAGCCGCACCGCCGCTTCATCGGCCGACAGGCCATCGGTACTGCTCGTCAGCTCACGGATGAGCTCTGTCGCGTCCTGTGACCAGTAGGCCGGCGTCACGGTACGGCCGCTGACAGCCACGGATTCAGTACTGGCTGTCACCCGGTATTCCGCAGACCGGCAGCCACTCCGTTGATGGAGATATGGATACCGATGCGTACGCGCTCAGCCTCAGGGTCGGTGTCACCGCGGCTGCGGTAGCGGCGAATCAGTTCCACCTGCAGATGGTTGAGTGGGTCCAGATAGGGAAAGCGATGCTCGATCGAACGCGCCAGCGCGGAATTGCCGGCCAGTCGTCGCGACTCGCCGGTAATCATTTCCAGCGCCTTGCTGCTACGCTGCCACTCGGCCTCAATAGCGCCAAACAGGCGTTTACCGAGGCGCTTGTCCTCGACCAGCTCGACATAGCGCGCAGCGATGCGCAGATCGCTCTTCGCGAGCACCATGTCCATATTCGACAGCAGCGTGCGAAAGAACGGCCACTGCCGGTACATCCGTTGCAGCATTGCGAGCCGACGCAGGCTTTTAGTGCCATCGCCCAGGTAGCGCTCCACCGCCGTTCCGAAGCCGGCCCAACCGGGTAATGCTACCCGACACTGACCCCATGAGAAGGTCCAGGGAATCGCACGCAGATCCTCTATGCGCAGGGCCCCGCCATCCTGTCGCGCTCGCGCCGGTGGCCGCGAGCCGATCTTGAGTTCGGCGATCTCGCGAATCGGTGTGGCAGAAAAAAAATAATCGCTGAATCCCGGGGTCTCATAGACCAGGTGCCGGTAGGCTTCAA